>CACNQV010000001.1 GCA_902622665.1 uncultured Candidatus Actinomarina sp.
AAAAAATAAAAATATTTTTGTAAACCACTTTGAGTGTGGGGCCAAGGGTATTAAAAATCCAAAGGAATCACTTGAGATAGCTACAACTGAATTAATTAAAGTATTACAAAAGTATTAATATCTCAATATGACAATTCCATCACCATGTATAAATATTTGCGTAACTGATCCAGACAGCGATTTATGTTTAGGATGTGGACGGACAACTCCAGAAATTTCAAAATGGTCAAGATATAGTGACAATGAAAAAAGACAAGTAATTGAAATAAGTAGAACAAGAATGGATGCCGAACAGTTAAAAGAATTTGATAAAGCCTATAAAAAAATTCAAGAAAGAGTTAATTGCAATATAAAAAAACAAAAGTTACAAAACAAAGAAGACTAGTTATCTAGTTTATTTTTTATATGTAACTCTGTAATAAACAAAAAAAGCTATAAAAGCTAAGAAACCCAAAATATTTGTTAGATTAATTGGATTAGGCATGTCTGCCCAAACACCTGTTACAAATGCTAAGAACCAAGTTATAACTGCGAGTAGAGGCCAATTAATTTTCATTTTATTTTTTTTATCATTAATTTTTATTAATCGATTTATCAAGAAATTCAGGTATTTCAATGTTCAACTCTATGTAAACATTTGATAACAAAGTTCTGAATGCTTTGTCAAAATATTCATCAACGGACGAATCTTGATCATCTCCATACCACCAAAACCAGTCTGAACCCTCTGCTAACAACAAATATTCATAAGCTTGTTCAATTTGTTCATCTGTGAAATTCCCCGATTGTTTTGCTTCTTCAAAATCAATTCTTGTTTGATAGAGATAATCCCATGCTTGATTTTCATCGGCCTCTCCTATCCAAGTACCAAAATTTGGTTGAAACCATGATGCGGGATACAGTTCGTCGATTGTCTCAATACTATCTCCATACATTTGTAAATAGTCAGTAGGAGTTACTGTTTCTAACCAATCATATTTTGTAAGAACTTCATACATTCCATTCAAAAAATCGATTCCATCATTTGAATAATTTTCCCAAAAATTTTCACCGTCAGCAATTATTGATACAACTGGAATAAAATCCAAGTCAGCTGTTTTTTCACGTAATTTTAAAATAGTATTTTCAAATTCTTCAACAGAAATATCTGTTCTTTTTTCCGAATAACCAAACATCTTATCAGACAAATAATTATCTCTAAAAAATACTGGTACTGTATCACCATTAGATAAAACAGTTTTCCAGGGTCTATATAGCAATTCTGGTTTAGACGCTACTCCCCCAACCCATCTTTGAATCCTTATATCTAATGATTTTTCTAAAGGGTTTTGGCCGGTTGCAATCCAAGAAATATCCTCATTATTAAAATAGTGTAAAACTTCCTGGGCAACCGCACCCTCTGCAGGCCACATACCATTTGGATAAAATCCAAAATTTTCAAAAAAAATGTCTTTACTTTTTTTGACATGGACCACTGCATCATCCTGAAAGCTAAAATTATTTTTCGGAAAATCTGATGTAGTATCTCCTATTTTTCCTAAATCCGAATTATGTATAAGGGGAAGTATAGGATGTGCAAACGGTGTAGTAGTAAGCTCTATATGGTTATTGTTGTATGCGTTAAGATGTTCTGGTATTACTTTATCAATAATTTCTTTATGAATTTCTAAAATTATTTTTTTATCCTCCTCAGAAAAATTACTACCTTTTTCAATAATTTTATTTAATGGTTCAGAAGATAAATATTTTGGATCAGTCCAACCAAGGTTAAACAAAACTTGAAGATCGATATAATCTTGTGTAGTCCATTGCTCCGAATATTGTCTTAGGTTTCTAAGTTCTATATATCGAGGATAAGAATTTATAATTCTTGTATTAATATCAAAGAATCTATCTCTTATAAATTTTTTTTGCAATTCTGTAAGTTCTCTGCCTTTAACTTCTGTGTGAATCCAATAAATATCTTTAGATCCATTTGAAAGTTCATTTAACTGATTCATTAAAGTTGGCGTTAAGTTAAAAGTGACCTTTAATTCTTCAAATTGTTGAACCATCTCAACCATATCAAGATAATCTTTTGTTGCATGAAGTCTGACCCAAGGCTTTGAAAAGTTTCCATTATTATCTTTTGGATAATAAGGCTGGTGTTGATGCCACATTAACATTACATATAATTCTGGCTTTTCATGTGTTTCGACGTTTTCCTCTATTGAAACTGTTACAGGTGTTGATTGTGGCATATTATCAACTAATGATGTTTCAGTACAAAACACAAAAAACAAAAGAAATATAACTAAATATTTTTTCATTTAAATAATTATATAAAAAGCTTATTCAAACATCTCTATAACAGTATCTTTTTCAGGTGTTGAAAATATTTTATTAAATGTGTCTTCATACAAAGAATAAAAAATAGGTAGCTCTTGTTTAAGTTCTTCAGGTGTAGAAATTGTAAACTCATCATGAGGTAACTCATAAATATCTCCATAATCCCAGCTCACAATTATTCCCCAAAAAGCAAACTCAATAGCTGTTACCTTATTGAAATCTTCAATACTTCCATACTTTTTGATATCTTCATAACTTGAGATATCAAAAATGCCATTATCAACTGCTTCCTCCATTGCTAGATTAATTTTCGAATTTGGATTTTCCCAATTCCACTCTTCAAATTCAAGGGCAAATGCTACACCAGTTATTGTGTGTAGTAGATGCTCTATAACCTCTCCAATTTGTTCTTCTGGCCTTACGTTTAAATATTCCCAAATAAAATCTGTATGATTATCTTCGTAGCCTTTACCCGGGCAACAATCTACTCCTGGAGGATCCGAATCTAAATTATATCGCTCAGGACCTTCGTAACCTACCTTCTGAAAAACAAGATTATTCTTTGTATTAACAAGATATTTATCTCTTAACTCATAATTGATATTTTCACCTTCTTCAAGCATTAGGTTATATAAATCTGCGACTTTGTATGCAAAATCATCAGAGACTTCTGGGAGAATAAATATTCTAATGTCAGCAACGTCTAAATATCTTTGAAAATCTAAATAAGAATTATCTTCTATTATTTCTCCTCGAGTTAAGCTAACCTGAGTAACTTTTTCAATTTCAACATCTTGAGAATAATCTTCCTGTTGATTGTCACCGTCTCCACCACAAAAAGAAAGAAGGATAAAAAAATTCAATACAAATATATATTTATACTTTTTCAATTTTTTATCCTAGTGGTGCTAATTTTGCTGTGAAATGTCTAAGAAGCTTTGGTTGTTCAATAATTTTATATCCTTTTAGACTATCTTTTCTCTCAGCTAACTTTTCTAATACTTCAGCAACATAATCAAAATGACTTTGTGTATATGTTCTTCTTGGAGCAGCAAGTCTAACAAGTTCATGTGTAGCAGGTGTATCAGGTTCTCCATTTTCATTTGCAACCCCAAAGGCTAGTGTTCCCAATTCAACAGCTCTTACACCACCAATTAAATAGATTTCACACGCAACCGAGTGTCCTGGGTATTCATGAGGAGGTATGTTAGGTAAAAATGTTTTTGCATCTATGTACATAGCGTGACCACCTGCAGGTTGAACAACTGGTATGTCGTAACTCAATGCCTTTTCAGCTAAGTAAGAAATTGATCTAGCACGATATTCTAAATAATTTTTATCCGTAATTTCTTTAAGACCTTGTGCTAAAGCATCTAAATCTCTACCTGCTAATCCTCCATATGTCGGAAACCCTTCAGTGAGAATTAATAAATTTCTTGCAGCTTCCGCTAAAGCATCATCGTTGAACGCAAGAACTCCTCCAATATTTCCAAATCCATCTTTTTTTAAACTAATTGTGCAGCCATCAGCAAGTCGAAAAGCTTCTTTTGCTATTTCTCTTATCTCAACATTTTTATAGTCTTCTTCTCTTTGTGAAACAAACCACGCATTTTCTGCAAACCTACATGCATCTAGTAGAAACATCTTGTTGTACTTAATACAAAGCTCTTTGACTTTTTTTAAATTATCCATTGAGACAGGTTGACCTCCACCTGTGTTATTTGTAATTGTCATTAGTACAAATGGAATTTTGTCACTATCAGGTCCCTTCAGAAGTTCTTCTAATTTCTCTAAATTAACATTTCCCTTAAAAGGCGCTGGAGATAGGAGATCTAAGCCTTCTTCACACAAAAGATCCACGGGATTTGACTGTGCAAACTCAAAGTTAGCTCTAGTAGTGTCAAAATGACTATTGCTTGGAATAATGTCCCCTTCCTTAACACTAATTGTCGCAAGAATTTTTTCACTTGCTCTACCTTGATGTGTTGGGATAATGTGTTTATACCCAGTGAGATCAGAAAGCACTTCATGAAATCTCTGCCATGAATGCGAACCTGCATAGGATTCATCTCCTCGCATTATTGCGGCCCACTGTTCTGACGACATTGACCCTGTGCCTGAATCTGTAAGTAAGTCAATAGTTACCTCTTGTGACTTCAACCCAAACACATTCCAATGTTCTCTTTCCAGGAATTCTCTTCTCTCCTGTTCGGTCGTAATAGGAAGAGACTCAACAGATTTTATCTTAAAAGGTTCAATGATTGTCCTAAACTCCATACTCAAATTGTAACTAATCGTTTTTCAGATATCATAAAGTCTATGGTGGAAATTCATAATTCTGTTGCAAAAGTCTATGAAGAGAACAAAGAAACTCTTGAAATATTTGAGTGCTTAGATGAATTTTCTGATACTCAAAACTTTTGTGATCATTATGGGTTTGATATTGAAGATTCTTGTAATGCAATTTTAATTAAAGCAAAGAAGCCAGAAGAGTTTTATGCCATGTTTTGTGTTTTAGGTGCAAATAGATTAGACGTAAACCATAAGGCTAAAGTGGCTATGGGAGCAAAGAGAGTAAGTTTTGCCTCAAGAGAAGAAGCTGAAACTGTGACTGGTCAATTATATGGCGGAATTAGTCCACTTGGATTACCTGAAAATGTTAAGGTTTATATAGATAAAAACGTAACTGATCGAGAAAAACTATTTATTGGAGCTGGGAATAGGGTCTCTAAATTTTTTCTTTCACCTAAAACTTTAATCCAGTTATCCAGTGCTACAGTCTTGGATTTAACCTAGACCAGTTCGACATAAACTAGCAGCTTGAGGAAGAAGGGCTTTACCATTAAATCCTGGCAGTCTTCCGCCTTGAAGATAAGTTTTTAGACTTCCTTTTATATTTTCAAATTCATCTGGATCAATCTTTTGTGGTTCGAGCAACACTTGTAGATTATCAGGTAAACGCTCCTCTAAAAACTCTCGTTGGACACTATCTAACTCCCCAACATACTCTGATAAAAGATTAAGCGTAATTTCGTAACTATCAATTACTTCAATACAATTTTCGTATTCTATTTTAGAAAGTGGGCTGGTGTCTACCTGGTAGTCTGTCCTGTATTGAAAAAATAAAATTAGAATTACAAATATTAATAATGTATAAAGTAAAAATTTAAACGGCAATAGGACAATTTTTTTCACAGGCCAAATCACAAATTTAAAAAGTCTTTTAATCATATTGTTTTTAGTTTAATGCTATTACAAGACACTGGCACGCACCGCCAGATTTGAGAAACTCAGAAACATTAGCTACCTCAGCGTGAAGACCAAGTCCCTCTACAGTTTTAATTGCTTCAATATCTTCCGAAGGAAATATGACTGTGTTATTTATTACAACCGCATTGCAAGCCAACTTGTTTGCATCGTGCTCTGATACAGGAATAAGGTTAAATAAACTTTCAAATGCACTTAATGACTGATCTTTAAATGCCTCTGGATAAAAAATAGCATCTCCAGTCGGAAATTGTTGAAAACAAGTATCTAGATGATAAAACTTTTCTTGAGCTAACTCAACAATTATTGGTTCCAATTGAAATTCTTCAGCAATGAAAAGCAGCGCTTCTTTGTCACTTCTTATACCATATGATCCAACTAAATAATTGCCATAAACAAAGGCGTCACCTCTGCCTTCGAATTTAAACTCTGATGGTATTCGTCCAACACTATAGCCATTATCGCTAAACCAGTTCATATATAAGTCCTCTTCACCACGTCTTTCTTCAAATTTAAAATTAGCGATGAGAACATTTTTATCATTTATAATTCCTGAATTTGCGGTAAATACAAGATCCGGAAATTCCCTAGAAGGAGGGACTACTTTTACTTCTGCTCCAGCTTTTTCAATTGTAGATTTTAAATTATTCCACTGATCTTTTGCCAAATCTAAATCAACTGTAACTCCTGCAATCATCCAAGGGTTAATGGAGTACTCTACTTTGAAAAAATCTGGAGAACTCATGAGAACTTGTTTTTGAATCATGCTTATATTTTACATTTTTATACATTAAATGTATATTCCTATGTATGAAAGATTACTTATTTTCCCCAATCAAAAGCAACTTTGTTTTGCAGTGCCATAAATTAAATGAACAAAATGTTCCTAACGTTGGCACAAAATCCTTGGATGGATTTATAAATCTCGTAGAAAACTCCGATTACAACGAATGCATATTAAGAAACAATGAAGTTTTAGGGTATATAGTTTGTTTTCAAGATAATGAAAACACTATAAATTACATGCGGCAGATAAAACATAAAAACTTTAATGAGATTGGCAAGAGAGTAAGTAATTTTTTATACATCGATAGAATTGCAGTTGAAAATCATTATAGAAAAAGTAAGCTAGGTACTGCACTTTATAAAAATACTCTCAATTTTGCGAAAGAAAATTTTATAAAGAATTTAACTGCTGAGATAAATCTTCTCCCATCTATAAATGAAGCTTCCTTTAAGTTTCACAAATCTTTTGGTTTTAATGAAATTGACACTGTAAAATATTCTGAAGATTATGAGGTCTCATTACAAAAGCTATTAATAAATAGTTAGAATAAATCTATGCAATTTGATTTACCTAGACGCCAGAGAAAAAGCTTTGAAGTTATCACAAAAACTGCCTTATCAAACAAATTAAATAAAGAACAAGCAATCGAAGTTTTCAACAAAATAAAAAAAGAACATGAAAACTCTCCTAATACTTTTGGGTCCACTTCTGGAAAAAAAGAGTCTGTTTTAGAATTATTAATAATTGTGGGTAATCAAATTGCAAGTGAATATAAGGATTGTGAAGTTTCAGTCAAACAAGGTGTCCCAGAACTTAATAAAACAAAATCTTAATATTGCAGCTTCAATCACTAACCGTCGAATTTATTATTCTACAAATTAGTGTCGCTTTTAGCCCAGGTCTAATTATTGCATTAGTGGTTAATGAAGCTGTTCAAAAAGGAAGAAAAAATGCTCTTCAAGTTGCTTATGGTGCGGCAACTGGTGCAATAGGAATAACCACAATTACTGCTGCAGTTATTACTTATATATTTTCGTTAATTCCTGAAATACTAACTTTAATTTATATTTTTGGAATAATTTATATCTTTTATAAAGGAATCAAAACTTTACAGGATAAAGGAGATAGTCCTGAGGTACTTGGCTCAGCATCCTTTATGTCAGGATTTAAAATTAATCTTGCAAATCCAAAAATGTGGGTTTTCTATTTGTCTGTATTGCCGTTATTTATAGCAGATGAATCTAATATTTTTTCTACCCTTATTTTTCTTGGTATTGTGACAATACTTATTAATCTTTTTGCAGATATTTCTTATGCTTTAGTAAGTAGTTATTTATTTGATAATTCGTCAACAAAAGTAAAAAGATTTATAAATATCATAAGTGGTGTTTGTTTAATTGGTGTTGGTTTGTATTTATTCTTCAGTCGATTTATCTGAATCTTCAGTCGGTTTATCTGCATCTTCAGCAGATTTATCTGTGTTATCAGATTTGTCATCTTTAAAAAGTTCTGAAATTGCACCAATACTGCCAAGAGTGGCTGATAAATCTGCCGGCAAGAAAATCTTTGTAGCATTTCCATCCGCTACTTTTTCAAGTGACTCCAAATACTTAATTGCAATTAAGTCATTTGTTGGGTCTCCCTTATGGATTGCATCAAATACTTTTTCAATTGCCTCAGCTTCACCTTCAGCAATTGCAACTTTTTCATATTTTTGAGCATCAGCAACTTGTTTTAAAGCCTCTGCCTCACCAATTGCATCCAAAACTTGTGACTCTTTTCTACCCTCTGCTGTAAGAATTGCTGCTCTTTTTTCACCTTCAGCTTCAGTAACTACAGCTCTTCTATCTCTTTCAGCCTTCATAACTTTGTTCATAGCGTCTTGAACATCTTGTGGTGGATCAATTCTCTGAATTTCAACTCTAACTACCCTTGTTCCCCATTTGTCAGTTGCTTCATCAAGAATAAGCTTCAGCTGCGTATTAATAGTCTCTCTAGAAGTTAATGCTGCGTCTAATTCTAAGTCACCAACTACATTTCTTAAGTTTGTTTGTGCTAGTTTTGTAGCAGCTTGAATGAAGTCTCCAACGTTATAAACAAGTTTTTTAGGGTCTGTAGGTTCATAATAAATTATTGCATCGACCGTTATCGTAACGTTATCTTTTGTAATAACTTCTTGTGGAGGAACATCAATTACTTGCTCTCTCATGTCCACAATTATTATTCTTTCTAAACCAGGAATAACAATATTTAAACCCGATTTTGCCTCTCTGTGAAACTTACCTAATCTTTCAACAAGTCCTGTTTCAAAAGGCCTGATAATCCTAAATATTCTAAATAACACAACTCCGAGCAGTACTATTATTACTACCCATCTGACTAAACCTAATATAAATTCCATAATTATATTTTAACCTTCCTTCGTTTGTACCTCTAATTTTGTACCGTTTACACTTATTACTTTTACTTCTGATCCTGCTGGAATCCTACGATCTAGCGAAACTACTTGCCAATCATCTCCATATACATGTTGTAAAGTTGATTCATAAATATCTAGCTCTTCAGTCGTAACAAAAGACATTCCTATATACTTATTTGCTCCTTCAGAAAATCCCTTGCTAGATTTCTTTTCTTTATTTCTAGGACCAAAAACCTTCACGGATAAATATACGCCCACAAGGCTAAAAATTACAAAAGTTGACAACTGGATATTTTGACTTTCTGTAAATAAAGATACAATACCTGCGAAAAAAGAACCAACTGCAAATGGAAGTATAAAAAAAGTTGGCACTAAAAGTTCTGCTAATAAAAGTACAGCCGCTGTTATGAACCAGATTTGTGTCATAATGACAATCTAATTATCTTGTTCATCCTTTTCAAGTTGTTCTTGTTCAAACCTATTTAAAGCTAATAAAAACATTATGAAGAGGATTCCGGAACCAATTAAAAATGTTATTGGAATAATTCTTATTTCAAATGCATTTAATCCATCAATGCTTGTTGGTGCTGGGCCTCTTGGGGCATAAAGTATGAAGAAAATTGAATTAATTACCCCCCAACCAAATATTGCAGCTCCAGTAATTAAGAAACCTAATCTTTTTCCAACATTTGTTGCGTTCAATAAAAATGTTGATCCAGCAAATACAATGAGGGAACCAATAAACATGATTATTCCAGTAACTAATAAGTTAGATGAAAGAAGTGATCGCATTATTTCACGCATCGGGCTTCATTCCTCTCAGATAATCAATTATTAAAGCTATGTCAGATTCAGGAAGCACTGCTCCAAAGCCAGGCATTTTTCCTCCACCCACACCATTGACGCCGTAAGCTTTACCATTTACGGAGCCTTTAACAATAAAATCAATAAAATCTTCTCTTTGTTTAAATTGTATGTTTACTCTACCAGCTCTTAATGCAGGTCCTAATCCTCCTGAAGCTATTTCTTTAGTATATGCAACACCGGCAGAATATCCTGCTGTATGACACCTAGCACAATATGCATTGAATAACCCCACAGCCCTTTTTGCTTTTTCTAAATCTCCATCAAAAGTGGAGTCTGCTATTTCTTCAAAGGAAACTTCCCAAAGTTTTTCTTCAAGTGCTTTTTCAAGAAATGCTAAACCTGTTTCGGCTTCATTTAAAAACTTGTCAAAACCCTCAGAAACTATTCTTATATTAATAAGTTCAGATTCAAGCTGTGATAATAATCCTTTTGCTACTGATAAATCTTTTCTTCCAGGTATTGACTGTTCATTATCAGGATCCAAATTCAATATATTTGTACCTAAAGTTTCAGATATGGATGCGCTGTAAGATGATAATTCTATTTCTACTGAATCACTTAAACCATCCTCATCAGTATCAATACCACCTTCTTTTAATAATAAATCAGTAACATCTTTAACAGCTTTTTCTACAATTGGTAATTTTATAGGGGCATCCTTTACACTTTGTATCAATTCTTTTTGTCTAGCAATTTCGTTTTCAACTAATAATTCTGATGTTTCTAATCTTGATAGCGAACTATTTATATTCATTTCAATAGTTTGAAGCTCTTCGTCCTGAGAAATTTGAAAATGGTGCATGTATTCTATTAAATCATCTAATTGACCGTCATTCATGGGGCCACCACCCTCTAGTCCCCATGCGGGCATCGGAGAATTTGCACGTCCATAAATTAACCAATAACGTACTTCATCATCATCATATCTATAAAATACATTATTAATTGCAGGGGCTGCCCAAGTAACATTAATCCCACTTCTTTTTTCAACATAGGAGGCAGCTCCACCAGATCCGTCTGCACCGTGACAATTTCCGCATCCAAATTCTTCATAAAGATGCTCTCCTCTTTCAACGGATACTTCATCAAATTCTTCAACAAAGCCTTGTTGCCTATCTTGTTCACCAAGATAATAAAGAGGGATCATAATTGTTAAAAGAGAAGCAATTATGACTGCAACTGTTAAAGTTCTGTCTAAAGTTTTAGTTTCTAAATCATCATCTGTTCTATATTTTGTTAAGTTTGGGGCATAGTCTTGCACTTTACCTGAACCTCTAAATCCAGAAGCAGTAAAAAACGCTAACGCAGCGATTATGCCTAATGCAATTAGTGTTATTGAAAGTGAACTTGTCATATTATTCCTCTGTTGTTAGAGCGATACAAGATAATCCTTGAGGATACTTAACTGACATTCCTGGTGCTCTTGGAGACTCAATAATCGTACCTGTATCAATTATTAATCTTCCATTTGAGTTTGTGACGTTAAACCTATCGAGATTTCTAGGTGCTGGACCAGCAAAATATTCTCCGATCATATTATATTTAGAACCATGACATGGACATTCAAAACCCTGGGATGAGTTGCACCATGGAACTCTACACCCTAAATGTACACATCTTTGATAAACTGCCACAAGTCCATCGGTAACTGTAGAGCCTGAGGAAAACTGTGAATTTGCGGCAGCAGTGGCATCAAGAGGAAGCACATAAGCCCTTGCTGATGGAATAAAGGCTGGTATGACTGAGCCATCTGCTTGGAATATTTGATCTTTAATGTCTTCTATAGAACCTGCATCAATTTTGGATCCAAATCCACCAGAAACTTTTGGCCATATAAATCCTAAGTATGAAATTAATTGAATGCCTGCAAAAGCCCCAAATGAAATTCTCAGTGCTTTTGTTAAAAACTGTCGCCTTGTTATTCCTGCCTCTTCTTCAGATATCTCCTCATAAATAACTTTTTCTTCAAGTTTTACTGCACCATCAGAGTCAATAATTGGTTCATCTATTTCTTCAACAGTTTCTTCAGGCTCTTCTTTTGGCTGTTCAGGTTCAAAAAAATTAGTTTGTGATTTATCTTCTTTTAATGCCTTTTTATCTAATTTTTTTTTCCAGTTACTACTTTTAGGCTTTCTTCCAGTAACAATTACTATAATTCCGACAATTCCCAATAATCCAACTACAGCAAAAGCTGCAAAAGATAATTCAACTATGCTCATTCGAAATGAATCCAGTCAAGTAAGTCATCAAACCATATTCCATCAATCCATGGATAAGTCCAGTTCCAACCTGGTCCTCGAAACAAAACTCCAATAATTGTTAGGACACCTGCCCCCGCTAGAAAAAATGTATAAAACATAATTGCAAACTTTCTTTTTGATGGATGTGTTTCAGGATTTCTATCAATATATGGAAAAGCCATCCACACGACAACACCTAAAACCAGGGGAATCATAACACCAGCGATTTGAGGATCCCAGTAAGACAAAAGCTCTTGCAATCCTAAAAAGTACCACGGTGCTTTTGCAGGGTTTGGAGTCACGTTTGGATTAGCTTCTTCTAATAATGGTGCTTGTAATATGGCTGAAAGCAAAATTAAAAAAGCAGTCATTGCCATAAGTGAAACAAATTCTGGAAGCATTAAATGCGGCCATGTATTAACTTTGTCTACAGGCTCTGATACAGGTTTTTGAATAGGTTTTGCTTTAACTACAGTTAATAGTCTTTGAGTAACTTTAACTTCCGGAGCAAAATCTACTTCATCCGGAGTATCTACTTTAGCTGGAGCAGGCGCCTTAGCTGCTGGCGGTTTTTGTTCAATTTTTACCGCTGCAACCTTCTCGGTAGTTTCTGCTGCATGTTCTTCTTTTACAGGTGAAATAGTTTCTGCTGCTGGTGCTGGCGTCTCTGTTACAGGTACTGGTGTCTCTGTTACAGGTGCTGGTGTCTCTGCTGCTGGAGTTGGTACCTCTTCGAAAGCAATTACTTCAGGCTCTTTAGACACTATTGTTGGATCTTCTTGCCCTTTCATTTCAGCTAAAGCTTTTTCAACGCTGATTCCTAAAGCTTTTGCTCTTGCTTGAGCAGCTCTTTTCAATAAATGTTCAGGAATATCTACCATAAAAACCTATAAAGGACCTGAGATTCCGCCGTCTTTTCTTACTCTCCAGAAATGAACAGCCATAAAAATAACAATAATAAATGGTAAGAAAAGGACATGTAGAACATAAAATCTTAATAAAGTCGCAGTCGTTGCTTCAAGACCTGCAAATAATCCAAACTTTGCCTGAGCACCAATTACGGGCGTGTAACCCGCCATATTACCACCAACAGTTACAGCCCAAATTGCTAATTGATCCCACGGAAGCAAGTAGCCTGTGAAAGATAATAAAAGGGTTAGCAATAGCAAAATCACTCCAATTACCCAGTTGAATTCTCTTGGTGCTTTGTAAGCACCATGGTAAAAAACTCTAGACATGTGAAGAAATACAACTAAAACCATAAGATGGGCTCCCCATCTATGCATATTTCTTACTAGAGAACCAAATGCAATATCTGTTTGTAAGGCTTGGATATCAACATAGGCAAGCTCGGTTGGACGAAAGTAAAACATTAACCATATACCTGTGATTGTCAAAACAATAAATAGAAAGAAACTCAGTCCACCTAAACAGAGTGTATATGAAAGTCTTACACCATGTCTTTTTACTTTTACTGGATGTAAGTGATAAAGCACATTATTCATAACGACATAAGATCTATTCCTAGGACTGTCGACATATCCTTTTCTAAAAGGAGATCCTGGTCTGAAAATACTCGACATGAGTTTTCCGCCCCTAAAGCTATCAGTAGCACTTACTCTCGCTTCTTTAATCCTGTCTCTGAGTGATAATTTTTGCATTATGTAATCCTAAAGCCTTCCATATATATATCCATGCCTATCACTTCTTTGTCCAGAGTCTTCATCCCATGGGGCTTGATAGAGTCCGTTTTCGACAGCTTGATCAGCAAGTGATCCTGCAAACTTACCTAATGAAATAACTCCTGTTGGGCATCTGTCTACACACAAAGCACATCTCGTGCAAGCTTCCTCGTCAACTACAAAAAAGCCTGGCTCTTCCGATGCATCAGGAGACTCAACATTTATTGAATCTTCGATTGCATCGACAGACAAGTAATGAATACATTTCCATGGGCAAATATCAACACATCCCTCACATAAAATACATTCTGATTCATCAATATGTAAAAATTGTTTTGGACGCACACGTGAAGCTACCTTGTCTGACTCAACCATTGCCAAATTGTATTTTTTTTCAAATTCTGGCATCTCTATTAATACTTCAGATTTAGGCATCTTGTTCCACCCTTATAACTTCTTTACCATAGTCAGAAATTCTTGATTTTGAACTTTCTATTTTGCTATTTACATCTTGAATTAAGTAGGCGACAACTAATCCTGCTATAAGAAAATTAGTAGAAATACCCAACTGAATGAGATCTTTTAATGCTGCCATGCTTAGGCCTATCTCATTATTTAAGAATAGTATTGGAGGAAACTGAATAAACTCTCTTTGGCCTGTCCATTCCAAAGGTCCTTGTGCTAGGTTTAGCCACTCAGATGGGACGATACCTAAAAGAATTGACATTTCTATCCACGTTAGAAATGCAAAATAGGTAGCCTTTGCCCAAGTTAATTCTTTTTGATTCCAGACAACTAAAACTAAACCTAAGAGAAGTAATTGACTTGCACCAAATGCAATGAGTTGACCAATTGTTTGAGGCAACCATCCTCTTGGAATCCAGTTAAAGTAGTCAATAACTTGACCTTTTGGAAACCCTGCAAAATGTGCAATGATGACTCCGATTGTCATTCCACCGATGCCGGAGACAATCGAAACCAAACCTATTCTGTATCGAAATTTATAAATTGTATAAATCAAATTTCCTCAAACCTTACCTATTTATTTTATCCTAAGATTGAAGAAAAATATAAATTGATTTCAATATCTTTTTTAAAATATTTAACTTATAACCAGTCACATTTGTGCATATAATAGTAAGGTCAAAATGATTAGTTATTAGGCTTATGAAATTAAAGTTGTTTCCAAAAAACGAACAAGAACTTTCGAAACTTTTTGTTCTGATTTTTCCACTTACATTGTTTTTATCACTTACTATTTCATTTTTAAAAAATGCATACTTCACTTTTGCTAATCTTTTACCAAACAATGTAATTTTCAATTACGGATTTTTGGATAGGCTTGACACTCAAGCTTCGTTTGGTCTTGTATTTGGAGCAGCGCTTTGTATGAGCTTCTCATATTTGTTTTCAAAATCATTAGGAAGAGCAATGTTTTTATTTCCGTTAGTGTTTTTAACTTTATTGGGAGTTGTTGGTACCGAATTTTTAGATATATTAGTAAACTTCTTTTTTCAAAATACAGCATACGATTTAGGAAATAGCTCTTTATTGATTCTTTTAAAAATACTTGTAGTATTCGGATTATTTAGCTTAGCCTCACTAAATCTTCTAGCTAAAAAAGAAGCTTCAATATTTGCAAGTGCTCAATTCCTTTATGGGGCTGTGGTTTTTTACTTAATTTCTCTTTTTATAGTTAGAGCGGAATTAAGAGTTTATTCAGATCTATTTCTAATTAACTCTTTATATACCGGTACACATATATATGTAGGTTTTGCTTTTATTTATATGGCTATAGTTCATTTTTTAATGACAAGACCACTCGGTGCAGTATTGTTTAATAAAACCCTTGCTTCAGTTACTTTTTGGGGCTTTTTATTTCTCTTGCCATGGACAAATTCTAAATACTATTACGGTTCAGTGCTTCCAAACTGGATTGAAAATATTTCTATATATCTTTCAATGAGTTTAGTGATACCATTATTAGCTTTTTTAGTTAACTATATTAAAACAATACAATCTAGGGAAGAAAACCAACCTATATCACCAAATTTACTAAATTTTTCTGTAATTTTATTCTCAATAACAACAATCTTCCATATGGTTTCAGGTTTTGAAAATCTTCTTCCAATATTAGGAATAACTAATTTTGTAAATGCTATAAATTATGGATTTTCTGGTTCACTTATTCTTGCAACTATATCATTAAGCTATTATTTAATTCCAAAATTGTTTGGAAGAGAAGTAGCTTACTCAAAGCTTGAGGATATTGTCTTTTTGGGATTTAAAATTTCTTATATTTCTATCTTAATTAATAACATTGTTTTAGGAATTAACTCTGGCTATTCATGGAACGCTGGTGCAAACGCAGGAAACCCCACAATTTATGGTGAAGGGTTTGAAATAGTATGGAATCAAATAAGTTTTAATTTTTCTTTAAATACTTTTATTTCACTTCTCCTACTGGGTAGCGGATTTATGTACCTTGTTTCTGTTTTAAGAGCAATATCTTCTGGATCAATAACTACCGTCGAAGAAATGGTATATACAAATGAGTGAGTTAATAAATAAAATAGCAGAGCTATTAAAAGCACCTGTTGATTTAATACAACGCTCAGCAGAGGCAAGAGCTGCTGCTTCAGGAAACTCCGTCGATGAAGTATTAAATTCTTGGGCTGGTGGAGAGAGTGTAACAGTCTCCGCACCTAAAGAAGAGGTTGCTGTCCAGGAAGAAGTTGTCCAAGAAGAAGCGCATAAAGAAGAAGTTGTCCAGGAAGAAGTTGTTGAAGAAGAAGCGCATAAAGAAGAGGTTGTCCAGGAAGAAGTTATTGAAGAAATTGTTGAAGAAATTGTTGAATTAAAGAATGAAAGTTCTTTCAGTTTTATTTCAGGAGTATTAATAGTAAGTTTATTTACTTATATTTTTGGTTTTGTTATTCCAAAAAATCAAGCAATAAGTGTTGTAAGTGATTCATTAAATAACACATTTAATGTCAGTAGTGAGGTTGTTAAAGGGGCTGAGGTTTATTCTGTTTTAAATTGTCAATCATGCCATACCCAAAATGTAAGAACCTTGATTCCTGATACTCAAAATGGAAAAGTGCTTAAAAATAAATATGCGCATTCAGCTTTAATAAAAAATGTTGGGAACATAAGGCTCGGACCAGACCTTTCTACAAGCGCAACTCGTGAGCCAACAAATAATAGCCAATGGCTCACAAGATACTTATCTGACTCAACATCAGTTAATAGGGAAATACCACACCCAAGTTATGCATTCCTCGAAGATGAAGATTTGGAGTACCTCGTCGCTTATTTACTATCATTAGGAGAAATAAATGAGTGAGTTAATAAATAAAATAGCAGAGCTATTAAAAGCACCTGTTGATTTAATACAACGCTCAGCAGAGGCAAGAGCTGCTGCTTCAGGAAACTCCGTCGATGAAGTATTAAATTCTTGGGCTGGTGGAGAGAGTGTAACAGTCTCCGCACCTAAAGAAGAAGTTGTTGAAGAAGAAGCACCTAAAGAAGAGGTTGCTGAAGAAGAAGCACCTAAAGAAGAGGTTGTCGAAGAAGAAGCCCCTAAAGAAGAAGTCTCTGTTGCAGCATCTGTAACAAAACAAGTAACAAAATCTGTTTCTTTCGTTAACGAGACCATGGGCATAAAAATAAATTCAGAAACTCTTCTCCCTAAATGGCTCAATTTTAGCTTCATAATTATTCCATTGTTTATACTTATTGGTCTAATTAGTTCTTCTAATACACAAGAATGTGGTGAAAGAGGAATGCTTAACGTTGATAGAAAAACTCAAGTATCTGTTAATTGTGATGGGTCTCCATATGAGGGAAGAGGTGTGACTGCTACAGATACAATAAATTATATAGCGCTTGGACAAGAAATCTATGCTGGTGCAGCTGCTTGTGCAGGATGTCATGGAGGAGGAGGAGGAGGAGGTGTTGGTCCAGCATTTACTGGAGGAGCATTATATACAACCTTCCCAACATGTGCTGATCATACAAAATGGATCCAGCTTGGTTCTGCAGGATGGCAGGCTGAAGTAGGACCCACTTACGGAGCTGAAGATACTGTATCAATTGGAGGTATGCCAGGTTTTCAAGGAAAGTTAACTGAAGATGAACTATATGCTGTTGTAGTTTTTGAGAGAGTGGTATTTGGTGGTGGCAATACTGAGGAAGTATTGAGCGACTGTGGTCTTTTAGAAACTGAAGATGATGAATCTACTGCAGAAGCTGTCGGATCCAATCCTTAATGAGAAAATTATCTCCACTTTATATATTTGTTTTTTTAGATGGTCTTTCGGTCGCAGCCAGCTCTTTATTTGGATTTTTTTTTCCAAGAATTTTCTCTGATATTTTTGGAGCAAATTTTCAAGGGAATGATTTAGTGTGGTTAAAATTTGTTTTACTTCCCGGTGTAGCAATAAATACTTTACTAATGTTTTTTGCTATAACTACAAATAGGTCAGGAATTTTACTCTCCAATATCCTTAGAGTTTTTACTACAGTTAGTTACCTGTTTATGTGGGGAGAGGCAACAATCATAAGATCGTTACTAAACCTTATTATTATCCACCATGTAATTGTCGTAACAGCTACATTCTTTTTATTTTTCAAAAAAGAAGACAAAGAAACTTCGCAAGAAATCGATTCAAATTAACTTGTTGTAAAAATAGGTTTGTTTCTTTCCAAAACTTAATTAAAATTTTTTTATGCAACCTGTTATTTACTTTCATATAGCTCTAGTTGCTATTAGTGCGCTTTTGTTTTACGTAATACTTTAACGATGGCTAAACAAAAACGAGATAAAAGAGTAGTTGGATGGAAAGAGCATGCCGCATTACCCGATTTAAATGTAAAAAGTGTAATTGCAAAAATTGATACAGGTGCAACCCTTGCTTCAATTGATGCTGCTGATATAAAAATTGTTACAAGAGATAATGTCAAATACGTAAAGTTTAAAGTAATGAAAAGAAATAATACAGTACGTAAAACATCTGCTCCTTTAGAGGGATACAAAAGAATAAAAAGTTCCAATGGTGATGTAGAGAGAAGGCCGTATATCAAAACAACTCTATTAATGGATGGGATATCTAAAAAAATAGAGCTGACTTTGACTGATAGAGGTCCAATGGATTACACAATGCTCATTGGAAGAAAAGCATTAGGTAGAAGGTGGATTGTTAATCCATCTATAAGTTTTCTAACAACACCTAAAAGGGATTAAGCATGAAGCTTGGAATACTTTCACAGGATATAAGGCTTTATTCAACAAGTAGGCTTTATGAATCAGCTAAAAACAGAGGGCATGAAACGGAAGTTGTTAGTTATTTACGGTGTTATATGAATATTGCAAAAGCAAAACCTAGAATATTTTTTCAAGGTAGACAAATGAATTTTGATGTTGTAATTCCAAGAATTGCTGCAACATGGACATTTTACGGTGCGGCAGTTGTTAGACAATTCGAATTAATGGGATCTTTATCAGCAAACTCTTCAGCTTCAATTAGCAGATCGAGAGACAAATTAAGAGCTTTGCAATTAATTGGTAATAGTGGTGTTGAGATGCCTGTTACAGGATACGTTCACTTATCAAGAGATATTGAATCAGTACTAAAAACAGTAGGCCAACCTCCGTATGTCATTAAGTTACTTGAAGGAACTCAAGGAAGAGGAGTGGTTTTAACTGAAACTATGGAAGCTGCAATAAGTGCTATCGAAACAATGAAGAAAATTGACGCAAACATATTGATTCAAGAGTTTATAAACGAATCAAAGGGAGAAGATATTAGAGCAATTGTTGTTGGTGATAAAGTTGTAGCCTCAATGAAACGTAAAGCTAAACCTGGAGAGTTTCGTTCAAATGTTCATTTAGGTGGAAGTGTTGAAAATTATGAATTAAACAAACAAGAGGAGGAAAGTGCAATAAAAGCTGCAAAAGTACTTGGCCTTTCTGTTGCTGGAGTTGATTTAATTCAGTCAAATAGAGGGCCATTGGTGTTAGAGGTAAATTCATCACCCGGATTAGAGGGCATCGAAAAAGCTAGTGGTGTAGATGTTGCTGATAAGATTATCGAATATTTAGAAATTGAACATGGCAACAGAGATAAATCAAAAGCTATAGATATTTAAAAAAATAAATTTTTAAGCACTCGAAATCTTGAGAAAATACCTTCCTCAATAACTTTTTCATTTTTAAGTAGTACTGGTACTCGTAACAAAAATTCTTCATAGTCAGTCTGCACATCAACTTCCCTAATTTGATAAAAATGTTTTAAAAATTTAATTTTTACCTTTGCTTTTTTACACAACTCACAGTTGACTGTTGTAACAAAAATTAATTCTGACATGTATTATGAACTCATGAGACCGTGGACTTTAGTTTTTGTTATCTTGCTAGTGTTAATTATTTTTATCTCAGGTTCTCTTTCCATATCTAATTTGAGACTTTAATTACTACTTTCGAATTGTCTTTACAATTTAACATTTTTTGAGCATTTCCATTACTTAAAAACAACGATGCCATACCCCAAGAATCAATAACAATTCCTATTCCGCCAATTGTTTCATTTTTATATGTTTCACACCATTTTGCACTAAGTTCTTGATTATCAATTTTTATTGGAATTACATCACCAATTTTAAAATCTTTATCAATCAATTCTTGTGGAGATATGTTTGTTTGACAATTGCCAAACTCATCAATATATAAAATCTCACCTTTAATTTCATCATCTGAAATATCTGTCAAAGGAATTAAATACTGATTTAAATCTTCAAGATCGAGTTCTGGTCCAAACTCCTCCAATTTTAATTGTCCAGATACATATCCTGCTGCGAAAGGTGCGAAGATATCTCTTGCATGAAAAGTGTTCCCCTCATGAGGAATAATCCAGTTTTCATTTTCTAAGGAGTAAGCTTTTTGTGCTCCACCGACTGTTGCACAAGCTAGATTTAATAATCCATTATCTGGACCTATCATAACTCCCCAATCAGTCGTAATTGCAATGGCTTTTCTATCACTGCCAACTCCTGGATCTACAACAGCCAGCAAAACTCCTTGTGGTATATACTGAATAGCTCTCATTAATAAGAGAGAACCGTATTTGATGTCTTGTGGTGGAATACCATGTGAAATATCATTGACTTTAATTTCACTATCAATGCGACTAATGACTCCTTTTACAACCCCTACAGATCCATCATTAAGACCAAAATCAGATGCAAAAGAGATAATTTTACTCATAGAGATGATTATAAGTTCACTTGAAATTATTAATGGTGTAATCTTATAAATACAAGGGGGATTTAATTGAAAAAGTTTATAGTTTTTTTCTCGCTAATAGCTGTTGTAGTATATTTTGGAGTTGGCTGGTTTGCGTATGGACAAGCTGCATCGGTAACTTGTGAAGTTTGGTTTGAAGAAGCTAATAATGACCCAAGTAACTTCACATTAGGTCAGAAAGCTGATTGGAATCCTTCCGATTATTTTATTGAAAATTATGAAGAGGTTTCTATTTTTGCTGATTCAGGTGAAATAGAATTAAAGTCTTGGTGGGTTGAAAATGATTTATCAAAACCAACAGTTATTTTTCTTCATGGATTAACTAGTAGTAAGTTTTCTCCGGATGTCCTTCTTCCAATGGGTATGTTGAACAAAAGTGGTTTTAATCTACTTGCAATTGACTTTAGAGATCATGGAGAAAGTACATGTGAAGATGGATTTTATACAGCCGGTCAAAATGAAACCGACGACGTTGTAGCAGCAATCTCTTGGTTAAAGGATAAAGGAATAAAACCATCTAATATTGGTATTTACGGCAGTTCAGTGGGTGCCTTAGTAGCTTTAATGACTCCGGCAAAATCTAATGACTTTGCTTCCATTGCAGTTATAGATCCTCCAGTTGATTTCAAAACATTAGTAAGAGAAGAGATGGTTTACCAAGGTTTGCCGACCTTTTTATGGGAACCTATTCATCATTATGCTTTAATTTTTAAAAGGATAAATATGTTAAAAGATATTCCTGAACAAGCATTAGAAAAAAGCAATAAGCAACCCTTATTAATATTTACTGGAGTACAAAGCGACAGAGTTCTTCCACATCATTCAGACGACCTCGTTGAAATAGCAATTGAAAATGAAATTGAGTACAGTATCCATAAATATGATGATATGGGACATACTCAAATCTTGTTTTTTTATGAAGAAGAGTATGCTCAAAAATTAACTGACTTTTATTCGAGGACTTTAAGTGATTAAAAAATTAAGTTATATTTTTGGTTTTTTATTATTAATTGTTTTAGCTGGTGCTGGTTGGTTCTTTTCAGGGGTGATTTACGAAGGTGGATTAAACCCAGATTTTAATGACACTGAAAGTATTGGTACTGCCGAAGATAGGGTTGTTATATCAAGCATAGGCAGCACATCAATTGTTTTAAATGTAGAAGAAGAAATGTGGGGCCCTCTATTAGAAAAAGGCATTTACGGCATTATTGGACAGAATGGAGATGCTGTTGTTGGAGATATAATATCTACTAACGGAACTATTGTTGAAAGAAGTCTCATAAACCTAAACGGTACATTGGTAGAAGGAGATAAAATAAGAGGAACTAGCCTTGTAGTTCGAAATGATACAGGTGAGTATAAAATTCTTGGAACTTCTAGTTGGTCTGGACAAGCCTCCGAAGGAGTATATACACCAAAATCTGTCTCCGGTCTTGACTATGAAACTATTTACTACCAGTCGGACCTTGGTGAATTTCCTGCATATTTAACCAATGATGGAGATATCGGGATTGTAATATTTGTTCACGGTTTTCGAGGAGATTATTCTAGAGAAGTTTTTGCAAAAATGAGAGCTGGTGAAATTGTAGATATGGGTTATAGGTCAATGATTATTTCTTATAGAAATGATAAAGGCCTTCCAAAAGATCCATCTGGAATTTTTCAATATGGAACAACTGAGTGGAAAGATCTTGACGGAGCTATTAACAAAGCTTTGGAATTCACGGATAATGTTGTGCTTTGGGGCACAAGTGGTGGAGGTGGCCCTATCTCATCATGGTTAGGAAATGTAGGAGATAAAAGTAAAGTTAAGGGAATTATTTATGAAGCACCAGTGATAAATTTCTGGGAAAGCGTTGAGGTAAATGGCGCTGCAAGATATCCTTGGGTACCAAAACAATTATTTGGTTATTTCAAGATATTTACAGAAATTAGATATGGTTTAGATTTTGAAAATATGAACTTTACTGACAATGTAATAAATTCGGATATTCCTGTATTACTGTTTCATGGTGATGATGATGAGTGGGTTCCTGTTGAAATGTCTGACTTAATTGCAGAAAATAGGGATACCAACTTTACATATATACGTTATGAAAATGTGGGTCATGTTACGTCATGGAATGCAGATCCTGATAATTACGTTTACCAATTAGATACATTTCTATCTGGTCTAGATTAAGTAAAATTATTATAAAGATTTTCAATCTCTATGGCTGTATTAGACCAGTTATAATCCTTTGATTTCTCAAGACAGTTCAACATAATTTCGTTAAATTTCTCATCGTTATTTAACAATTCTTTTACAAAATTATTTACATTACGATCTATTAAATTTTCAGATTGATAACCATTTATATTGTTCTCAATAATCTCTAACAAAGAGCCTCTATTAGTTGTTAGAACGGGAACACCCATTGAAAGAGCTTCTGCTGCAACTAGTCCGAATGTTTCAAACTTAGAGGTATGTATTAATAATTTTGATTTATTTAGCAAATCTCTTATTTTTGTTTGTGAAATAATGTCTACAAATTCCACGTATGACTCGAGCTCTAAATCAATTACAACTTTTTTTAGTTCTTCTAAATATTCAGTGCCAGACTTACCGCTTGGTCCACCGATAAAATAACACATAAAATTATTTTCAACTTTCCTGAAATTGTCTAAAAATTTAATGACATCAATTTGTCCTTTTTGTTCCTGTATCCTTCCAATCGATAAAAATATATTCTCTCTTTTAATTTCTGAGTTTGGTACAAATATCTCAACGTCTACACCTGGTTTTACTAATTTCATCTTTGATGTTTCAATTTTATAATTTTCTGAAATCATATTTTTCTCAAACTGTGAAGATGTAGTAATAACATCTGATGATGTCATAATTATTTTTTCACAGTCAACTCTTTCTTTGTTATACCCTTCGAGAAAAATTCCCAAACTATGAGATGTGTAAACTAACGGTTTGTTGAATTTATTTGCGATCTCTTTTCCAACTAAACCAGATAACCAATAGTGGGCATGTATTACATCAAAACTCTCAAGATCAACTAATTCATATAATTTATTTATAAATTCCTGTAAGTAGATTTCTTTATCTTCAACAGACAAATCTCTATCGAATAAATTTAAAGACTGAAAATCAAGATTACCTTTTGCAAAACTCTCTGCTTTTTCAGCAGTTACAACTGTAACATGATTATTTTTAGATAGTTGATCAGAAATTTTTTCAACATAAATATTTAAACCACCAGAATCGAATTTTCCAGCGCTGCCAAAAGGTGCCGTATGAAAACTAATTTGTAATATTTTCATAGCTTTATATATAAATCATAAAGTTGTACTGATTGTCCACCTAAATCAAACTTATATCTTTCTGTACCTTTTAGAAAATCAAAAAAACATTTACCTTTTTGAATCAATCTTTGAATTATCAAATCGTTTAGAAAAATTCCTGGATTAATAGAGTTAAATTTATTATCTCTACTTGAATTGTAAAGATAGCAACCTTTTTTGCTTTCATAACAGAATGCAGTAGAAACTACTCCTTTATTGGTTTTTAAATAATAAATTTTCCAATCATCAAGTTTTAGAAGATTTTCAAAATATGCCTCAGTATCTTTTGTCATAAATTTACCTTTTTCACCTTTTGATTTTTTATGTTGAGATACAAAGGTATCAAATATTTCTTTTTCTTTAGACTCAAGAAGTTCAAAAGAATCAATTTGGTCTGAAAATTTTCTTTTTTTTCTATTAAGTTCGTGTCGATTTTTTTTTGTTAAGTTTTGTAAGTAATCTTCATATAAATCAGGCAACATTAAATTAACAGCTATATCTGACTTTTTAATAACGATTGATTTAAAAAGTTCATTTTGTAACATTTTTTTAATTTGAAAATAATGTAATGAATCTAAATTAATCTTTGAAACAGAATTATTTATGAATGTTTCAGAATTTATATCAATAGTAGGCCTGTAATCAACAAACTCTCTATTTCCAATATTTACTATTGTGTTGCCAGATATTGCAAAATCATCGAATATTTCATCTTGTCTATCATTAAATTGTTTAACTAAATTTAAGTATTCTTTTTTAGTAAATGGTGAGTCTAAAACTTGTTTTTCCACAAAACTTAGAATAAACCATTTACAACGTTTAGTGAATCAACAATATATAGTGATGCTATAAACGCAAGCATGAAATCAAATATATAAATTTGACTGGCAAGTCTGGTCGTTAATTCATACTCTAAGCGAATTTTTACGAACATAAAAGTTATTAATGTTGTAAATAATGCTGTTGTTAACCCTGCTAAAAAAATATATAAAGTGTTAAATGAATAAAAACTACTTACACCGATAAACACAATGGCAACAACAAAAAAATTAAAAAAGAGCTGAAAATTGCTAAATTGAACTGCAAAATAAGTTGCAAGTGTTTTTAAAAATAGTAATAAAAGATACAAATAAGATATATAGTAAATATCTTGCTGAAAAATTTCAGTGACAGTAAATCTATTAATTACAAATGCAAATATTAATATTATAAATACATTGCCGACTTTATATATATTTATATCGTTTTGAAACAAGAAATAAGTTATTGATAGCAGCAAACAGGAAAGCAGTAATCCAACAGGATTTATATTTGAATAAATACTTTGTATTGCAACTGAAGAGAAAGAAAGCAGCAAAACCGTTAAGACTATCAAATATTGTTGAGATCTTATATCAAATTGTCCTATAAGCATTTCTGTCAACCAAATTATTGTCAGGCCTACAAAACAAGAAGTGATCAATGCTTGACTAGAAATCAAAACACCAGCAAAAATTGCAAAAGATAGAATATATTGAAAATAGCGTAATTGAATTTGAAACATCCTCGCGAAAATTTTACTTGTTAAAGCTTGAAAATTAAAGCAATTTATAATATAGTTATAAAACACTATATTTAGTGTTATTTTGTATTACCTATACAATATTTAGTTATAAAAGGAGAAAAAGTGGCAAAAAAATCAGGGCTCAAAGTAGATAGAAAATATACGACACCAGGTAACCCATACAACAACATCACATGGGAAAAACGAAGTTCAAAAATTACTAATCCAGACGGCTCTGTTGTTTTCGAAATGAATGATGTAGAGATTCCCTCTACATGGTCTCAGGTTGCAACTGACATCATGGTTTCAAAATATTTTAGAAAAGCAGGTGTGCCACAAGTAGATGCTGATGGAAATGAACTAAAAGACGACAACGGTGAACCTATTCTTGGCCCTGAGACTTCTTCGAGACAAGTTTTTGACCGCTTAGCTGAAACATGGAGACACTGGGGAGAAAAAACCGGTTATTTTGCCTCATCTAATGATGCGCAGGCATTTGAAGATGAACTTAAATACATGCTTGCAACACAAATGGCAGCACCAAACAGCCCTCAGTGGTTTAACACTGGTTTAAATTACAAATATGATTTAACAGGTCCACAACAGGGTTTTTGGTATGTAGATCCAAAAACCGGCAACCTAACTCCAAGTGAAGACTCTTATTCACGGCCACAACCACATGCTTGCTTTATTCAGTCCATTGAAGATGATTTAGTAAATGAAGGTGGAATAATGGATCTCTGGGTTAAAGAGGCCCGCCTATTCAAGTTTGGTTCCGGAACTGGTACAAACTTTTCAAATTTAAGAGGTGAAGGCGAGCAGCTTTCAGGTGGTGGTGTATCTTCAGGAGTTATGTCATTTCTTAAAATTGGAGACAGAGCTGCTGGGGCCATAAAATCCGGTGGAACAACAAGAAGAGCTGCAAAAATGGTCATATTAGACTTAGATCATCCAGACATCGAAGACTTTATTGAGTGGAAAGCTATTGAAGAAGATAAAGCAAGAGCACTGATTGCAGCAGGATACCCTGCTGATTTCAATGGTGAAGCCTATGCAACTGTCTCTGGTCAAAATTCAAATAATTCAGTAAAAGTTCCTACTGAATTCTTAACTGCTATAGAAGAAGATGGTGATTGGGATCTTGTAGCAAGAACAGACGGTTCTGTTATGAAAACTGTTAAGGCTAGGGATTTATGGAACAAAATTGCTGATGCTGCATGGAGATGTGCAGATCCTGGTGTTCAATATGATACAACTATTAATGAATGGCACACTTCACCAATGGGCGGAAAAATTAGAGCTTCAAATCCATGTTCAGAATACCTATTCTTAGACAACACAGCATGTAATTTAGCAAGTCTTAATCTTGTTAAGTTTTACGATGATGCAACTCAAATTTTTGATGTTGCTTCTTATAAACATGCCCTCAGAATTTGGACTATTGTTCTTGAAATTTCTGTTGAAATGGCACAGTTTCCATCAAAGGAAATTGCTCAGGGTTCTTATGACTATAGAACTTTAGGCCTGGGCTACGCAAACTTAGGCTCTCTCTTAATGAGAAAAGGTATTGCATACGATTCAAAACTTGGAAGAGCTATTGCGGGTGCCTTAACTGCAATGCTTACTGGAGAAGCTTATAAAGCCTCTGCTGAAATGGCAGGTATTGTTGGACCATTTCCAAAGTACAAAGAAAATTCCGAAAATATGTTAAGAGTAATGAATAACCATAGAAAAGCTGCATATGACTCAAATGACTATGAAGGCTTAAGTCATGATCTGATTGCAATTGATCAGGAACTATGTCCTGAATATCTATTAGAAGCTGCACAAGCTTCTTGGGATGACGCTGTTGAGCTTGGAACAAAAAATGGTTTCAGAAATGCACAAGCCACAGTTTTAGCTCCGACAGGAACAATTGGACTACTAATGGATTGTGATACAACTGGTGTAGAGCCAGACTTTGCATTAATGAAATTCAAAAAACTTGCTGGTGGCGGTTATATGAAGATAGCTAACCAATCAATTGGACCTGCATTAGATGCACTTGGCTACAAATCTGATGAAGTTGATGAGATAATCAATTATGTAATTGGATCAATGTCATTAAACGACTCTCCTTACGTGAATAAAAAATCATTGATGGAAAAAGGATTGAGTGAAGAAGATGTTGCAAAAATAGAAGCAGCACTTCCAGGTGCTTTTGAAATTCAACATGCTTTTAATGTTTTTGTATTAGGTGAAGAAACGTTAAAAGGCTTGGGTATAGAGGAAGAGACTTATACATCATTTGATTTCAATTTACTTGAAACCCTAGGGTATTCTCGAAATGAGATCACACAAGCAAATCTTCACATATGTGGTACTCAAAAAATTGAAGGTGCTCCCTATTTGAAAAATGAGCATTTAGATGTTTTTGACTGTGCAAACAAATGTGGAAAAGATGGCGAACGCTTTATTCACTATATGGGTCATGTCAGAATGATGGCTGCAGCTCAGCCTTTTATATCTGGTGCAATTTCAAAAACTGTAAATATGCCAAATGAAGCAAGCATAGAAGATATTGAAGATTGTTATTTCGAAGCGGCAAAAATTGGTGTAAAAGCTATAGCTATTTACCGGGACGGATCTAAAGCATCTCAACCACTTTCAGCTTCTTCTGACGAAGGAGAGTCAGATGAAAGCGATCCTGAGGTCAGTAAAATTCTTGAAGAAGAAGCAATGCTTGTACAAGGCAACTATGCTCCTGGTACAAGTCCAACTCAAGCTTATGCAGGTGTAAATAGACCAAGGTTCTTACTACCAGAGAGAAGACAAGGCTGGACACAAGAAGCAAGGATCGCCGGACATAAAGTGTACCTAAGAACAGGAGAATACCCTGACGGAACATTGGGAGAAGTCTTTATTGATATAGCAAAAGAAGGTGCAACGCTGAAAGGTGTATTGGGTTGTTTTGCTATAGCTGTTTCAAAAGGGCTTCAATACGGTGTTCCACTCGAAGAGTTTGTAGACACATTTACTTTCCAAACTTTTGAACCAAGGGGAATGGTTGAAGGCCATGAAAACATCAAAATGAGTAACTCAATTGTTGATTATGTTTTTAGAGCTTTGGGTCTTGAATATTTAAACAGAAGTGACATTGTTCAAGTGCCACCAAAGAATGCTCCAGTTCAAGAAACACAAACTGTAGAACCAGTTCAAGAAACAAAAACTGTAGAACAAGAAACAAAAACTGTAGAACCAGTTCAAGAAACTGAAGTATCAAGCAGTGTTCAAACTACTGAACCTAAAGCGAAAGCTCAAGAAGTGCAATTTGTAACTAAAGTTGAAGAAGTTGATAAACAGGAAATAATTGAAACTGCTTCTAATTCTGTCACAACCGTTCAAGAAGTTCTCGGCGATATGATGGGAGACGCTCCTGCTTGCCCTGATTGTGGACATATTACAATTAGAAATGGTTCTTGTTACAAATGTTTAAATTGTGGAAATTCTTTGGGGTGTAGTTAAAACTAGCCGATATATTTGATTAATCTTTCAATGAGATCATCAATATTGTATTGAGGGTCCCAACCTAATTTGTTTATAAGGCTTTTTGGATCTGATATAATTTGCAAAGGATCACCTTCTCTTAACAATGATTCATTGACTTTTACAAAACTACTGTATTCTAAATCGTAATAATCAAAAATAGTTTCAACAACATATTCGATAGCTACTCCTCTGCCTGAACCAATTACAAAATTTTCTAAATAATCAGAATTATTAATTAAATAAATGGCACTTGCTACATCTCCTGCAAAAGACCAGTCCCTAACCATATCTAAAGATCCTAGTTCTAAAGTATCAGCTTTATTGTCCCTAATAGATTTAGCTGAATTTATAATTTTAATAAAAAGATAATCATCATTTCTAAATTCTGACTCATGATTAAACATAATGCCGGATTTAATATTCCAATCCCCATTTTTTCTTAAATCATTAGTTTTATTATAAACTGTATATTTTGCTTCAGAATATGGACTTCTGGGATTAAAAACTGAACCTTCATTTAGGGGTAATGTATTTTCTGATGAAAACATTTCTGAAGAACAAGCTTGAAAAAAACGAGGTGTCTTGCCTGCTGAAATACATGCATCAATTAAATTATCAAATATCGTATTGATGGTAGTTTTGTAATAATCCGAATTCAAAATTGATTCATAAACTGAGCTCGGACCTGAGAGATTATATATTTCTGTTGGCTGAAGATCAGATATATATTTTTTAACAGAATTTAAATCAGTCAAATCTAAATTGTGAATATTTACATTAGAAAAATTTTTTACTCCTACAGCTATTAAATTTTCATAAAACTTTTTATTTTTATTCCTAGAAATTCCGAATATTTTTAAATTTTTATCGTGTTTTAATAGTTCAGATGTCAAAAAAATACCATCTTGACCCGTTATACCCGTAATCAAAACTTTTCTATCAGTCATAACTTAATTGTATTCGACAAAAACCGCTATTCTTTTGTTGTATGAAAGTTTATTTGTCGAAAATAAATGAGTCTTGGATAATAGATAGAGTCCGTGCAGAGTGGTACCAATATAATCGAGCTATATCTACAGATTCAATAGATGAAGCAGATATAATTTGGATTATTTCTCCTTGGTTATGGAAAAAAGAAAAAAAGAAGGCATTGAGGAATAAGCATGTTGTTTGTTCAATATATCACTTCGAAGATAGTGATTTTAAAGATAGTGGACTAAGAGATTTTAAAAAAAGAGATAAGTATGTTGATACTTACCACGTAATTTCAAGAAAAACTTCAAAAGAGCTAGAACTATTGACAAATAAGAAAATTATTTATATTCCTTTTTGGGTGAATCAGAACATATGGTTTCCAATTGAAGATAAAGACTCTCTGAGGTCAAAATACAATATTCCTAATAATTCTTATGTGGTTGGTTCGTTTCAAAGAGATACAGAAGGAAAGGATTTAATTAGTCCAAAATTAATCAAAGGGCCTGATCAATTTTTAAAAATTGTTACTCAACTTGATCAAATCCATGAAAATCTTATTATTCTCTTGGCGGGAAAAAGAAGGCAATTTTTAATTTCTGAATTTGAAAAGCTTGGTATACGTTATGTATATAAAGAAATGGTTGACGATAGTGTTCTTAATGAGCTTTACAATTGTCTAGATTTATATGTTGTAGCCTCAAGAAAAGAAGGCGGTCCTCAAGCAATTGTTGAATGTGGTATTTCTAAATCTCCAATAATTTCAACTGATGTTGGTTTCGCTTCTGAAATATTAAGCAAAAATTCAATCTTCAATATGGAAAATTTTCTAAATGCTACTCCAGATGTTGAAGTTGCTTACAATAATTCAATAAAACTTGCAATACCAAATGGGTTTGAAAAATATGAAAAGATGTTTAGAGAGGCAATTCTTGAATAAAGTTTATTATTAGTAAGACATCTTCGTTATTATATATTTATTAGGGCGCTTAGCTCAGTCCGGCAGAGCGCTTCCCTTACAAGGAAGAAGTCACAGGTTCAAATCCTGTAGCGCCCACAAGGGTTTTTCAGAAATCTAGTAAGAAAAAACCTATTCACACCCACAAAACACCCACATTTTAAAAGACTATGTAATAATTAATTATGTTCAGCACGCTAGATGGTTTTATTAATTTAATAAACTCTAATTCAGAAAAATTAGACCTCCATCAGGAATCTTTGATAAGTATCAATAGAGAAGGTGACTCACTTGAAAGATACATTAAAGATGGGTTTTGTAACTTATTAAACAAACAATTAGATGAAAAAGAAAGTCTTGAAGAATATAGTAAAGTATTTTCCTGGACTGGAGCACAAAATCATCCACCTGATTTAATGATTAGAGGTGGTGACGCTATAGAAGTTAAAAAAAGTGCTTCTCTAGCTCCAACCTCTTTTCAGCTTAATAGTTCTCCTCCTAGGCAAAAAATGTCATCCAAGGATCCTATGATTAACCAAAGAATCAAAGATTGTGAAAATTGGACAGAGAAAGATGTAGTTTATTGTCTTGGCTCAGTAACAAATCAGGCTATTAATAATATTTGGTTTGTGTATGGTGACTGTTTTGTTGCATCACCAGATACCTACAAAAGCATAAAAGTAGACATAAAGGACTTTTTAAAAAATATGAGTTACGAAATGGCAGAGACAAATGAACTAGGTCGAATAAACAATTACGACCCATTAGGTCATTCATCACTAAGAATCAGAGGTATGTGGAGCTTAAGACATCCTAGGAGTATTTTTGGAAACTTCACTAACCAAAAAAATAATGGGCTCTACTTTGTTGCAAGGAAAGAAAAGTTTAAATCCTTTGGTGCAAATACAATAAACAAGTTAAAAAAAATAGATAAAATTAAGTCTCTAGATTTTAAAACCGAGGACCCAGATAATCCAAAAAAATCAATTGAATGTAAAATATTAAAATATGAAATATAGTATTGCCTCATTCTTTTCAGGCTGTGGAGGTTTAGACCTAGGGTTTGAAAATGCAGGATTCGATATTGTTTTTGCAAATGAGTTTAATAAGAAAATTACACCTACTCTCAAGAAAAACTTTCCACATACTGAAGTAGATGACAGAGATATTAAATTACTAAAATCTACTGATTTTCCCAATACGATTGGCATTGTTGGAGGTCCACCTTGCCAAAGCTGGAGTATTGCTGGAAAATTAAGAGGGTTAGATGACCAAAGAGGTCAAGTGTTCCTCAACTATATTGACTTAATTAAAGAAAAAAAACCTTTATTTTTTCTTGCTGAAAATGTAAAAGGAATGCTTAATTCGAAGAACAGAGAATCATTTGAATACTTGATTAATGAGTTTGAAAGTGTAGGTTATAATTTTACATATAAATTACTAAATACAGCAGATTTTGGTGTACCTCAAACTCGGGAAAGAGTAATTTTTGTTGGATATCATAAAAATTTAAACAAAACATTTGAATTTCCTGAAGCACAAACTGAAAGAATTAGCTTAAAAGATGCTATTTGGGATTTAAAAGATAATTCTCTGCCTTCACTTGATGGAAATCAAAAAAACAAGAACTTAGACTTTCTTAACCACGAATATATGACTGGAAGCTATTCAACAATCTATATGTCCCGTAACAGAGTTAGAAGTTGGGATGAACAGTCATTTACAATTCAGGCACAAGGTAGGCACGCACCGATACACCCTAATGCTCCAAAAATGGTTAAAGTTCACAAAGATAAATTTATATTTCAGCCTGGTAAAGAAAATTTGTATAGAAGATTATCAGTTCGAGAAGTTGCAAGAATACAGACTTTTCCAGATGATTTTGAATTTGTTTATGAAAATGTTTCATCTGGATATTTAATGATAGGTAATGCTGTCCCACCAAAATTTTCTGAAGTTATAGCAAAAAAGATTAAAAAAGATATTGACGGTTATTACGAAAATTCTACCAAAGATATCACTACCGAATTAGTTAATCAATAAGTTTGCACCCACAAAACACCCACAAATTATCTAAAACTGTAGATACTCTCTGATAACCTCTGATATCTTTTTGAAAGAGCTTAAGTTCATTGACTCTATAAATTGATACTCTTAGATACAACCTAGTATTTAATGGTTCTTTCCTTACAAGGAAGAAGTCACAGGTTCAAATCCTGTAGCGCCCACAAGAGTTTTCATATTAGTAAAATGTCTTAATCTTTTCCAAATCTTCTACGGTGTCAACATTTATCCATTTCTCTGGTTGTAATTCTGAAACATTCAATCTTTTATTACTTATTAAATATGTCCAGACATCATGAAAATCATTAAACACGTTGGGGTAATCGTATAAGTCGTTTATATTCAATACTTGTAATCCAGACGCAATTAAACCACTGCCTTTTTGATAATTCATGGACAGTACTTCATTTTTATTATTGATATCTAATTTATCATGATTTCCTTCAAAAGATTCTGTTGAAACAATTAATGATTTTTCACTTTTTTTATAATATTCATCTAATAATGAATTTAAATTAATTTCCATCAAATTGTCAGAGGTTATAACTATTGTAGGGCCATCTATTTTGTTGTTTTTTAAACTATTAAGCCAGTATGCATTTCCCTTATCTTTTGTATAGATATAATCGTTAATTTCATAAGTTTCTAAAGCATCAATCATTTTTTGTTTTTTATAACCAACTGTAACTGTTACATCTAGACTAAATTTTTTTAGAAAATTTATTTGATTAAAAAGTAGTGAATTTTCTATTTTAGGTAAAAGAGGTTTAGGGGTTTTTTTTGTAAGAGGCAACATTCGCTTACCATAGCCTGCAGCTAAAATAACCGCTCTGTGTCTAGTCATAAAAAGTTTAAAGAAATTCTTGATTAGGCTTGTTTGTTATTAAACCCCTAATTTCATCTTCATTGTATTGTTTAGCGTTCAGTGAGGAATAATGTGATGTTAAATCTTTAATTTCATCTTCTTGTTTTGGATTTAGTAAAAAGTATTCTTGATTGTTAAGCATAATTTTTTTTGTCTTAGATTTCTCTTGATCTGAAATTAGATATTCTAGTGGCCTATCTCCTGACCTTATTTCACCGATTGACCAGTCGCAATTAAACTCTGAACACCAAACATCTAAAATTCTGCTGACCTGTACTCCTTTCATTGGAATAGATAGAATTTTTCCATAAATTTGGCTTTGATTCTCAATCGAATCCTCAATTAATTTTGTAGCATCATCGATTGAAAAAAAGAATCTACTCATTTCTGGACCTGTTGACACAACGTGTTTTTCCTTTTTTGTCATTTCTTCCCATATAGGAAATACTGAACCTGTTGACCAAGTAACATTGCCATAACGAACACAGCTAAATCTAGTACCATATTCTCCATCACTGAGGGTAAACAGTTTTTCCATTACCGCTTTTGAATGACCATAAAAGTTTTCTATTGGAGACGTAGCCTTATCAGTAGATATTCCCAATACATATTCAACACCATTATTTATTGATGATCTCAGAACGTTCTGACTTCCTAAGATATTTACGTCAATACATTCGTTAGGAAACCGTTCTGATAGCCCCACAAATTTTGTTGCTGCTGCATGTATTACGATTTCTGGTTTAACACGACTTATAACCTCATTAATTGAATGATAATTTGTTACATCTCCTGGTAAAGTTTCGAGATCAATATGACTTTTTAATTGTTGTAGTTGTTTTTGATTGCGTGCTGTACAATAAATTTCATAATTTTTTGATAAGTTTTTTGATAAGTTTTTACCTAAAAAACCACTTCCACCAGTAATAAGTACTTTTTTCATTATTTATAAACAATAATAACTTTAATTTTTTAAATTAAGCACTTATCCAACATAAGCTTATAGAATCTTTTTTCGTCTTTATCTTTGATTAAGTCAAGAATTTTGTATTGATTATTCTTGAAATCAGTATATTTTGGAGTTCCTATTTTCCACTGACCCAAAACTAATTGATTTAATTTTAAATATCCCAATGTGATTAAATCTGATATATCTTCTTCTTGATTGCCCAATACAGAGATCTTGTTTTTATTTCTATTTGATAATGAAGATATTTCTGGATAGTTTAATACATCAGAGCAATGAGAAATGCTGAAACAATTAGAATTATTTAAGTATTTTGAGCCTTCTATTTCAAAACTCCAAGGATTTGATGTATTTTTTAATATCTCTAATAAAAATTCTCTTTTCCATATTCTCCATTGTGTATTTACTGTAAAACTATAATTATTTTGGTAAACATAAATATCACTGCTACTAAATTTTTTATTATATTTTTCTTCTGGAGAAATTGATAACTCTGCACTTACAAAATTTGTATTATTTTTTAAAGCTTTATGTAGAGTATTGAAATTTTCAATATTTAAATTTTTACTTAAAAAGTAATCATCCAATGAAAAAATAATAAATTCATCATCTATATTCTGAAAAGTTTTATATAAATACGACGACCAGCTATCGACTCCTCCTTTTCTAAAATTACCTAAATTTATATATTGACACCCATGTAAATTTTTATAATTGTAAGTTCCATAGTTTAAATAATTTATTTCAAATTGAACAGGTAGATATTTTTTTACTAGATAAGAGCTCGCTTTTAAAATTTTCTTACTACCTCGGTGACCTGCCAAAAAAACTTTCATAATTTATAAAATTCTACAAATATTTTACGTTGGGTCCATCAACAGTTGAGTAAAGTACAGGATCTTTTATTTTGTCATAAATACTTGAATTTTTAATCCGATAGTTGACCCAATCACCATAATAAGGTCTATAAATATCGATCACACCTGCAATAGCATCTATACCACTTCCTACCGATACTAGTGGAGCTGAAGCAACTTCTTTAAGATAATACATTAGAGTATTCTGTGAAAGCCCAATCCCTAATAAAAAAATATCAGGATTTGAATTTTCCACTTGTTTTTTAATAGATTTAAATATTTTTTTGCTATTAGTCAAAGCACCTTTTTGCGGTATTGGAATAAGTTCATGAAATTTATCTATACCTAGATATTCTTTATATTCTGGAAATTTCATCAATTGGTCAATCAAGTTCAATTTTGTTTCAGAACCAATTATTGTAATTTTTTTAAATGATTCAAGAAACCACTTATTAGCAATGCTTGCATAAAGGTATTCAGCAGGATAATCTACTACTCTGTTTAAAACTTCTTCTATCATCTTAAAATTTATTATTTCACAAAAATATTTATCATGTAAATTTCCATATTTCTTGATCTCTTCAATATTCAAAGATTTAATACTTCTCTTTATGTCTCGAACTCCAGGTTTAGTTGTTCCAAATTTTTCATTCTTAAAAAGTAAATAATCGCCATCTCCAAATTTGTAATAAGTTTTATTCATTGAATTTTTGGAATCCTCTAAAATTTCTTTTTTAAATTTAATATAATTATTTTGAAAATTTGGATAAATGTCTGGATTTAAATAATCTTTTTCAAAATTTAAGTATTTAGTATTTTCAATATTATAAATATTATGCATTAATAAATAATGATACACTTTTTAGACACATTAATAAGATAAACAGATGATATATAAATTTATAAATTAAAATTTATATTGTAAAGAAAGAATATAAATGTGTGGATTTATTGGAGCAATTTCAAATAGTATTATTGATGATTCTAAATTTCAAGAAGCGGATAAATTTTTAGAATGTAGAGGTCCTGATGACCATAAATGGATGGAAAAAAAATTAAATAAGAAAAAGAATCTTTTATTTTCGTTTCATAGACTTTCTATAATTGATTTATCTGAAAATGCTTCTCAGCCAATGAGTTCCAATAAATACGAATCTGAAATTATGTTTAATGGTGAGATTTACAATTACCCATCATTAAGAAAAGAAATAGAAAAATCAGGGGAACAATTTACTACTTCACATTCTGATACAGAAACTTTGCTTTTGGGATTTTCATTAAAGGGGAAATCTTTCGTTAATGAATTGGAAGGTCAATTTTCAATAGCTTTTGTTAATAGTAAAAACAATACTCTTACACTTTTCCGAGATCGATTGGGTCAAAAACCTATGTATTACTCAATAAATAAAGATGGGATTGTATTTTCATCAAATTTTAAATCAATATTGTCCTATAAAAAAAATTTAAATTTAGATATTGAACAAATGACTAATTTTATCGAACTAGGTATTGTTCCATCGCCAAATACTCTTGATAAAGATATTTTTAAACTTTGTCCTGGCGAATTGATTGAAATTTCACTTGATGACTTTACAATTTTAGAACAGTACAGGTACTGGCAAATAGAAGATTTTATTGACAATAAAAACTTTGATGAAAAGGAATTTTTTAAGCTATTTCATAGTGCAGTTAAAAAACGTTTAATTTCAGATGTGCCAGTTGCCAGTCTCCTCTCAGGAGGTATTGATTCAACTTCAATATTAAAGTCTCTTACTGAAATAAATGATGAACCTGTAAATACTTATAGTATTAATAATACTGATCAAAAGTATGATGAATCTTATTGGTCATTTTTAGCCTCAAAGACTTTTAATTCAAACCATATGTTTGAAATTATAGATGGCAATAATCTACAAATTAATCCTGTTGAAGTTATAAAGTCTTTTGACGAACCTTATGCAGATCCATCAATATTTCCATCTAACTTGGTGTATAGAACTATTTCAAATAACTATAAAGTTGCAATTTCGGGAGATGGAGGAGATGAGCTTATAGGTGGTTATGAAAAAATTCATCAATCTATAAACAAAGGGTTCATTAGTTCAAAATTAATTTTTATTTTAAAAAAATTAATTCCTAGTTTTTTTGGAACTGCAAATAATTTAGAAAAGTTTTCAAACTCTCCTATAGGGCAATATAAATCATTAACAATTGATAATCGCTTGTTAAATGTTTTATCATTAAATTCCCAAAACACTTTTGAAAATTTTTTAATCAAAGAAGATATACCAATTCTTAAGAAACTTTTGATTGCTGATTATAAATTTTATCTTTCAGAATTAATGATGCACAAAGTTGATAGAACTTCAATGGCTAATTCTGTAGAAATAAGATCTCCTTTTTTAGATCATAAATTGGTAGAGTATGTTATATCTTCAAATTTAAGCTTTTTTGAAAAAAGTAATCCAAAAAAAATATTAAAAAATTATTTGAAAGAAGACTTTGACGATGAATTTTTGGAAAGAAAAAAAATGGGATTTGTGTTTGATCTAGAAAGCTGGATATTTGGAAACAAAGATATGATTTTATCCGAGATTGATACTATTAATTATTTACAGATTCAAAAAGTAAAAAAATTATTTAAATATAAAAGTAGAATAAATTCAATACGTATTTTAAAACTTTTTACATTGTCTGTTTTGATTAATGAATATAAATCAATTACAGATTAAATTTTTCTAATAACTTTTCAGAAAAATTAGTAATATTATGATTTTCTATTATTAAGTCTTTTCCATTTTTAGCTACCTCATATATAAGCTCTGGATTTTCATTGAGTTCGTTTATCTTTTTTTGCCATGATTCTAGTGTGTTTTCATAAACAAAAAAAATATTTTTTAAATCTATGAATAAATTTGGATCCCAAAATCCTTCAGTCTTAGTAATCATTACAGGAGTTCCTGCACTCATCGCTTGTAACGCTACACTTTGTCCACTTGGTTGGGTTGTTTCTTTGATTGGAAGAACAACTAAATCAGAATCTAAATAAAAATTTAAAATATCTTTATCGGAAATTACTTGTTTTCGCCAGTCTCCCTTAATCTTTTTAACATTATCTAATTCAACATTCAGAAGTAAGTCATTACTTGTCACAAAGTAGAAATTATATTGTTTGTTTAAGCTAGCAAATAAATTCATAAATTTAAAGTCTCTATTTACATCATTACCAATGAATAGAATATTTCTAATATTGTGTATTTTTTTATCTATTGATTTCCAAAATTTAGTGTCAACAGAAAAAGGAAGATATTCATACTTTTGCGAAAAATTTTTTATTAAGTTACTAAATAAATTTAACTCTCCTTTGCCAATAAAAATGACTCTATCTGATAATTTAATTGATGATTTAATTATCTTTTTTGAAATGAAACCGGATTTCAAATACCTGTCTCCAAGACCCATTGGGAAGAATAAAATAGTACATTTTTTAAAAAGTTTTATTAAAGCAACTATTAGTAGGTGAGAAAGATATGCGCTTTCGTTTATAAAAACTATATTTTTTGAATTGAATAATATACGAAAATTTTTGACATTTATTGTCTTTAAAAAATATATGGGGAGTCTTAAGGTCCTGATTATTAATTTATCAAATATTCCAGTTTTTTTATCAGGAATCTCAATAAATGTAGTATCTATACCATTTTTCTTTAACTCTAAAAACCCATAAAAAAAATCAGAGGCTGATGTATCTATTGTTTTAAGCTTTTCACTTCTACTACCAGCATACACAAATGTTACATCATATATTTTTTTCACTTTAATTGCAGGATATGTCTTTGTTGATTTTCATGTATATCTATCATATAGTGATGATCAAATTGAAACTCTTCTGGATTATGCGTTGAGTTAATAATCGTTAAATTTCCTGATTTTAGCCTTGTTGATAAAATTTCCGATATTTGCTTTTTTGCTTCGACATCTAAGTTTGCAGTTGACTCATCTAAAAATATAATCTCACAGCCTCCTACTAGTGCTCTAATGAAAGATACTTTCTGCATTTGTCCGGAAGACAATGTTTTGTTTGTTATTTTTGTTTCTAATACATTTTCTTTGTCTTCATTAAAAATTTTAAATTCTTTAATAAGCTCATATAATATTTGATCTGGAACATTTTCTTTTGAACCATATGTTAAATTCTCACGCAAAGTGTCTTCTAATATTAATGGAGTAGCACCAACATAGCCTACTTTTTGACTTGAGCTTACTATTTTTCCACTTGTAGGGTTTAATGCGCCCGATAAAATTCCCAATAATGTACTTTTTCCAGTTCCATTTATTCCAGTAATTATGTAGTGTTTATTTTTTTTAAATTCAAGATTTAAATTACTAAAAAACAATTCATTACTATTCATAAATTTAAAATTTAAATTTGTAACTTTTATTGCATCGCTACTAGATGGATCATTTTCTATTATTACATCTTTGTTTGTTTCTTCATTTTCTTCAACTAAAAAAAGCTTTTCTAGGTGAACATGTGAGCCAACAAGCATTGATAAAGCAGAGTTGACTGAAGCAAGGGTTTGCACAAGTCTTAAAGTCACGCCAATAAACTCCAAGGAAATTAAAGATTTAAATCTTGAAACAACTAACAACAGTGAAAAAGTAAAGATTGCCACAAAATTAGGAACTGTAGCGTTTACATCTGAATAAATAAACTTTTTCTTTTCTGCTCTATACAGATTTGATAAATTATTATTAAAATTTGATAATTCGTTTTCTTGTGTTTTTAAAATTTTAACTAAATATAAATTATCAATTATTCTCTGAATATTTCTTAAAGTTGTTCTTGAAAAATTAAAAGAGTCCTCCATAGCTAATCTTCCCTTTGATAGTAATAATTTTGTAGGATAGTAAAGTAGAAGAACCAAAACGCCGAAAACACTTATCGTTTGAAAATTATCATAAGATAAATATGCTAAAAATATAACAACCTGTATAAAGCTAGAGGCAATATTTGCAAATGCATTAAAAAAGTATGCTATGTGAACACTCAATGTCTCAATGTAGTATGTGGCGTCCGAAAGTGAGTAGTTTCCTTTTTTATATACTTCTTCAAGTAAGTAAACTTTTAGGCTTTGTTCAACATCTTTACTCAAGGAAAAAATATTATATTTCCCAACAAAATTTAAAATATACCTGAAAATAACGATTATTGGTATAAATACTGGGTTATCAAAAATGATTTGTAAATATTCGTTTTCAATATTTACAGTATCTGTCAAAATATTTGAAAATGATAAAATTATTAGAATGTCTGCAAGACTGATACTATTTGAAACTACTGCTGAAAATAATATTCTTACTTTCTTTTTTTTAATTTTCGTTAATCTTGAAACATAAAAAATATCTTCGATTATTTTTTTAAAATTTTTCACAATAAGTTTTTCATCATTTATTTAATCTTTTCAATTCTATTATGATTGCAAATTTTAACAATACCTCATACTCACTAATCTAAAACCTATATAAAAAATTTATATTTTTTAGTGTTAAAATCGTGTATAATTTTCAAATTAATAATATATGATCAAAAAATTTTATAAATTAAATGAAATTTCAACAATCATCTTGGTCTAAATAATTAAATTGATTTAATTTACATTAAGTTTAAAAAATAATTCTTTTTTTGAAATTAACAAAACTAAAATGGTTAAATGCAAGATTTATATTTAATCGTCAAATATCTTAAGACTAAAAAATATAAGAATTTGAATTCACTGCAAAATATAATAAATTTAACAAAATTATTCTTATCAGTTTTTCAAAAAAAATTAAATTTAAAGCTTCTAAAAATTTCATTGGGGAGTGTAAAAAATTAATACTAAAAAAAATATATCCATGTTACTAATGGGTGGGTTTGGAAATCAAATCTTCCAAATTTGTAAAAGTAAAGAACTTCAAGATTCTGGTTATGAAGTATCGATTGACACATCTAACTTTAAAAAATATAAGAGCTCTGAGGAAGATCTTTTTATCCATAGAGAGCAAATTTTAAACATTAAGGATTTCGGCTTTAAAGAAAGTAGTAAACTAAGCAAAATTTTATTAAATTCATTTATCAATTTAGAAAAAAAAAGGCTAGTTCCAAATTTTTTAAATCCTTGTGTTTTAATTCATGACAATAATATAAAAACTGCTGATTTTAAAAAGTTCAACAAAATGATTGGTTATTTTCAAGATGCAAATTTGATTTACAAGTACAGAGAGTTTTTAATAAACTCATTATCAAAGAATGAAATCATTAGAAATTCCTTCAACCAAACTTCAATTAAAGGCTCAACTATGCTTCATGTAAGGAGGGGTGATTATTTAAATTTGGATGAAGCGCTAAATTTGAATTTTTATAAAGAAGCTATTGATTATTGCTCAAAGAATATTGAAGACTTTACATTTGAGGTATTTACGGATGATTCTGAATGGGTCAAAAGACAAAATATTTTTGATAAAGCTTTAGAAATTCACAATGATGACATTTCTATAGAAAATACCATTATTTCATTTTCAAATATGATTGAAAAAGAAAATTTTATTATAGGTAATAGTACATTTTCTTTAATAGCTGCTATTTTGGGCTCAACAGATAGCTCAAAATTTATAATTGCTGATCCATGGTTTAGAAACAAAAATAAAGATCTCAATTTAAAAAATAATTGGATAAAAATTAAAAATCAGAAATATACTTAACTCAGAATATAAATACCAGTGAGTATAAATTGATAAAAAAAGCAATAAAAAAAGATGACTTAAATCATCTTCAAACAAGAGATATTGTCAATATACTTGGTTTTTTTGATTCAATTAACGAAACAAAGTATTGCATAATAAAAGAAAACTTTGAATTTCCGCAATTAAAGCTTCAATCCGATATTGACGTTATAGTTGAAAACTTTGAATTGTTTGAACAGCTTTTAAATGAATACTTTCACCAATTTAAAAATTATTCAATAAATAAGATCGAAAAAAGTGAATGGAAAACATTTTTTGATATATATATTGATAATGAATTTGTTATTAGATTAGATGTTTATTTTAAAAAACACCCAACTGGTAGTTTGATTTTAAAAAAAAATTTTTACGATGATCTTTTTTCTCAAAAAACTATTAAAAAAATTAAATTTAATAGCCTAGAGTTTAATATAAATACAGCAAGTTTAAGTTATGACATATTAATTCGAATCATCGAACTATATTTGTATCCTTTTAAAACTCACCATAAAAAATATTTAAATCAAAACATAAAAAAAGTAAAAAAACTTGAATTATTTATTCTGGAGTATATTGATGTAGATGTAAATAAAGTTTTACGTCGCAACTTAGTTTTTTTTCTTGTCAAAAAATATCTATACAAATTTAAAAACTTAGTAAAAAGGAAATTTTTGTTCAATAAATTTATTGAACAATTTTTTTTAAAATCATTAAATTTTAAATACGAAGAAAAGAAAGTTATTGATATTGGTTGGACAAAAGTTAAAGTCTCGTCTTCAATAAAAGTTCCGATTGAAACTATAAATATTAATTTGCGAACTCATAATAAATTGGTGGTTAGTAATATCGAAAATTCTCCTCATTATCAGTTTATTCGTGGGTACTCAGCTGATAAAAATTTTCCAAGAGATAATTACAAAAATTACCTTTTAGACCAATCAAAAGAAAGCAGCTCTAAAAGCTTAGAATTAAAAATAGACTCTTTTATAAGGCTATATGATACTTATCAAAAAGGAGATGCGGTTTTTGAATTGATAGTTCAACGAAACAAGAGTTTGTATTTTAGAAAATCTCCTATTTTGCTTGATGGTGTTCATAGATTAGCTATCTTATTACTTGATGATGTAAAATTTGTAAAATGCTACATCAGTGACAATTAATGAATAATAAAAAATTAGATAAGTTAGATATTTTTCTAAATAAGGCAAGTTGGAGCCATAAAAAATATAAATTATATTTTAATTTGCGAGAAAAATTTACTCTTGAATTAATAAATATATTTGAGAATAACGAAATTGATTATTATTTGTATTCAGAATTTAGCAGCAAAAACAAACATAAGTTTCATAAGAGAGAGTTTGATAAATTTTATATAAAAAAATTTAATAGCCTTAAGGGGTTACGAACGGATTTAATTAAAAAAGAATATGAAATATTTGATTTTCAAGACAATTTGCTATATTTAAAAAAACAAGATGTTATTTTTATAGTTGACCAATTTTCTAAATTAAGAACATTAACAATAAAAAAACAAGTAACCTTGGGAAGCAAAAATATTTATATCGTTTACGAACCATTAATTAACAATAAATTGTTATCAAAAATAAAAAATTTTGTAACTACCTTTTATAAATTTTATTTTAGAATCAGAATCTTAGGATTTAAAAATACTTTTTTTTATGATAATGACAAAGTATATAAACTTTCTTATTCAAAATTCTTAAAATTAAGATTTGAACCAGAAAACTCTGTTAATTGGTTATTACGTTCGCGTCACTTAAATTTGATAACAAATAACAAGGAATTTATAAAAATAAAAGACATAGTTAGTCACCTAAAAATCAATAATAATTTAGAAAACAAGATGAATCATGTCGTTGAAGTAAACACTCAATACGAATTTGATGAGCCGGTTCATTTAAATAGAAGATTTTGGGAAAGTGGAAATAATTTTTTCATATACCCTATCTATTTCAGATATAGAAAAAATGTAATTCCATATAAAGAAAGTAATCAATACATTAAAGCGGATCCTGGTATCAATCTTTATTCATTTGAATACTTCGATAATCTTGAGAGTATGACTGACAAGGAAGTTGAAGATTTTTTGCTTAAAAACCCTATCGAAATTACTAAAGATTATATAACTAGTGGAAGGCACAGAGTTGCGGCAATGATTGGTAGATTAGTTATAGATCAGAAATATTTAACAATGTATTTTAAACTAAAGTAGTTTTTTTAAACTTTTATGAATTTTTTAATTTTTTGTGTATAAAACCTAGCTTTTTTTATATTTTTTTCAAAGAAACCAAACAAGATTGACTTAAATTTAAATTTTATTTCTATAAACCAGTCTTCTTTTATTTCGTAAGTATTACCAGGCCCTTCTTTTTTAAATTTATTAATTTCATCAACCCAATATTGAATTTCTAGTTTATTAAGATTCTCAAAATTTAATTCATTGGCCTTTGTTTTTAAAAAATCAATATTGATATCTTTAATTTCATCAAAAAATATAACTGGTAACCCTTCTAGGTTTTTATAAGTTGAGTGATACTTTGTAACAGGAATAGATCCGGAATAGAGAGTTTCCCAAAATCGATGTGTATCATAACCATTTCCCCATGGGCAAAATACAAATTTATATTTGTTTAAATCATTTGCATACTCTTCAAGGGTTAGAGTGGGTTCTTTGACAATTGCCCAATCTAAATCTTCAAAATATTTTAAGGCAACTTCTCTTTCTTTATAATTTGTACTCTTTACAAGATTTATATATAACTTTTCTTCCTTTTTTTCTAAAATATTGAGCTTTTCGAAATGACTTGGCAGTAAATTGTTAGTCGTATAATTATTTGCAATCCCTAACGGTATAGGAATTAAGTCTCTATTGTCATAGTCTGTATTTATTGCAAACCATTTTGATATTGAATGTGGTTTTGTTTTAAATAATTTTTGTTCAATCGGATAATCTGCTTGATGTGATAAAAGTATTATATTTTTTAAATCTTTCTCTTTCTTTAGGTATTGAAACAAAAGTTTAATAGAACCTGAATGAACAAATACAACATCACCATCTTTTAATCTAAAATTAGTTTGTCTATATAAGGTAATATTTTCATTAGACTTTTTGGAAATTTTAACATTGTTTATATGAAGGTCTTGAAATAATTTAGTTGGTAAAGCCTCTGAAAATACAACATCTGCATAACGCGCCAAATTGTTACTTGTTATATAGTTTTCAGCCTGAAGTTTTTCTGCCATATTAATTAAAATTTTTCCAAGGTATATTTCCTGAATTGTAAAGTTTATTCATGTTCAAATATTCTCTGTAAGTATCCATCGGTTCAAAAAACCCGAAATGTTTAAATGCGTAAAGCTCTCCATCCTTAGATAATTCAGCAAGAGGTTTAGATTCTAGGGTTGATTCATAATTAAGATATTTAAGGAATTTTTTTTCAAAAATCATAAACCCAATGTTAACAAAACCATCTAATTTGGGTTTTTCTATAAAACTTTCAACTCTAGATTCTTTATTGAAATTTACTAAACCAAATCTAGACACTGGATTTGTTACAGTCATTGTGCCAATACTGTTATTTTTTTTATGAAAATCGATCAATTTATTTATATTGACATTTGCTAGACCGTCTCCATAAGTAACAAGAAATCTTTCTTCTAAAATATCTTCAATCTTTTTAATTCTTCCACCTGTGTTTGTATCTAACCCAGTTTCAACAACCCTAACATTTTTTTTATTTTTAAAGTGTTCATCAATTATATTTCCAAGGTAACCAGTTGGAATTACAAATTCAAAATTCCCAAAATATTCAAAAATCTCAATTAAATGATCAATTACTGGCTTATCTCCAATACTTACCATTGGCTTTGGAAGGTCTGTTGTCATTTCACGCATTCGCGTTCCTTTACCGCCAGCTAAAATAACAACTTGTTTTAAAAAAGGCATTAATATTATTTTATCGAATACTTATTATTGAAATGTTAAATAATGATCTAATTATTTCAGGGTCTTCTGGATTTATAGGAACTAATTTATTAAATTATCTTCAAAATCAAAATATATACAGAGTCAAAAAAGATAAAAGTAATGAAGAAATTTATTTTTTAGATTCTTTAAATAACAAAATAAATAAATTAGAAAGCAGTAACAACTTTACATTTATACACTTGGCTACTTTTTTTACAAAAGATATTTCATTAGATAAATTTGTTTATGAATCAAATTATCGATACGGTAAAAGAATATTAAATAAGTTAGAAAATGTAAATTTAGAAAAAATTATTTATACCAATTCTATGTATTGCTATTATCCAGACAGCAAAACAAGAGAATTACAGTACACAAAAAGTAAACTTGAATTTTCAGGTTATTTAAATAAATATTGTGTTGATAAGAAAATTTCATATGAAGAAATCTTTCTCGACAACACATACGGACCAAATGACTCTAGAGACAAAATATTACCAAATATAGCAAAGAGTATTATAAATTTCCAAGAAAATCCTATACTGAATCCAAACAATTTAGTAAATCTAATCCATGTCAATGATGTGGTTTCCCAACTCATAGATGCTGCAAATAGGAGTGGTAGTTATAAGTATGCAATGTTAAATAAAAAATCCATCTTACTTATATCTATTTACGAATATCTAAATGAATATTTTACAAAAGGAATAGCAAATAAACATTTGCTTAAATATTCTAAAAACAATTATTTAGAGTTTCCATTTGAAAATATTTTTGAAACAAAAGACAAAGTTAAAGACGCCGAAGGATTGCTAGAATTAATTAATAATGTTAATTGAAAATTTTTCTACTCAATTTAGTGAAGTGAAGATTGCATCTGGAGTATTTTTTGAAGATGACAGAGGTTCTTTAAAAAAATCTATGCATACTAAAAAAATTAATGAACTTATGGGTCAAGTCAATGAAGTTTTATGTACTACATCTAAAAAAAATGTAATTAGAGGTTTACATTTTCAAGAACAACCTCATGAAATAAGTAAATTCGTAACTTGTGTTAAAGGAAAAATATTAGATGTATTTGTAGATCTAAGAAAAGATTCAAAAAATTTTGGAAAGTTTGGTTCTAAAATTTTAAATGAAAGTGATAAACTTGCTCTTTTTGTGCCTGAGGGGTTTGCTCACGGGTTTTCAACTTTATCTGATGAATCTATAGTAGTTTATTTGCAATCTGGTGATTTCAATTTAAATTATGATAGATCTATAAACCCTCTTAGCCTGGATGTTGATTGGCATGTAGAGAAACCCATAATTTCAGACAAAGACAAAAATGCAATCAATTTTGTGGATTACGCTAATTTAAATTAATTATTTCCATATCAAAGCCATTTTTATAAACTTTAATTTTTATTATTTTGTCACTATCTTGGTCGTATATGCCGTTTCCAATAAAAAGAATATTTTGTGAATCTATATACTCACAAAATAAACTTTCTTCACCCCGTCCAAAATCTCCTGATATAAATATTGTTGGTTTTCCAGGAATCCTGTCCATCCAATCTAAATGATTTTCTGTTAATTCAACTTTTAAAAAATTGTAGCCATTTGGTCTAATTTCTTTTTTAACTATATTTTCCCAAAATATTTGGTGATTAAAAAAAATATCTATTTGACTACTGCTTTTATTCAATCGCTCATTTATTTTAAACTGATCATTTGGTGTTGGTTTCCAGTTGTCTGTTGTTGTATTTATTATGTAAAAATCAACTAAACCATAAGATAAATAATTTAAATCTTTTTTAAAAATTTTATAATATTCTTCAGCATTAACTATTTCGTGATTACCGGGAGCAATATAATATTCATTAAAATATAAATTGAGTTGAGATAGTAAGAGCTCTAGGTTTTCTTTATTAGATTCTCTAATTACATCGCCAGTAAAAATAATATTTGGTTTGTAATCAAAATCTTTGAAGTGGTTGATTATCTTATTTGACAGTCCCAAGTTATTACCGTCATGATTGCCATAACCATGACCAACTACATAAAAACTTGTAATCGGTTCAGTTTTTTCAGTGTTGAACATTGATAGTGAATTTATACATTCACTTTGCGCTGAACTTAAGTTATCAGAATTACTACAGTATGAAAATACCAGTAAATAAATAAAAAAAACAATTTTTGTTTTCATATATTATAAATCTCACCAACAGCAGTTCTAAATTTTGAAAATCCTTGAGGGTTTTTGAAAAAGTTTTTTTCTATATCTAGGCTTTCACCATCGTCCAGTAGTTTAAACTCCAAAATATTAAAGTTTAATACCTTTGACTTTTGAACTTTTGTTCTAAATTTATGAGATGAAAATTTTATGTTTTTATCAACTGTCACCCTAGTGTTCTTTAAGCTTAAATAACTTCTGTAATATTCTGTAAAAACAGTTGGGTAGAGTAATTTATTTTCATAAGTAGTATATTGAATTTCATTAAGATTATTATATTTTGTTTCCGCAGTGATTTTTAATTTTTTTTCTTTGTTAATTTTTATTTCTTTATAAATACTCTGAGTGTTATATTTTCTAAACCGAAAAGTAAATTTATTCGAATCATTAAAAAGGTTGTTTGAATACACATTAAAACCTAGTGTATCAAAATATAGATTTGAAATTTTTCTACTTGCATAAATAGAATTTAAATTTTGATAGTTTTGCTTGAAAAACTCATTTAATTCTTCATTAGACATAATAAATTTGTATTCTTTTCTATTCATTTTTGATCATTTCAGAACCTCTTTGTATAAAATAATTATCTGTATCACAATCAATTTTCGTATAAGATATTATTGCTGGACCAAACTCTTGTTTTTTTCTATAAGCTGAGATACACAATTGAGTATTTTCAATATTTCCATTTTTAATATTTAATTTTGAACTATCTTTTACCGCTATTCCATTAAAAATATTTGATGCAAAATAATAATTTAATTCAAAATTTGAGGCTTCACCAATTGATAGGCCCTTATCTCCACATTCATTAACTGATGCCTGAGAAATTTTATAATTTCCATAAGAGAAATCTAGACAATCATTTCCGGATTTAAATATTTCTAGATTGTCAATTTCTATATTTGAAAAATCTACATCAAGAGCATCTGAAGAGCTATTTTTAATTTTTATCTGTTTAATAAAACCAGTTGAATTTACTATGTTTACAGAATCTTCACATTTTTGATCTTGAGCGTGAATAGAATTATTATCAAACTGAACTTTATAAAAATTTAAACAACCAGTAAACAAATTGGGATCTAGGATATTATTTTTTTCTTCAGAATTTGAATTATGGATATATACATCGTAATTAATTTTTGAATAATCTGATGTAATTAGTACAGAACTTTTCTCACCGAGATAAAAATGTAGCTCATTTTTAATTTCATCAAATTCAAAACTACTTTTCCCAAAAAGATAAATTTTTGAAGCATCAATTAATACGTATTCGTACTCAGTAAAATTAAGAAAAGCTGTACTAAAACTTTCAGCTGATTTTCCAATCACAATATTTCTGTCAGAGCCAAAATCATCATCAAGAATACTTTTAATGTTGTTGGTATTGAAATCGATTTCAATACATTTTGAATTGTTATTCAAGGTACAACTTTGGATATCTAAATTTTTTTCATCGATAAATATGTAATTTACATTCAATAAATCTTTGACTTGTTCTAAATTTTCAGAAGCAGAAGCTAATAAGTTATTAGTATTATAGATATCTTTATCATTGATACTAGAAAAATATGTGTCAATTTCTAAATTACTAATATAGTTTAAATTTTTATAAAATTTTTCCAAGTTAGAAACAACTTGTTCTAAATTGATATCAAGATTATTTTTGAGTAGTTTTTCTTGGAAGTCTTGGGGATCTATTAATTGTTTTTTTAATAATGTCGATGCTCCTGATTTAAGAAGAGGAAGATTAGTATATATTTTTGTATTGTTTGATGAATTATAATTTTCTAAATCTAACTTAAGATTCATTTGTCTTGAATCACTACTTGATAAGTCTTTAGTGAAATCTGGCATTCCATCGTAATAAACTGGAAAAAATTTATTACTGTAATAATCAAAATAAAATTTTCTATTATGGATTACTAAACCATGATCAGCACCGCCAGAGATCATTGCAGCATCATATTGATAAAAAGTTGAAGTATCTGTTGTTAAAAACTCTGGATTTATATTCCACCAACTGCTGCTAGTTATCAAGCTCAAATTTAATCTTTCTAAAGCAGATAATGTAACATTTAAGTTTTGATAATTTCTTATTGCCCAATTAGAGTTTAAAACTTTTCCAAAAATTAATGTTTTGTAAATATTCTTATCAAAATTTAGATTATTGTTCTTAATTTCCCAATATATATTTTCATTTGATTCAAATAGTGCTGACTCTCTCAAATTGTTACTCTCAATAAATTCTTTATTAATTTTTTCTTGAAAAATATATTTATGAGTTGAATTATTATTAATAGTTACATTCACATAAAATGTTTTTGGACTTAAAAAGCCAAGTTCTTTCATTAAATTTGCAAAAAATACTTCATCATTACTGTTTCTTGTTGAGGGGAGAAATAACTTAAACTTTGTTACATTTAATATATTCCCTTCAAGCAACCTAACATCAAGTGATGGGTTAAAGTTTTCACCGTAAAGATGGTCTTTAAAGTCACCGGAAATCCTTACCTCCGAACTGTAAGAGCAACTAAAATCATGAAAATAAAATATAATTTTTGCAGAATACCTTTTTTTATATTTATCTTTAATAATGTTTCCTTCTTCGAGGTAAGCAGATAAAAAATTCTGATACCAATCCCTAGATTGACTTATTTCAATATCAATATTTTTAATTTCATTTGGCTCAGATGGTGTAGAAGAATAATTAATGCCATCACAATATGGATCAATTTCGTCCAATCTTTGTAATTCTGGTTCTTCATTTGAATTATTTTGATTTGTATACAATTGTTCATTATTGTTGGAGCTATTCACGAAAAATAGAAAAATACTTATTACTAGAATGAAATTTATATTTTTTTTAATTTTAAAAATCAATTGATATATTTATGAGATCTTCTTTTGGAATACTATCTTTGATAGTATTCAATTCATCAATATTATTTGATTCAAATATATAAAGACAATATCCATCTTCACTTTTTGAAAAATGTTTAAGTGATTTGTGTCTGTATAAATCAAAATTTTCACTTCTTAAATTAACTTGTAAAAAATAATTCTTGTCGGAATATTTCATACTTTCTTTTCCGAAGATTTTACTTGCAAATTTTTTGTAAATATCTACTAAAAGAAGTAATAGAGAAATAAACAAAATGAAGTTTATAGCAAGGCTTGGATTAACATTTATTACGATTCCTAAAGTAATCAGAATAAAATATAAAACTAATTCTGATGGGTTTTTGACAGGTGTTCTAAACCTTACAATTGATAAGGCTCCTACCATCCCAAGGGAAAGTGCTATATTATTTGATATAACCGAGGTAATAATTAATCCTGCCAAAGGAAGAAATAGGAAACTAAAAAGTTTTTCAGGCGATTCAACACTTAAATAATCCGCAAAAATTGTAAGTAAAAATTTTAAATATAGTGAAAGAGCAACAGTAAGTACCATGATTAGAAAATATTCAAAATCGAAAGTATAATCAAACCCAAGTATCGAAGAAATCATATCTATAATCTTACTTCAAGTTTCTGATATATACACTGATTAAAGCATTTAATAAAAACTTTTATTAATTTCACCGTTTTCCAACAAAAATTTTAATTTTTTAATTCTTTTTGAATCTAAAGTTTCAACGTATTTGTCAAAATTATCAATTAAATTAGCCACGCCATTTTCTAAGTTATATTTAAATGAAAAAGAAGGTAAAAATTCATTTAATTTATTGAAGTTTACATTATAAGATCTTTGATCAGGGTCATATTTTCCATACTTTACCTCCTCGGTTTTCAAATAGTTTTTCAGAAACTCTGCTAACTCCTTAATTGAATAATTCATTAAATTACTACCTGCATTAAAAATTTCATATTGGTAATTTGATTCATTATTCAAAAAATATTCTATTAAGCGTGATAGATCGTGTACGTGGATAAATGGTCTAATTGGCTTTCCATCAGAAATTAATTCAATCTTTCCAGTTTTATAAGCATTGTAAGAAATGTCATTTATAACCAAGTCCAATCTCATATTGGGTGCATATCCAAAGACTGTGGCATTTCTTAAAATTGTTGTCTGAAAACTAAAGTTATTTTTGATAATAAAATTTTCGTTTAGTATTTTTGATTTTGAATAATTTGTAAGTGGGTTAACTGATGAATTTTCATCAACTATATTCTCATTAAAGCCATACACACTGCATGAGGACATATATATAAACTTTTTTACTGAAGATTCTTCACACATATTTAATAAACGTACTGTTGCCAAATGGTTTATTTCATTTGTAATTTCACCCTGCAGTTCTCCAAGAGGATCGTTTGAAAGTTCTGCCATGTGAATAACATACTCTATATTTTCTAAATCTTTTATAGATACCTCTCTAATATCTTTTACGATTGGAGTAACTCTTGTATTTATGTAATTTCCAAATAGGCCCTTGTCTAAAACTTTTATATCATATTTATCTTGATATAAATTGCAAAACATTGATCCAATATAACCAAACCCACCTGTAACCAAAATCTTTTTCATATTTATCGATCTATATTAATTTTATTCAAAGTAAAAAGATTAATATAAGGTTATGAAAATTGCGATTTGTTTATTTGGAGGAATTGGAACTAAGGAAAGTCTTGGTAGGTCTACAAATAAGAAATTTCAAGATATTGAATATTTAGAATTCAAAACACCGCTTGAAAGTTTAAATAAGTTTGTAATTGAACCAAATAAATGTGATGTTTTTATTCACTCATGGTCAATAGAAAAAGAAAATGAAATTTCAAAGATTTTAAATCCAAAAAAGACAAAATTTGAAAATTTTAAAACTTTTTCTGAGCCTTTTCACAGCAGAAAAAATCATATATGGAGCAGATTCTATACAGGCTTTCAAAGTAATTTGCTTAAACTTGATTATGAACTAAAAAATAATTTCCAATATGATGTTGTGATGTCTTGCAGAATGGACTTGCTTTGGTTTAATGAAATTACACTGAAAAGAAATGTAAAAAATACAATTTATGCCTCCCATTGGAATGGAAGTGTGAAAGATAATATGCTAGGACCATATGATAAAAACAATCATGGTGTAGGTTGGGGCGTAATCGATCCATGGTTTTTTTCTTCGTCAAAAAACATGGACAAGTTTACAAACATTTATAATAAGAAAAATTTTGTTGCGTTTAAGTCTTACTTTAAGTACATGAATATTAGTGAAAGATTTAAAAAGTTAGATTTTCGAACAAACAATTACTACATAAGTACCCATCATTTTTATCACCAACACGCTATAAATAATAAGCTTGATTTTAACTTTGCATATTATCGTGGATTAGATTACGAGTTGTATAGACATACACTCAAACCTGGTTGGGATAACTCTTTCGCAAATAAAAACTAAGTTAGAACCTCAAAAATTTTTAGATTATTTGAGCTAGAGAATTCTTTAAAATTTTTACTATTTTTATTTATAAATCTTAAAACCTCAAATTGTTTATAGGTATTTATATCATCAAGAGCAAAATATTTTGTTTTCATATATAATTTTTTAAATTCTGCAAATGTTGAAAATTCACCGCCATCAAATAAAATAAAATCAAATTTTGGTGGAAGTTCTTCATAAATATTTTTAATTTTTTTATACCTTCTTAAATCTTGATAGAACCATTCAACATTTTCTTTTATTAATCCATGTTTTTGAAAGTCAATACTTGAAATTTCTGGTAACTCGTTTAATTCAAATAATCTGCCAAGTTTAATATCAATCATTGACTTACCTTTAAAATTATTTTTTGCTTCTCTATAAAAATATTTATCTGATTCGATAGATATAAAGTGGAAGCTATTCTGTACGTTATGTAAACAGTCATATATAGTTGTTGTTGAACCAAGGCCATTCCAGGTTCCTATCTCAAGAACAGAGTTTATTTCTTTGCTAGTTATCAAATTACAAATTAATTCAGCACTCGAGGTATTTTGATTGATTTGACCTTTGCTATTTTTAGCTAAATTTTTAGATCTTTGATTGTTTCTTAAATTTTTAAAAAAACGAAAATTGGTAACTTTCTTTATAAATTTTTTTACCAATCTTTTCCTTTAGTTAAATTAAAAGTAACTTGAGGTGAATGATTTAGTTCTGAAATAAATTCTTTATGCATATAGAAAGTTTCAGAAATGACATTTTTGACCTGAACATAATTGTTTTGATCTAAAAGTATATTTAATTTATTTGTAGGACGCTCAATTGTCATGAATTTAAATTTATATTTTTCAAAATTAAATGAAGATAAAATAAATTCTTCCGCACCTTCAACATCAAGACTAAGATAATCAATAATTTTTGGGGTATTATTTTCATCTAAAATTGTTTCAAGTTTTCTAGTTTTTAAATTTATAATTTCTGCAGTTTTTAATTCCTCTTCTCTCAAGAAATGATTGTTATCAAACTGTTCGCCTACAATTCCGGCCAATAGTTTATTATCAATTCTAAATTCTACTTCTTGTCCATCTGTTGAACCTATACACTCTTTAATAATTTCAGACACTCTGTTTTTTTTCAATGAATCGTGAAAATAAGGGTTTGGTTCAATCAGTAGGCCTTTCCAGTTCAATTCCCTTTCTAGAAACAATGTGTTGCTATGTGTTATCCCATCTCCAGCTGCACAGTCAATGAAATATTTTTTGAATGGTAACCCTTTATTTTCGTAATCACATATATTGTTTATTAAAAATTCGACTTGGCCTTTCTGACTTCCAAAGCTGTCTGAAAAATCTTTTTTTGATGTTTCTTTTTCTAAAAATTCTTGAAACATGTAATATGTCTTTTTTAAATTTTTAAATTTTTTAATCACATAAACATTGTATTAAAAATAAATACTAGATGTTTATAATTATCAATATTTACTCATTAATTTTAAGAAATAACAAATTTCCTTCAAAAGTGCTTGCTACTAGGTCTGAGAGCCCATTAGAAAAAGATCTTATAGAGGTGGTTGAACCAATTTTTTCGATTGGAGGTATTAAAGTTAGCTCTCTACTTGTTAAATTATACAAAAAAAGTTCATTTGTATTTATATCTACAGTTACGATATTAAAAATATATTTTGAATCATTATCCAATATGATATCTCCACCAATAATTGCAGCCCTATAGTCATTTTCAGTAGGATAATGATTGTAAAAAAATGAAGGATTTACAGATTCTTTATAAAGCTTGTTAAATGTCTCTTCTGTACTAATTTTATTTGAATTTATATAATAATTAATGTCTAGTTTATAATCCTCAATATTATCAATATCTTTAGAAGTACTTCCTCCTTCAAAAATTGGCCAACCAAAAGAAGCTGGTAAATTGGCTAGTTTTACTACATTTAATTCTTCGTTAATACTCAACCCAACGTCTGCAATTATTAAATAATCTCTATACTCAAAAAATTGCCAGGGATTTCTTAATCCAAAAGCTAATGCGTTTACAATTTTATCTCCTTCTGAATGACGAATAATTGGAACATCTATATCTAAATCTTTTAAAGCTACAATCTTTCCCAAATTACTATCTGTTGCTAACGGAACTGGATTTACTCTTGAAAACTCATTTGGTTCTTGATTATCACCAACACTTAAAAGGTATGATTGAAAATATTTAGACCAAATTATATTTCCTCCTATGTGGGTATAAGGATTTTTCATTTCTTGCTCAAATAATCTTTTATCAAACACAAATTGATTGATCTTTTCATAAGACTCATATTTATATCTATCAACAACAAGCAGTGAATCAGAATTAACATACGAGATTGCTAATGTATTATTGCTGTCACTAATTGCTATACCTAGCAAACCTGCTTCTTGTTTATTTAAGATATTTTCAGATTCAAAAAATATTGATTTATTGTCATTCTCATAATCATATTTGTAAATTACTCCTTTTTTAATAACAACATATATATGATTATTGTGAATTAAGGTATTTACCATTCCCTCCTCAAAAACTACTGATTTGATGCTTTCGTAACTTCCCTCACAAGAAACTTTTTGATTGCTTCCGAGAAAATCAATACAAGAATCAAAGGATGTGTGGTAAAGATCATTTTGAATTGGAATATTTTTTTCATTTAAATAGTATGTTGGCACATCCACTGTAGAAATAGTGGTCTCTGTAGGTTCAATAAGATTATCTACTTGACCTTCACTTACTCTTACAACTTGTTCTTGATTAGATTGATTGCAGCTTATAAAAAATAAAAGTATCAAAGGAAATAAAGTTTTGTATTTCATTTAATAAATATAGTGTACCTATTTTTAAAGGAGAATTTAATAATCTATGTTATTGTAGACGTTTGAATAAAATTCTATATTTGTCTGTTTAGATAAATAATTAATTTCCATAATTTGGCTGCTGGAAAAATCAAGGTATCAAATCATTCTTTTTAAGTTAAAACCTATCAAGTTTTTTACAAAGCTTATTATGCATTATTCATATTGATTTATTCTTTTTAATATAGTTAGGCCGTTACAATTCTCATACCTTTTTTCTAATTCCCAATTGTTATTATTATCTAAAAATTCTAATATGGCTGGCCACAATCCAATCTCAATTTCTTCTACTGGAAAACCCGATTCTTTTGATTGAGCAATAGAATTCCATTTTCTTCTTATAGTTTCTCCTAATTCACCATCTACCGTTGTGTCGTGCATAATAATGTATTTGTTTGTATGTTTAGAAAACTTTTCAAGCTCTCTTTTTAATTGGGCATAAACATGCCAAGTGTCTATAAAAGTAAGGTCATACATTTTGTTAATTTCAATTTCTAAATTATTTTTCCAAATGTAATTAATATCAACTAATAAATTACTTGAATGAAATTCAATTTCTGCAGTATCGCAAACATTTATATCATTTAAAAAAAAATATTTTTCTTTAGAGCCGTTATCTATTAAACCTTTCAAAAATGCCCATGAAGAAACAACTCCTCTTACTCCTGTTTCAAAAATTGATTCACACTCTTTTGAGTAAATATAGAGGGTTTGTAAGTGTTTATAAATATCCGATTTTTTGTGTTTCAGATAAAAAAACTTTAAGTTTACATAAACCTTTGAATTATTTTTAAACAAACTGAGTGCAATTTTAAAAAACTGATCATAAATATATCTGTAGCTTATAAGATACATTCTTATAATTTTATCGATACCAAGTTTCCAAAAAATATATTTCTTAAGTTCTTTGTTTTGAAATTTATAAATTAATTTTTTTATCAATTTGTGGCCAGAGGCAGAATCGAACTGCCGACCCCTTGTTTTTCAGACAAGTGCTCTACCGACTGAGCTATCTGGCCTTATAGCGGGGACGACGGGATTCGAACCCGCGACCTCCTGCGTGACAGGCAGGCGTGAACTCCAGACTTCACCACGCCCCCGTATCTATTAATATAATAAACATATAAATTAACAACAGAAAATATTTTGTTAACTTAGGATAAGAATTATGAAAATTAGTTTCGGATCAAAAATTATTGAAGGACCCTGGGGTGGAGGTAATTTATTTTTAATAAACCTAAAAGAGTATCTAGAAGCTAATGGACATACAGTTGTTTTTGATTTAAAAGATAAAGACATTGATATAATCCTTTTTACCGATCCCCGAAAAGGACGGGGAAGTACTTCAACATTTAATAAAAAAGATATCAAAAAATATATTTCTAAAATTAATAAAAAAACAAGAGTTGTTCAAAGAATTAATGAATGTGATGAAAGAAAAAATACGAAAGGTGTGAACCAACTATATTTATCATCAACAGAAATAGCAGATAGCGTGGTTTTTGTAAGTGATTGGCTACAAAGTATATATTTACAACTTGGTTTAGATGAAAATAAATCTTCTGTAATTATGTCTGGATCAAATGAGTTGATTTTTAACACTTATGGAAGAACTGAAAAGCCTGTGAATAAAAAATTTAAACTATTAACGCATCACTGGAGTTCTAATTATTTAAAAGGATTTGAACTTTACAGCTTAATTGACCAGCTGCTTGAAACTAATAAATGGAGAAATAAGATTGAATTTACATATATAGGAAATATTGACAAGAAATTTACCTTCAAAAACACTAAAGTTATTACACCTTTAAGTGGATTTGAACTAGCAAATGAAATTAAGGAACATGATATTTATGTAACTGGATCACTTAATGAACCTTCCGGTAATCATCATATTGAAGCTGCTTTGTGTGGGCTTCCAGTTTTATACATAAATAGTGGCGGAATTCCTGAATACGTCGAGAATCATGGGGTAGAAGTTACTCTGGAGAATTTTGAAGAAAGACTTGAATATCTAATTGAGTACTATGGTCAATTTGAAAAGAAAATGAAGTCTTACCCTTATAACTCAACTACAATGTGTGAAAAATATGAAAGACTTTTTAATAAAGTTTTAAATCAATAATACTGGCCTGAACCGTGTGCTCCATCGTAATAAAATAAGGGTTCGTCAATATAAAGTAGATTTGTAACTTGAATAAGGTTAAGCCAACAATCATAATCAGCTTTTTTTGGTATCCCTCTAAACCCACCAATCATTTTTAAAAGGTCTTTTTCTATCACAGCACTAGATTTAACTACGCAGTTGTGTATTTTTAGAAATTTTTCATCCCAAACTTTTGGAAGCTTTCCATTTTTTAGGTATCTTGTGTATCTATATTTTTTTCTTAGAACTTTATTAAAGTGTTCTCTATTGTAAAGTGAATAGTTTTTATTGGGATCATACTTTCCAAAACCAAAATAACCCTCTGTTGAAGAAAATTTGTAATAATTTTCTTCCATAGCCCCTATTTGTAATTCAAGTTTATTTTCAATCCAACAATCGTCATCATCAAGAAGTGCTACATATTTTCCTGTTGCATGCTCTAGACCAACGTTAATTAAACCTTGCCTAGAACCAGTCCACCTAGGATACTCGTTTCGCTTTATGTCGATTTGCTTAATTGTTTTGCCGAAACTATCTTTATAGTACCTTTCATCAGTAGACTCATCGTTAATCAAAATTATTTCAAAATCAGTGAAAGTTTGATTAAAAACGCTTTGAATTGCGTTTGTAAGATAATCAAATCTATTAAAACTATGAATTATTACGGAAACTAGTTTATTCATATTTATTTGAATTTTCTTCTTTTTTAAAATCTGTTTTGAACAATATGTATGAATTAAAAAAATAAAAGAGCAATTTCCACCCATCTTTAAATCTAGAAATATTAGTACTGCCATATTTTCTTGATCTATAGTAGACAGGAAGTTCAACAATTTTCTGTGAAGAGTATGCTGCGGAAAAAATTAAATCGAAATCGCAAAAAGGATCTTTGAATTTCATACTATTCTGCCATTTTTTTATATTCTCGATATTTTCTTTTTTAAACACTTTAGTTCCACAAAGCGAATCAGTTAAACTTACTGATATAAGTTTAGATATAATAAATTGAAAAAATCTATTTCCTAACTTATTTAATGATTGCATTGCTCCCTCTTCCATTTTGTAAATTAGTCGAGTACCATTTACAAAATCCGCATGACCATTTTCTATAATTTCAAAGAAATCAACTAACTTCTCTGGATCAACGCTTAAGTCAGAATCAAGAATTGCAATTGCATCTTTATCAGATAATTCTAGGCCCTCCCAGACTGCATTTGCTTTACCGTTTTTTGATTGGGTTAGTACCTTAATTACATTTTCTGGTCTACTCTCTATTAAAGATTTTGCTTTCTCTAGAGTATTATCAGTTGACCTTCCGCAAACAATAATAATTTCATAATCAGTTTCAAAGTGGGGAATTCTATTCAATAGTTCATCTAGGTTACCTTCCTCATTTTTTGCAGGTACGATAATCGATTTTGAAATTTTTTTATTTTCGACCTTCTTGTTTGAATATATTAAATAATTTCTAATTCCCAAATTTAAAAAAGGCAGAAAAAGATACATTAAATAATTAAACATCGGACCGAGGCCAAAAAATTTAAAAGGTATATAAATCCTGTTATAGCTTTTAACTTTTTCATAATTTGCTGCTTTCAAAATATTTTCAACTTTATTTGGCTTTATGTAAGATTTAAATTTAGATGGTTCTTTGAGTCCAATTTTTTCAATAAATTTTATTAGTTGGTACCAGAGTGGATTAGTACTCGATAAGATTAATAGTCCTTCATCTTTCAAGAATGACTTGACAATTTTTAATGCACTGTAGACGTCATCAGTTAGTTCAAAAATATCGGTTAAAATCATTAGATCCATATTTCTCTTTTTGAGAACTTCATTAAGTTGCGCTTCGAGAGTTTTTTCTTCATCCTCAATCAAAATATTATTGAAATATTCTTTTGGAAATTTTGAATTTTTATTAAATATATTTATATAATTTGTATCTTGAGTTATGTATTTAGAAATCTCATTCTGGTGACTTTTGTAGAAATAATCTCTTGAAAATAGTGTTTTTGAATTACTCATGTTTTATGTAATTGTATTCTTTGTTGAATATATTGTAAATTAATTTAATTTTCTACATCTTGATGTTTCAAAATTCCAAACATCTTATGTGTCCTTAAAGTGGACCATGATAATTTATAGTGATGCATCAATAAAGTTAATACTGCTTGATCTTGCCTGTGATTTAAACGACTACTGCCTTCGGGTGAAATTACTTCTTTAATAATTGAATATGAATACCAATCTTCTAGCATTCTTACTGATTGGGAATTAACTTGAGAAAATCCAACAATTCCACCACTTATATTCCTTTTATTAAGAACTGACTGTGAAATCTTCATTAATTTTATTGTCTCAAGATGTGTCCATTTTTTAACTTTGTCAGAACTTTCAGGTGAGTAAAAACCATTTTTGGTAATTAATATTTTTATTTTACTTAAACTTTTTGTAATAATACAGCCAGCATCAAGCCAAATAACATTACTGCCGCTTTCTTTGAATTCATTCCTTATTGAAATAGGTTTCCACGCATATGAACCTAGCTTATTAAATTGGTCTCGTTCTGAGACGAAAGGTGGATAGTCTTCGAAATTAAAATCTATTATTTCATAATTGTATAGTTTTTGAATTAACTCTATTTCATGATTATCAAGTCCTAAATTGATGATCTTAACGGTAGTATTTGATTCATAAATAGAAAGTGACTTTAGCAAATTTAAAAGGCTATTGAAGTGAGTTGAATCTGATCCGGTTAATATTGTAAATCCAAGATTGTTAGATTTTTTAATAAAGATAGAAAATACGATTAAAAATACATCAGTTAAGTATCTTCTAAGATTAAGAATGTATTTTTTAAATATATCCATTTTTTTTTGATAGTTCAAAAACTTCTATAATAATATTTTTGAATTGTTTGTAGGGAATAGGCATATGATAATCGGTATATTCTACTTTTTTTGATTGTAAATTAAACAATACACTGTCCGTTTCAGCTCTATCTATTCTGTTGAAATGTAGTGTTTGGTCATCAAAGTAAATTACTCTATTGGGATATTTTTTATCGAATTTGGAGATATATTTTTTTAACATCAGTTGATCTGTATACCAGTTTTGATTCCCTTTTTTATAATTAATTGGATACCAATTTATTAATTTATTTACAATATCTGATTCACTTTTGATATTAAAAATTTCTTTCCAAACCTTACCGTTTGCTAAAGTCCAGCAAATAGGAACCATAGTTTCAGTTATAAATCCCCATCTATAAATTACAAACATGTGACTAGGTATGTCTTTTACATTATCTACAAAATATTTTTTTGAAAGAGGTAAATCATCTATATCAGACGTAATTGAATTTTTATCTTGAAAAAGAGCGGGCGCTAAAATTCTAATATTTTGTGCAACAAAAACTGGATCTAATCCATCTATATAAAAATTAATAACATTTCCATCTAAATTAATTTTCTCTTTACCTGTGTAGATTAAAACTGGCTCAATATCCATTCTTAACCAGGCTTCAGATACAATAGGCCAAAAATCTAAGTATTCTTTATTGTTGTTTGAAGCAAGTATGACTTTATCTATTTTCATTTATAATTTTCATAAGATTTTTGTTCTTTAATATTTGAGTTAAATAAAGCATTTATTTTTGATTTGATTTCAAACCTTTCATCGTTGGTGTAATAAACTTTTCTTGCAAGCTCTATAAATTCTGAATTAAATTTTTTTTGTTTTTCTAATCTTCTAATTGAATCTTCAATGTTCCAAAGCTTTTTATTAATTGCTAATAATTCTTCGTAGTAGGGTAAAACTGTTTTTTGTTCGCTTTTAATTTTATCGAAAATGCTTGAAAGATATCTGTACTCATTTGTAACTTGGTTTATTTTTGACTTTTCAGATATCATCTCTAATTTAATTTCTAAAATAGTCAATTTATCTACTAACTCACCATATGATACTGGTATTTCAATCATCATATTCAACATACGTCCATTTATTACTTAAGTGTAAATTATTTTTACGCAAATTATGGTAATAAAGTTTAGCCCTTTTATTAACTCTTTCAACTAAATGCAAAAAACTACTATTTATACAGTGTATTGTTTGAGCACTTTCAATCAGGCCCTTATACAAAAAAAGATTCATAAATAAATCAGATTCTTTTGAAACATATATTGCATTTTCTTTATCGGTAAACTTTAAATCAAATTTACCTCCAGGAAACTGGTATTCATTATGAATAATTGAATAAGATTTTGGATTAACATTATAAAAATTAATTAGATGCTCTTTTAACAAAATCTCTTTATTAATATCGCTAGGAATATTGAAATATTTTTTAGAATAACGATATGGAAGACCTAGTTGTTTGTAAAATGCCAAATTAAACGGCTGGTCTTTAACATTCTGGTATCCAACCCTCAAAATTTTTAAATTTTTGGATGAAGCAAATTCATCAATATCTTCCTCTCTTGATTCATTTGATATTTTGAAAAGACTTAATTTTTTATTTTCAGAATACAAAAATTGAACTGTGTTAAAAAGGTTTTCTTTTACTGGTAGATAAATTTTGGAGTATTTAGTTGAGAGGAAATTTACAAGACCATTACAAATTATTGTATCTCCCAAACCCAAATGATGGTGTAACACAAACTCATCACCTAAGTTTTTTAAGCTGAATGATTCTCTTTGAAACGAGTCTTTCATTTAATATATTTTCCTATTTGTAATATTAATGTTTAAGGATAGTTTTCTAATAAATTATTAATTTTTAAAATTCATGACTTAGAATGGCTTTAACATTATTAAAATCTAAATTTATATATGAATAATATGCAATCTTCCTATAGCTTAAACAACTATGATTCTGTTTTTAATGAAATAATTACAACCGTTAATCCAACCTCAATATTAGAGATTGGGATTCTTGATGGATATTCATTAAATTCCTTTGTTAAATATCGCCAAAAAAATTGTAAAATAACTGCTATTGATTTGTTTGAAAAATATAAATATAAAAATGCAAATTTTGAAGAAATAATTACTAAATTTCAAAATCTAAAGGGAATTAATATCGAATATGGTAATTTTTACGATTACCATAAAAATTGTTCAAATTTTGACTTAATACACGTTGATATTTCTAATGATGCAGATACATACAGATATGCAATAAATAATTATCTTCCTATTGCAAATAAAGTTTTAATGCTTGAAGGAGGTAGTTTAGAAAGAGATTCTGTTGATTGGATGAAAAAATATAACAAGCCGAAAATTAATAACTATTTATTATCAATAAAAGATTCCTACCCTCATAAAATATATGAAGAATTTCCATCATTAACTGTTTTTTATAAAGATAAATTAAATTAATGAATAGTTTATTAATCCTTAATTCTTCAATAATTATTAAAAAACCTATCCTATCTTTTGATAATATAAAAATTGAGTATGGAAAAAAAAGAATTGATTCATACAAATCAGGTTTTACTGCTCTTGCAGAGCTTAAGATCTATAGTAATTTTAATTCCGTAGTCTTGATCGATAATACAGTAAAAAAAATTTCATCTTTGCCTCAAGATATGTTAAGCCTTCTACCTAAAAATACTGAATTTTTACTCAGGAAAAAAAATAAAGTAGGTAGAAAAAATAAAGGTGCTGGAATGCTTGAAGCTTTAAAGTTTAACAAAGAGTTTTTTGAAAAGTATGATAAAGTTTTTTACTTTGAACCAAGACTTATCATTAAAAGTGATTCTTTTATTCAAGATTTTATTTCTGATAATTCAAATTATTTTTCACTAGAAAGCCATCAAAGAGTGAAAAGTGGATATTTTGGAAGTATATCAAAAGATTTAATTGAATTTGTTGATAAATTTGATACAAAACAATTAATTGATAAAAATCTACATATTGAAAATATAATGTATGACTTTTATGCTCAAAAAAATACACAATTTAAAAATATTGAAATTTCAAATTGGAAAAATTACCTTTCAAATTTATATGAACCTTATTAATTAATTAACGATATTGTATTTTATATTTATTAATATGCATATATGTCAAAGAAAGTCGTTGTAACTGGTGGTGCTGGTTTTATTGGACATATTCTTATAAAATACATACTTGATAACACAGACTGGGAAGTCATCAGTTTAGATAGACTAGATTATTCTGGTAATCTGAATAGATTTTCTCATATGTTGAAAGATTATCCAGAGAAAGAAAAGACAAGATTACAAATTATATATCATGATTTAAAATCGGAAATTAACAATCTTCTTGATGGTAAAATTAAAGATGCCGAAATAGTATTTCATCTTGCAGCATCTTCACATGTAGATAGATCGATAGTTGATCCACTAACATTTGTTGAGGACAATGTCTTAGCCACGGCAAATTTATTAAATTATGCAAGGTTTATGGACAATTTGGAACTCTTGGCTTATTTCAGCACTGATGAAGTGTTTGGTCCAGCTAAGCCAGGACAATCGTTTTTAGAATGGGACAGATACAACAGCACAAATCCTTACAGTGCTGCAAAAGCTGGTGGAGAAGAGCTGGCAATAGCGTTTGAAAATACTTATGGATTACCTATTGTAATTAGCCACTGCATGAATGTTTATGGAGAAAGACAACATCCTGAAAAATATATTCCTAATACGTTATGGAAATTAAAAAATAATAAAAAGATTACTATTCATGCGAGTAAAGACAAAAGTACTCCAGGAAGTCGGCACTACATTTATTCAGAAGATGTGGCAAATTCAGTTATGTTTATCACTGAAAATTTTGAAAAACTAAAAAAAATGCAGTTTCCTATTGATGATATTGGACCAAAATGTCTAAAAGTTAATATTCCCGGAACAAAAGAATTAGATAACCTAGAAGTTGCAAAATTAATTTCAGAATTTTCTGGATTTAGTCTTGATTACGAATTAGTAGATTTTCATTCATCTCGTCCAGGTCATGACTTAAGATATGCAATTGATGGAACATTTATAAGGAAAGCTGGTTGGGAACCAAATTACACAGTTGAAGATAGCTTAGAAAAACTAGTTAAATGGTATTTAGAAAATCCTGAGTGGTTAGAATTTTAATTACCATCCCTCTTTAATAGATTCGACAATATATTCTCGTTCAGCCTCGCCTACCCACCAACCTACTGGTATGCATACCATTTCATCAATAAATGATTCCAAAAGAGGCAAGTCTTCCTGATAAGACTTAGTTGCTGTATGTTTATCATTCCTCTCATGAACTCTGCTTACTATAATATTTTTATTTTTCATGTGCTCCATAAATCTATCTCTATTTTTTACTTTTATTGTGTATATCCAAAACGGAACACTGTAATCATTTGAATAGTCCATTAATTCCACATTTTTGATATTTTTTAATTTATCATTGTAATAAATTCCATTATTTTCATGTTTTTTTAACAAATCTTTTGTTACTGGTTCAAAGTTCATTCTTCCTATATATGCATTGACATCATTCATGTGAAATTTGAAACCTACATTTAAAATATCAGACTCACATCTAAAGTCTTTTCTGTTTTCTTCTCTGTCAATGCCGTACCACCTTAGAAGCTTTGCTCTGTCTACATCTTCTTTATAGTTAAAATTTATACATCCACCATCAACAGATGTTAAGTGTTTTATAGCTTGAAAGCTAAAAGAGCTAATATTTCCGGTGTTACCAATCATCTCTTTGTCAGTTTTTGTACCAAAAGCATGAGCTGAGTCTTCGATGATAACAAATTTGAAGCCATATTTTTGATAAAAATTATTTTGAATTTCTCTTAACCTATCTAGGTCAACGGGATATCCACCCCAATGAACTACTAAAACTGCTTTAGTATTTTTGTTTACCTTACTTTCTAAATCATCTAAGTCCATGTTGCAATTTTCTGGATTTACATCAACCCACCTTAAATTTATATCATTTAAGATTATTGGCCAATTGGTAGCAGTACATGTTAATGGAGTTGTTAAAACATGATCTAGGGCTGTATCAATTTTTACTTTATCCTCACCTAATCCATATTCTTTTAACATATGAAAAATTAAGTGTAGACCAGATGTTGCTGAATTTGTTGTGACAACTTTGTCATTACTAAAGTAATTTTTTAATACTTCTTCAAATTTTTCTACTTCAGGACCTTGTGTAATATACCCGCTTGATAAGACCTTGGAAACGGAACCCGAAGCTTTATCACTCATAAAAACTTTAAATAATGGTATTGGACTATCAGTCATTATTTATAATTATAAATCATATTGAACTAAATAATATATTTAATTACTTACTTACTTAATATGTCAAAAAATTTTTTGACCATTATCTTTTCATCAAAAAGTGAACAAGCTTTATCAAAAACATTATTACTAATATCTTTAATATTTTTGTGCTCATGGAGTTGAATTAGTTTATTCGAAAGATCTGAATAATTATATTGTTCAAATTTAAACTCATAATCATCAGGAAAAAATTCTGACATACCTCCAAACTTTGGAAAAACAGCAGGTATTTTCATAGATGAGGCTTCACAAAGTAGCCTTGGTTGACCTTCATACATTTTTGTCGCAGTTATAACTCCTCTTGCATTTTTAATTATTTTCAATGTTGAATCATTATCTAATTCGCCAAGAAAATTTATATTGGGAAAATTATATTTGTCTTTTAAAGTTTCTAAATTTTTACCATCACCAATTAATTTAAGATTTACATTTTCTAGTTTTGCTTCAATGAAGGCGTTAATTAGTTCTTCAGTTCCTTTTTCAGTTGAAATTCTACCTGCATAAACAAAGTAATCGCTGTCAGAATTAAAGCTTCCATCAATTATATTTATTGGGTTAAGGTAAATATTTATATTATTTGAATTAAAACCTAAATTTTCTAAAATTTTCCTTTGGAATCGAGTCATAACCAAAAGTTGAAAATCATAATTTTTTAATATTTTGTAATATTTTTTACCATAAATTATTACAAAAAAAGACTTTAGATAAGAGTTTTGAAAATATTTATTAAATATTCTTTTACCTTTAGACAAGTTGCACATCTCGCAAATATTTTGACTTTTTAAATGTCCTACAATAAAAAAATGCCTTGTGCAGTAATATCTGAAGTTATGGATCTTGACTAAAACTTTTATATTTGATTTTTTAAGAATTTTAAAAATGCCAAGATTTGCTCTAAACCAAGTGTTGTGAACGTAAACTACATCTGGGTTAAATTCGTTTATTTTATGTTTTAAGAGCTTGTTAGATGAATAATTTGAACCTATAAAAAATGCTATAAGGTCGAAGATGTTTAATCTTTTAGAGTTTTTATATTCAAGATATTCTACGTCAAAATTTTTTTGAAGAAGCTTTATTTCATCAATTATATTTGAATCTTCACCACCAAACTGGCTGTAAGAAGTATTAACAACCAATATTTTTTTCATAATTATTTACAATGTTAATTCTAAAAGTAGTATATTTGTAAAATATTAATTTTAAAAAAGTGAAAGATATAAACCTAACTGCTATTGTTCCAATATTTAATGAGGAAAAGTATCTTTTTGATTCGGTAACACGTTTGCAAAAAACAAATATATTCAATGAAATTATTTTAATAGATAATTGCTCTACAGATGAGAGCTTTGCTATAGCTCAAAATCTAAAAGAAAAAGATAGTTCAATTTCAGTATTACAAACAAACACAAACAGTGGAAAAGCATCTGCAGTACAACTCGGTTTAAATTTTGTAAAAACTTCTCATGTAATAACCCATGATGCTGATTTAGAATACTTCCCAGAAGATATTGTAGAAATGTTTGAGGTAGCAAAAATGCACCCAAATGATTTGATACTTGGATCTAGGATTATAGGAAATAAAGAAAGAAAAAAAGTTTACTTTACTACTTATTTTGGCAATAGAATTTTATCCATAATGTTTTCATTTATTAATAGATACAAGGTGTCAGATATTTCGACTTGCTATCAAATGTATAGTTTGAAAAATATACAAAAACTTAGCTTGAATGAAAAAGGTTTTGGGATGGAATTAGAAGTTCTCTCTAAATTCATAAAGCTTGGTATCGAAATAATTGAGGTTCCTATAAAATACGAAGGAAGAAGTTACAGTGAAGGGAAAAAAATTAAACTTTCTGATGCTTTAAATATTGCATTTAAGATGATCAAGTATTCAAAATTAAATCTATTCTCTTAATCTATCTGCAATCATAACTATATTTACAAATATAAGATGTAATGTGTTAAGTGCGTATCTAAAAGAAGATTGGATACCAAAATCTTTCCACCAAACAATAAAAAGAGTAAATATAAAAAATAAGTTGAAAATAACAATATAAAAATCTATGTTATCAATTATTTTTATATTCTTTGATTTATACATGTTGAAAATATTTATAAATAAAAATATTCCTAATAATAAAGAGATAGGTTTATCAATAAATATTTGATTTATAATTTTAACTATATTTTCGAGAGCAAGATTTTGAAGAGTTAAAACTTCTGAAAGTATTTTTGAAAAATTTAATCCTTGAGTATATTCAAAGCCATCAACACTTGGTGTAAAAAATTTTTTATACAGATTATCTAATAAAAAAATAAAAAAGGCGAGAATTATATTTTTATCACGCCTGCATATGAACAGATAGATAAGAGTCAAAATAACTAAGAGAGAAATGAATTGCTTGCTGAAAATAAGTAAGCTAAAAAGAGCAAAAAACATTGATGATTTTACATTTAATTTATCTGATAAAAAGTTTTTTAAATTTACTAAAAAAGTACAAAAGAAGAAGCTAACAATTCCTTCTAACATTAAAGAATCAATAAATAGATAAGTTAACCAATCACTATTTAATATTAGAGAAGTAAATGCTAAGGAAGCTAGATATTTATTTTTTCTAGATGTGAATAAATCAAATATTAAAAAATAAGAAAAGATTAAAAATAAATTAGAATTTAACCTTACAAATGTGAAATCAAATTCAAAAAAGTTTAATTTAAAAATTAATGCTTGTATATAGCTTAAAAATAGACCATGTCCATCAATTACATTATTTTGAAATAGTTCAAAATAATTATTTAAAGATATTCTCTGCGCCATTTCAAACCATTGCACAGGAACGTCTGTATTTAATTCAATGTAGTTAATATTTCTAAATAATTCTGTACTGAATGTTTTATTCAATAAATAAATTATCGTATAAATTGGAAATAGAAGATAAATCCATTTGTGTTTCACTCCTTTAGTAAAAAATAATCCAATCCACAAAAATGACACTATCAGAAAAGTAAATTGAAAGTTTTGACTCTTTAAAATAATAAGGAGAAAAAAATCTACAAAGAAATAGCTGGATAAAAAATAACAAAGAGAGAGTGAAAGAGAATGCAGATTTAGTAAGGACTTTAATGCCATTGCCAGTAGATAATAAAAAATTGAATTCAAAATTAAGATAAAGAATGCAACTCTATTACTTAAATAATAAGAAATTAACTGGTTTCCATTTGAATTAATATTCAAAATAAAATTTACAAAAAATATTGAAGTAATTATTAATAAAATATTGTGTTTTAAATTTATTTTTAGACCATTTAATAACTTCATTTATATTGATCAATCAATTGCTTTGTTATTATTACAGAATTATTTTTTTTCCAATAGCTATAAGTTGTTAAGCCATCTACATTTTGTGGCATAACTTTATACAATTTTTCAATAAATAAAAAATAGATATTCAAAATCCCTTGTTCGTTTGTTTTTGAAATTGGATACTTTCTAACAAGGTCTAATATTTTATTCTTAGTACTTGTTTCTATAATATTTGTATCAAAATATAGAATCCCAGATTGAAAATAATTTTTAATATTTAAATCGTAATTTTTTTCGAGGTCTTTATAAATTGGATTCGTATTGTCAAATTGCCCACCCAAGGTCCATTCTTCGTTTAAGTTAGTATCTTCATTTGCAAAAATTTTGCCATCAGGCTTGATCTTAAACAAACTAATTAAACTTTTGTGAATAGTCATGTTTATATCAATATAAAATACAAAGTCCCACTTTTTTAAATCAGAATCGAATAAATGCAACTTATTCCATTGGAAATTTTTATATATGTGCCTATTTGGCTCAGAACCTGTATTAAGACTTTTTAAAGAATTTTCTGTTTCTTTATCAAATTTAATTTTATTAAACTTTAAAAAATGAATGTTTTTAAAATTACTGAATTTAAACAAAAAGACTGGTGTTAACTTGGATGTAATTACAACTACATCACCTTTATAATTTCCTTCAACTCTTAGGTTGTTTATAAATTTTTTAAAATATTTTCTTAAAAATTTAAAATCACCAACAACACATACTGCAAACGTTTCTTTTTCTTCTTTATTATTTTTAATCTCCATCATAAAAACTAAAATGAATCAATAAAATTTCTAACATATATAGAAGGATTTTTTAATTTTAAGATTTTTAAAGATAAGATAAGTTTAAAAAATTGATAAATTGAATCTCTTTTATACCTATGAACAATGTGATAATTATTATTAAATAGTTTTTTATGAAAATGTTGATACAATGATTCACCATCTGACAATACCCCTTTAACAGTCCATGGCTTTCTGCTGCCAACAAAATGATAAAACACTACCTCATCTAATAAAAATTCTTTATCATGTAAACGACTTGTAAAGTTTAATTGTTCAGGAATTTCAATATATAAACCATCTAAGAATGAATTAAGAACACATTGATCCATCCAAAGAACTCTATCGCCCATATAGTCCATATGTGAAATCAGTTTCTCTGTATAGCTTTCATCAATCCATTTTTCAAAATCTATAAAAGTAACACCTGCATTAAAATACTTGTTCCTAGTAAGCTCAAGCCTAGTTGAAGTATTATTGTCTGATTTTTCATAGTGTTCTGTTTTGGCACCAATAACGTATTTGGAATTATTTAAAATTTCAAAAGAAATGTCAATCATAGCATCGAAATTATTCAGACAAATAACATCTGGATCAATATAAATAATATTTTTAATTGTTCTTGGTAAATAGTCTGACAAAAATAATCTATAATAAGTCGCTTCACTCATATGTGATTCATCAAAATTTGGGAATACAATGTCTTGACGCTTATTAAATTTATAAACTTCTATTGATTGTAAGTTACTAAAACTATTTAATCTTTTCTTGGATTCTTCAAAAGATTCTGGATCATCATGAATGATATAAAATTTTAATTTAAAATTTGAATTTTCTAAAAGTGAAGATATTGTTACTTCAGCTTGAATGTTATAGTTTTCATCAAAACATAACAAAAAATTCCTAGAATCACTCATAATATAACTCTTTTAGTAAATTTATTTCCAATGATGCAATTTTATCAATTTGATACTGTTCTTTTATAGTTTTTTTAGCTTTTGCAGATACATCTTCTAATTGATTTATATTTAATGAATCTACAAAATCAAATTTATTTTTTAGTTGGTTTTTATTTAAATCAAATAAAAATCCGTTTTCACCATCTTTAATAATTTCAGAATTATTAGTGATATTACTTGCTAAAACAATGCACCCAGCAGACATGGCTTCTAATAAAGCTTTTGGATTTCCTTCGAATAATGATGTTTGAATAAAGTACTTTGAAGAACTCAGTATAGATATCAAGTCTTTATTTTTAATGTTATTAACAATTTCTAAATCTAATCCAACCTGTTTTGCAAGACGTAATATTTCATGCTCTTGTGAGCCTTTTCCATATATTGTTATTTTTCTATCAGAATTTTTAAAATTATCTACTAGATATTGAAAATTTTTCTGATACTCAAGTCTACCTATTGACAAAATCTTATTTTCTCTTGAACCTATATCTTTTGAATTTATAACTTCTACCCAGTTTCTAATTAATACAATTTTATTTGTTCTAAATGTACTTTTTAAAATTTTAATATCCTCTTCACTACTTACTGAATAAATATCAGCATATAAAAGAGAAACTCTTGTTAGTAATTTATATAGTAAGATCTTCAAGAAAGATTTTTTATCATATTTACTAAAGGCGTACATGTCATATCCTGTGCGGATGAATAAAAGTGAACCTGTAATTAATTTTAATGTCCATGCTACCCAAGAGCCTAATAATTGGTTTTGTTTGATAATAAACTTTTCCTCTTGAATTAATTTTTTTATAAAAAAACAATAGGTGAATGATTTGAAAAAATTAATAATTTTAAAATTGCTTTTCCTAAAGTGCTCAAAAATGGGAATGATAGTTGCATTGCTAAATTGTTTTGAGTACTTTAGGTCTTCTTTTGAACCATAGGTTACAATATAAAACTTAAAATTGTATTTATCACTTAAGTAATTAAAATATTTACTTTCTCTTTCTAGTGCGGAAGATTCACTCCATGTTTTTAAGGAGTAATCAAATGTCATAAAATAAACAATATTCAAACTATTGTTATTGTAATTAAAAACACAAATAATTTATAGACATTTATTATAAGGAATATGAATTCAAAGAAAGTTTTAATTTTTGGAAGCAATGGCTTGGTGGGTTCATCTTGTTTTAGAATATTTTCTAATGATAATAATTATGAAATCTTTGCATCTACACGAAAAGATACAAACTTATTTGTTCTTGAAGAAACAAAAAAAACAATCAAAAAGGTTTCACCTGACATAATCATAAATGCGGCTGCAAGGGTTGGTGGAATAGTTGCAAACAATACCCTTCGAACCGAGTTCATTCTGGAAAATTTAAAAATAAATGTAAACATCTTTGAAGCTTGTATTGATAATCCAGAAATCAAAATAATTAATTTAGGTAGCAGTTGCATATATCCGTTAAATGCTTCAAACCCTATTAAAGAATCTAGTTTTATGGAAGGCAAGTTGGAAGAAACTAACTCACCGTATGCCATGGCTAAATTAACTGCTATAGAAATAGGTAGATCTTTGAATATACAGTTTGGTCATAATGTGATTAACCTGATGCCAACAAATCTTTATGGACCAAATGATAATTTCGATGAAACTTCCAGTCATGTAATTCCTGGATTAATTAGAAGAATGGACGATGCAAAAAATAATAGTGAGAGTATTTTTAAAGTATGGGGTGATGGATCCCCGCTTAGAGAATTTCTGTATGTAGATGACTTGGCATCTGCTATTAAATTTGTCATAGAAAATGACATTTCGCATGATTTAATAAATATTGGTTTTGGCGAAGAAATTTCAATAAAAGACTTGGCCTATAAAATAAAAGATGTTGTGGGTTTCAGAGGTAATATTAATTTTGATAATACAAAACCTAACGGTAATCCAAGAAAGCTTTTAGATACTTCTATTATTAAATCCTATGGTTGGAATCCTATATATAATTTAGATGAAGGTTTAGAGCTTTCATACAAGTGGTATAAAAGTAATTAAGTGGAGTATTCCCAAGTAGGATCGAGCAAATTATTTTCAATTAAAGTTTTTTCTCTCTCAGCTAATTTCAAGTCACTTTGAACCATCAGCTTTACTAATTCTTGGAATGAAGTTTCAGGCTCCCATCCAAGATATTGTTTAGCTTTCGAAGGGTCACCTAGTAAATGATTAACTTCATTTGGTCTAAAATATTTTTCAGATGTAACTACATAATCCTCATAATTTAGACCGACTTCTTTAAAACCGATTTCAAGAAATTCTCTAACGCTGTGAGACTCTCCTGTAGCAAGGACCCAGTCTGAAGGAGTTTTGTGATTCATCATCATCCACATACCTTTAACATAATCACCAGCAAATCCCCAGTCCCTATAAGCATCTAAATTTCCAAGAGTTAATTTACTTTGAAGTCCAAATTTAATTCTTCCAATAGCTCTAGTAATTTTTCTTGTGACAAATGTTTCTCCTCTGTGTGGGGATTCATGATTGAAAAGAATTCCATTTACTCCAAACACCCCATACGATTCTCTATATATTGTTGTAATCTGATGAGCAAATACTTTTGAAGCAGCATACGGACTCTTAGGAATAAATTTAGAATTTTCGTTTAATTGTTGGGAATCAATTCCGCCAAACATTTCTGATGAGGAAGCTTGATAATACTTTATATCTTTATCAGCATTTTTTACTGCTTCCAATATTGACAATGGCCCTAATGTTCCTGTTTGCGTGGAGAATACTGGATTTTTAAACGAGACTGCAACATGCGACTGTGCTGCTAAATTATAAATTTCATCCGGCTGAATTTTTTGAATTAATTGATTTAAAGATGATGGGTCCAATAAGTCTGAATAGTGCAACGTAAGGTTTTCATTAGATTTATATTTAGAAATTAAAGGATCTATTCTTTGCGTGTTAATAGTAGATGACCTTCTTACTGTGCCATGAACTACATATTTTTTCTCTAACAATAATTTTGTTAAATAATATCCATCTTGGCCCGTTATGCCGGTAATTAATGCAACTTTACTCATCTAAATAAGTATATTCCAAAAAGTTCAATAGATTACTTCTTTAATAATTTATATGATAGGACAGTGAAAAATAAGAACGGGAACCTAACAGTTTCCATGCTGGAATCGAAAAAAGATACAAACATTACAGCTATTATAAAAAAGACTACACCTAAATTGTTTTCTAAATTTTTTATTCTAAAAATTATAAAAATGTAAAAGAACAGGATTATTAATAAATGAAGTAATCCTCCTCTTGCAAGAACATTTATAAAATAATTATGAACATGTATATTAGTACCATCCAGACCAGCTCTGTCTATTCTTTGCATGGCCGGAATCTCATCCTGAAAACCATAACCTAACATTAATGAATTTTTATCATTCAAATCTTGTATTACATCTTGCCAGATCTGAAGTCTCCAATTCAAGTTTCCATCACCTGAATTTATCCTGTTATTCTCAAAATAAAAATAAGGCTTTGTAGTTTCAGGGTATCTTTTCGAAACCAAAGTCATCTCTAGACTATCTAGAGCCATTTCAGTATTTATTTCTTCAAAATCAATTTCTGTCCAATCCAGGTAAATAGAGGAAAGGGTAAGAGAAACTATGAATCCTAAGATTGACACAGCAAACACTAATTTATTTCTTAAAAAGGCTTTTCGGTTTGAAACAATACTGTATACCAACACAATAAAGGTACCAATTGAAGCCCCGCGACTTGAAAATACAATTAAAGGAATTAATGTACCTGATAATATAAACGTAAAAATATAAATAAAATTATTATTTTTAATTCTCTCAAAAAATAAAAGACAGTAAATAGCATAAACCATAAATAAATCTGAACCTTTTAGCATTCTCATTTTGTCAGAATAGTTAGCAAAGAAATCCGAAATAATATTTGGGTAATAAACAGAAGTTAATATATATGTCAGTGGCAAGCTAATAAACATTGCTGTCAAAAATAGATTTGAATCAAAAATACGAAGCTTTCCGAGAAAAACAAGAGCAAATAAAAATCCGATTGACCATATGTAGGAACTTGATCGATAAGTCTCTGGATTCAAAAAATTTGCTAGACCTCCATTTAAAACATTCATCACAAAGAAACTTAAAAGAAAAATCTTTAAGGTTATGTTTATTTCTGTACCTAAGAGATTGGTTATTTTTTTATTTTTAAACAAAATGAAATACATAAATAAAGCTAACGCAGATCCTATCATTAGCTCACCTACTCTAAATCCAAAAATTAAAATACCTGTGAAAGACCTACCGAATATAACGACTAGGAAAAAGTAATATATTAAGATACTCTCAAAAGTAAAAAAAGGTATAAACTTTTCAAACTTTTTTAAGAAAGGATTAATTAGGTTATAGATTCTCAGTTTAATTTTGTTATATAAATTAATTTGGTATTGAGTTGTTTCTGACACATCTTGAATAATAATCTTGTTCTTTTTTAAAATTATTAGAAATATTATCTTTTACATTCAATCTATATAAGGGCTCCTTTATTGTGGTATATTTATAGCCTTTTGCAACTAAGTCCGAAAACAGTTTGTAGTCTTGCGCATAATAGAATCTCTCATCATAATTACCGACATCATTTAAAATTTTTTTCTTTATTAGCAGTGTGCCATGAATAAAAGGATTTTTAAAATTCATTACAAATGATACTGGCAAATTAAACGATATTCCTGGAATTAGTTTATCAGTACCAAGTATTTTTGCCCTTGATGTCACAAAGTCAAGATTTAAATCATTTATTACTTTTATTTGCTTTTCTATCCTTTGTTCTAAACTTATATCATCGTCATCTTGTCTGGCTATAAATTCTCCATCTGATTTATTAATTAAAAAATTTAAAGATTTGGTAAGACCAATATTCTTTTCATTTTTGAAAATGGATATTCGTTTATCAGCTTTACTGTACTCTTCAATTGTCTTGTAAGTATCATCTATAGAACCGTCATCACAAATTAATAATTCAATATCTTCATATGACTGGCTTAAAATACTTTCAACTGACTTACTAATTGTTGCTTGAGAGTTGTAACAAGACATTAATATTGAAACTTTCACAAACATATTTTAATTGTTTTTAATAAAAAGATTAGAAGATAAGTAAATGTAATATATGTTTATGTTGCAAAAGCAAAAATTAACTGACGTTTTAAGTTTTTTAATACTTTTATTTTCAACAATTTGGCTAAAAGAAATAAATTTTTTGTTTTATGACTCAACAGAAAGTCCTGACTTTGCTGAGTACTTTGTTTACTTTGACCATTTTGCAAACTCAACTTTTAAAACTGGCAGAGAACATGGGTTAATGTATTATTACATTCATTACGTCAATTATTTTTTCCAATACAACTCTTTTAGTAATGTTGAAATGTTTTTACACAAATCAATACAAGAGGTTAATTTTTGGATTTATGTTTATGGACTTTTAGGCTATTTTTTTTTGTTAAAACAATACAAATTTAAAAACTCTACGATTTTTACTACCTTTGTGTTTTTAAATTTCTTTCCAGTTTCAATAGTCTTAAGGTTAGTATTTAAACCTGAGATTCTAGCATTTGCGATATTACCCTGGATCTTATATTGCATTGAAAAGTTTAAAGAAAAAAACAGTATTTTTTTTCTTTATATTTTGATTCCACTATTTATTTCATGCATTACTTTAAAGGGCAATATATTGGCAATTATTTGCATCTACCTTTTTATTACAAACTTAAGTATTTTCGCAAGAATTACAAAGATGCACTTATTAATTATTTTATTCTTACTATCTATTTCATTTTTATCTTTAAGTTATGAAAATTCTTCAGCAAACGAGAAAAACATTTTAGATGTTCAAAGTGGTGCGACTTATAGAAACAATTATGATTACAAAGCTCCTTTCAACATAATATATAAATTGAATCTTTATAACCTTGCTACAAGTCCAATAAAGAACTATCATGCTGATTCTTTCATAGGAATAACACTTCTTGAAACATCAGGTGACTACTTTGACCTTTACTGGAACAATGATAATAGTGGCTACTCAATGTCTAGGAATAAAATAATCAGATTTGAAACCTCACCTGAGATAAAAAAACCAACCTATGATCGAAATACAAATAGTTTAATAATTTTTACACAAAAAAATACAGACCTGTATCTAAAGTCTTCAGTTGGTTTATTAATATCAATTATTTTTTACTTTTTTTTACTAAAAAAATTGCGAACAAACTACGATTTTAGAAAATATATATCTGCATTCCTTTTTGGAGCAATGCTTTTACTTATCCATGCAATAACTGGTTTCCCAGTAAATAATTTTGATCCAAACGTAGGCGACACTTTTAAACCGCATTATTATTCTTTTTTATTACTATTAAGTACTATATTTTTTGTTGCAGTCTGTTTAAAAGAAAACAAAAAGTCTTCTATATATATATTTGCTTACACTTTTATTATAATTTTCTTACTTGGCTTTCCAAAAACTGCAACTCAAGACCTAAATCAAAATATATCTTACTTTATTGAATACTCTGATTTTTGCAATTTAGAAAATCGAATTTACGATGATATTTATGGTATTGAGAAAGTAAATTGCTTCGACAAAAAAAATACGAGAGATTTATTAGATTCTGATGACAGACTTTTTGATAATTCACTATTAGTAAAACCAATCAATCTACTTTTTGTTTTCCTTAGTTTCATTTCCAGTATTTTTATAGTTACTGGGAGAAGATATTTTAAAAAATAAATTGTTGTTATAATTTAAAATTCCAATCATAAATACTAAATATAAAGTAAATGGAGCAAAGTAATTTACTAGATCATTTTTTAGAAAATTTATAAAAATAAACAAAATTATCATCTTTCCAAGGGTTGTTATAGATTTTCTATTATTCAAAAATTTAATAATTAACAGCAAAAATAATACTATTACACCTAAGAATCCAAAATAAACTAAAAATGACAAAAGAGACGAATGAGGCAATAAAAAGGTTTCTGTCTTGGCAATTGGAGTTTCTCCGTAAACTTGACCCAAGCTTAAAGGACCTGAACCGAGTATTGACTCCATATAAGTTGGGTTGTATCTTGCAAAGAAAATACCCCATCTTTGTGATCTATTTAAAAAATAACCTATAAAACTAAAAAAACCAAAAATTCCTGACAAAAAGCCTCCGGAACCATAGTTTGTATTTAACCATCTACTAAAACTTGAATTTATACCTTCAAAGCTATAAGAATTTGTGTTGGCTGTGATTCTTGTTGTAATAAAATCTAATTCATAAGTCAAATCATCGATCCCGACTAGGTAAGTTAATAAGATCATTCCAAAAAAACTTAGTAATAGTGTTGCATTCCTTTTGTATGACTTGTGTTCAATTAAAAGATAAACTGAAAATAGAAAAGCTAATAACATTGAAGTTCTGTTGTTAGAAAAGTAGATACCTAGGAAAGAAGCAACAAATCCTATTGTCTCAATTTTATTTATTGTTTTTTTTCTTGAGTAAGAATACAAAATTAAAATAATACATAATCCATAAAACTCTCCAATTGTCTCTGCGCTTGTATAAAATCCCCTCCAAGATATTTTTTCAGCCCATGAATTAAATTCAAAAGGATTATTTCTTGAAATTCCAAATTTTTGTTGCCCAAAGTAGTAGTAATTGAAAAAATTTATTAGGGGCAAGTTTGCACCTAAGTAGCCTAAAATCAATAAAACTATACTTGTTAAGCTTGCATTGTTTATGAATTTATCAAATTTAAATTTATTAGATTTTGTTTTGAAAAGATACCAAATTCCATTAATTAAAAGAATGAAGTATATACACCAATAAATAGAAGAATTAAATTCATATATACTACTTGTAAATCCTCTAAATTTTCCTGGTTCAAAATAGTAACTCTCTGTTGAATTTAAAATCCAGATTACTGATAGAGATACTGTTATCTTATTAAATTTTTTTAAAGACTCTTTTCTGATAATTGAAATAATTCCAAAGTAAATAAATATTGAAGAAAATAATGTGATATTTGTACCTGAAATTACAGAGTGAAAAATAAATAAAAAAGGCAAGAAATTTAAAATATTATCTGAACGATTTTCTGCAATATCGATTAGGTTATAAATTATGAAATAAAAAAGCAAGAAAACTAATGCTTTGTAAAACGCCTCATCAAAATCAACATAATATAGTTGCTTTTCATAAAATCTTTTTTCTGAAAATACTGAAAAATAAAATAAATAAGTTGTTAATAAAATGCTAATATTTTTGGCTAAATTGCTAACTTTATTCTCACTTATAGAGAGTTTATTTCTTGTAATAAACTTTAAAAATAATAAACAAATTAATCCCTGAAATATTATGTTTATAAACGTATTTGTACCAATAGATATAAAAAAATCACTATCAATAACAGTTAGACCGCTCACTCTTCCAAAGCAACTTATTGAGGAGTAATTATTAAAACGAAAGTGGAAATGATTTTGATATATGGATTTTGGATTCGACCTTAAAAACTCAAAAAGTGATACTTTGCATGGGTTTATTTCATAGAAAGTTACATCTTCTTGGCTTGCTATTCCAGCATTTTGTTTAAAGTCTATACTTGTATTCAGCCAAGGAACTATTAGCAAAAATAAAATGAAAATATAGATTGCCATTTTATAGTTAATATTTGCAAGTTTTAACATTCTAAAAAACTTTATACTTTTTCAAAACAAACCTTACTCCAACCAATATGGCAACAAATATGAATAAATAATTATGTAAAGTAATTTCTAGACTTTGTATTGGGGTAAATCCCCACCCGCCAGCTACATAATGCTCACATTCTACGAATGAGTTAACAATTACACTTGATCCTTCTGAATCAAAAAGTTGTCTTCCGCTATAGTTTGGATCATTAACAAAGACATAATTAGGATCACTTGCTATATCTGCTTTCTCGAAGTTAGAAGGATATTCTCCACAAATGGCCTCTACATTACTCATAAAATTCCTAATTAAAATAATATACTTATTTTTATTCGTTATTTAGTCCTAAAATTAAGATAGTAAAAAAGTACGATTATTGTGAATTTTAAAAAATTAATAAAATATATATTAAGATTTTTTGTAATCCAAATAACAGCAATAGCATTCTCTATCTGGTATTTTGATAATTTCCTAATCATAAACCAATCTGACAAATTTAATATTTATCTTAATTTAATTGAAGATTGGGACAGATTTTTTTCTTTTGTTCCCGAATCCCTGATTACAGTTGATTTATTTATATTTCTTCAGGTATTTATATTCATATCAGCAGTTTTTACTACAAAGTTCTACACGTATGTGAATGAATTAAAGTTAACTTTCGATAAAAATTACCTAGGTGATTTTACAAGATTATACCTTCTCTGGACAACATATATGTTTTCTTCATTTTACTTTTTAAGATTCAACGGGCTTTCTAGGGCATCCTTAATAATTTATACAGTGTTTGTTCCCTCAATTTTATTTATATTTCGCAATACTGAAGTTTTATCTCATATTCTTGGAAGATCACCGCTAAAGGAAACTTTTATTTCATTTAATCTTGATAATCAATCAAGTCTAAACAATCTCCGTATCCTAAACTTTAGAAAAGAAATAGCTTCGTATAAAATCGATATAAATTCTGAATTTAAACAAGTAATAAAATTAATAGATGAATTAAACAAAAAAAATGAAATTAACTTAGTTGTAATAAATTTTTATGCAAGACAACAACTACCAAAAGAATTAGAAATTTACTTAGTTAATCTGAATAAAAAAATATTATTATTTTCTGACAAAAAATTGTCATTTCATACAAAGTTTCTTCATAGATTTGAAAACATTGAAAAGAAGTGTGTGTATTACTTTAATAACGATATTCAATATGGCTCAAAATATATTATCAAAAGAATCCTAGATATCTTTCTATCGGTACTTGCTTTACTGTTGTTTTCACCTTTAATTATCTATATTTCAGCTTCAATTCTATTAAAAGATGGGAGACCATTTGTCATCAAGCAAAATAGAGTTGGTCTCCATGGCAAAAAGTTTAATATGTATAAATTTAGAACTATGAAAAAAGATTCTCATAATTTAAGAACAGATTTACAAGATCAAAATAAAAAGACTGGACCTCTGTTTAAATTAGACAATGATCCAAGGTTACTTCCAGGTTCGCAAAAGCTAAGAAAATACAGCATTGATGAATTGCCGCAATTGCTTAATGTAATAAAAGGTCAAATGTCAATTGTTGGACCAAGGCCATTGTTTGAGGAAGATACAATTTTATTTGATGAAAATTATATGAGAAGATTAAACGTTTTACCTGGTATGACAGGATTATTACAAATTAATGATAGAAATACTGATAATTTCGAAACATGGTTTCGGTATGACCTCGAATATATAGAAAATTGGAGTCTACTTTTGGATTTAGCCATAATCTTAAAAACGATTCCTTCAATGTTTAAAAGAAAAAATTCTGGACTTTAGTGGGTCGGGTGGGAATCGAACCCACGACCTTGAGCTTAAAAGGCTCCTGCTCTGCCGATTGAGCTACCGACCCGTTCAACTATTAAAGAATACTATAAATTTAATTTTTAAAAGAAAAATTAAATTAAGTTTTATTCCTCTTCAAACTTTGTATTGACTTCTGTAGTTCCGGTAAATTTTGATTTTGTATCATAAATTACTTGTTTTAGTTCAGAGCTAATATTATCTACGACGTTTTTAGAATCTTGTTTTATTTCATCATCACTTATAGTTGATTCTAAAGTGTTAATAAGAGTTTTAAATATTTCTGTAGTACTTTCGATAGTCTTTTTAAAAGACTCTTTTAAATCTTCAACCAGATCTTCTTCATCAATTTTAGATTTAACTTTTTTAGCAATATCAGCAACATCTTTATTAATTTCTGCCCAATGATTTTCTTTATCCATCATATAAATTATATATTTGTTAAAGTTTAGATTTGTCTTTAAAACTTAAATTTGGATTCCTAGTCAATCTTTGCTTAGCCCATCTTGCAGGAGCAATAAGTCGAAAAAACGGTGGTAGAAATGGTCTTGAATATTTTAAAAAATATAAATTGAAATTCAATAAAGCAGTTTTAAATTTTGTTTCTTTAATGCCATAAATATTTTTAAATTCTGTAGGTAGCGTGTTGAAAGCAGTAAATGCAATAAATGGCCATATTGGTTTAATATGCCTAGGAACAGGCCCACCATTAATGATATCAGCTACATCAATCGCAACATCTGTCAAAACTAAGTAGTCTTTTTCTTTAGATTTTTTAATCACCCATTGTTTTAAATCTTCATGGGTTTTAGGCATGATTTTACGGTCTACTAAAACCATCTCAGCTGCTATTGAATTTTCCTCATGATATTGATTTTTTTCATCTTCAGTTAACTTCTTAACTGTTTTTTCATAAAAGTAGATAGAAGATATTTGAAGACAAGCATGTACCCAGAGGAGTTGTTCGTGGTCCAAAGCATCGTAGTATCCACCAGTAATCTCATCTTCTCCGTTTATAACTTCATGAAGCTTATTAATTCTATGAGCACTGTCATCAGCTTCTTCTTTGGTGCCAAATGTTACAGAATTTTGCAGTGAAAGTGTTCTAATTAATCTTTTCCATGGATCTCGTTGATAAAAAGAAGTTTGTCTAGCACCAGCTGCAATGAGTGGATGTGCAGCATGCATAAGAAGTGCTCTTGCACCTCCAAACAAAACTGTTATTTCTTTATTAACTTTCCACATCATTGATTGTGGACCAAAATATCCTGGATCGCCTTTCATAGAAAAATTGTATCAATTCTGTGAAATATAAAAAACTATTAGTTTTTATAAAATATCTCAACATATAATTTATTTATACATACAAATGAATAAAGTAATCAACTATATTTCTTATCAAAGTTTTCCGGCTGAAACTGCAAATAGTCTGCAAACAATATCTAATCTAAAATATTTAATGAAAAATGGTTATGATGTAAAGCTATTTTTTCCTCTCAGAGAAAAAAATAGCTCTGATGATCTAAAAACCATACAAAATTATTATTTATTAAATCAAAATATATCTATCTACGGTGTAAAACATCCGTATCCTTTTGGAAAAATCAAGTATTTCAATAAATTACTATTCCATATCAGTCATTATCTTTGGGCAAAGTCAACTGTGAAAAAATTTAATGATGATAAGTATAAAAATGACTACTTTCTAACAAGATCAGATTGGATATTATTTTTTTTAGCAAAAAAAAATTATAAGGTTGTTTTTGAGTGCCATCAATATTCAAAAGTAAGAAACTATGTTTTTAATAAAGTAGCCTCCAAAGACAATGTAAAAATTATATTTTTAAATCAGTATATAAAAAAAGAGTTCAGTCAAGTCGATATTAAAAATATATTACTTCCTAGTGGGGTCGATCTTGAAATTTTTAATACTCTCAATAAGGAAATGAGAGTTTCAAAAAAGATTACCTTTGTTGGAAACTTGTTAAGGTTTGGAAAGGAGAGGAATTTAGATACAGTTATAAATGCTTTCAGTTCCCCTAAATTAAAAGACTATAACTTAAACATTGTTGGAGGTCCAGATAATGAAGCAAATAAAATTAGGGAACTACTTTTAGAAAAAAATATTTCAAATATTACGGTCACTGGAAGACTTAATCGTAATGAAATAGTTCAAGAATTATTATCTTCTTCTGCAGGTCTGTTAATAAATACACCTGATACACACTCAAAATATTTTACATCCCCACTAAAGTATTTTGAATACTTGGCTGTAGGCCTAAATGTTATAGCTGTAGACTTTCCTTCTCATAGAGTACTTCCAAATCAAGAAAATATATTTTACTTTGAAAACAATGAAGATTCTCTCATACAAGCAGTTAAAGATGGGTGTAATTCAGCTTTCAAAGAAATTAACTTGCAAGAAATATCTTTAGATACCAGAGCTAAAAAAATTATAGAGTTATTTGAAAGCTTTTAGCACGCCTGGAGGGACTCGAACCCCCAACCCTCTGATCCGAAGTCAGATGCTCTATCCAGTTGAGCCACAGGCGCAAGAATTTCTTCTAAACAAAATTTTATACTTATATAATAGTTTCAACAATGAAAACAACTAAGGTACTTGAAACAAACATTACTGAAACAAATATAAATGAAGTTTCAAAATTATTAAATTTTTCATCAAATAATCGCGTTGCAATTTGTAATGCAAACACATTGGTTAGAAGCGTTAAAGATTTGACTATTAGAAATTTAATAAACAACTTTACCATAAAAACACCTGATGGTTTTCCGGTCGCAAAAGCTCTTACGTTTCTTACAAAAGAGAAATTCTCAAGAGTAGATGGATACAAGGTATTTTTACAAACGATTTCAGATGGATTAGAAACAAACAGTAGACACTATTTTTTTGGTAATAATGAAAATACCACTAAAAAAATGATTGAGAGATTAAAAGAGATTTTTCCAGATATAAAAATAAGTGGACATATTTGTCCAGAGCAGTTAAGTGCTGATGAACTCGCTATAAAATATAAAAAAGATTTTCAAACTATTGAAGCTGATATTGTTTGGGTTTCACTGGGTTTTCCAAAACAAGAATTATTTATTGACAAAATTTGTGATGAAGTAGATAGTAATATAAATTTTGTTGGTATTGGTGGAGTGTTTGATTGGGTAGCTGGAACAAAAAAGAAAGCTCCTGAATGGATGGCAAATATCGGATTAGAATGGCTACTAAGACTAGTCCAAGATCCAAAAAGACTATACAAAAGGTACTTAATTGACAATACTTTATTTGTACTTTACTTTTTGAGGCAAGTGCTCTTTCGTAGATAAACAGTAAAATAAAGATTAGAAAATTGTGCTAAATGAATAACTTATTTAAAGAACTAATTGATTTACTTAACAAAGAATTTGAAAAATTTCATTTAGATGAGTCTGTACAATTAAATTTATCGAAAATGCCAGAGTTTGATATGCAGATAAACAATCTGGTCAAGCATAATAAAGCAGATTTCTTCAATAATCTTCAGAAAAATATTATTGAAGTTATTAATTCCACTAATTTTTTTCAACCTGTTGAAGAAACTGAGCTTGGTTTTTTAAACTTAGTTTTTAACCATAACGTTTTAATTAAACAAATAACAAATAAGAAAAGTGATTTTGTGAACGATAATTCTCAAAAAATAATTTTTGATTATGGTGGCCCAAATATTGGTAAACCACTACATGTTGGCCACATGCGTACACTTAATATAGGAAGAAGCTTATATAACATACACTCATTTATTGGAAATGATGTTATTAGCGATATTCATTTAGGTGACTGGGGTATGCCTATTGCACAAATTATTACATATTTAGAGAATGAATCAATCAATACAGACTCCTTAGATTCAAGTCAGCTTGAAATCATATATCCAAAAGCTAGTGAGCAATACAAAAGCAATAACGAGTTTAAAGTTCGAGCCCAAGAAATCAATAAACTACTGAATAATAATGATTCAGAACTTCTTGAATTATGGCGTGCAATTAAAAATATTTCAATAAAAAATCTTGAAGAAAATTTTTCACTACTAAATCACAGTTTTGATTATTGGTTAGGTGAAAGTGATGTAAATGAATTGATTCCAGAAATGATAGAATCTCTGTATAAAAACAAAAAAATTATTGAAGACTCCGGAGCATTAATAAGCGCTGAAAATACAGATCCAAAAATACTAATTACAAAATCTGACGGTTCATATTTATATATCACGACTGATCTTGCTACTGTTCTGTATAGACAAAATAATATTGGGTACGATAAATCATATTATATTGTTGATAATCGTCAATCTCTCCACTTTCAACAGTTGTTTGATTCAATAAAGTTTTTCGAATTTAACAATTTACACCATGAGCATATTTCTTACGGAACACTCAATGACAGTGATGGCAATCCTTTTAGAACTAGAGATGGAGGTACAAAACCTCTAAGTGAATTATTTGAAGAAACATATGAATACATAAAAAATATAAATAATGACTTGGAAGATTCAGCGATTAAACAACTAGCAAATTCTGTTTTAACTTTTAGTGATTTAATTACTAATAGAAAAACTGATTACAAGTTTGATTTAGAAAAATTTACCAGTGTAAATGGTAAAACTGGAATCTACGTTCAATACGCTCAGGTCAGAGCAAGAAAATTACAACAGAATATTGTTCAGCAAAAAAACAAATTTGAAACCTTAGTACTATCTGAGATTGACAAGCGGTTGCTTTCACAATTATTTATGTTTGGGCATTTTCTTGAACAATCATTCTCACTTAATGAACCGCACCATCTTGCGAATTATCTTTATGATATTTCAAATTCATTTAATCAATTTTATGAATATGAAAAACTTACAGAAATAGAAGATTCAGATCATATTAGTTCTAAAGTTTATTTAATAAATTTATTTTTAACTACAAGCAAGAATGTTATGTTTTGTTTAGGTATGAGACCTGTAGAGAAGATGTAATTATAAAAATATCTGAGTTGAGATAATCCAAATAATCAATATCAAGCTATAAGAATATTTATTAATAATATGTAAGTTTTTTCCAAAGTTGTGAAATAGAAATAAGACTAAAGGAATCGCAATGAAGCCTGAGAATGATACTGCTCTGGCAACAACTAGGTATTCGGTTATAAATACGTTTTGATTTCTAAGTAAAACTTGAAAGACCACCAAAAAAAATAAAGATACAAAAATAACAGATACTACATTTGTTAATAAATTTTTAAATGACCTATTTTCAATAAAATATTCACTGAAAAATTCTACTGGTATAAATAAGACAAATAATGAAATAAATAGTGTAATAAAAGACCAGAAAAGTCCTTGGCCACTCCAGTTGATAAAAGCTTGTTCAACAAAACCAGATGACTCTAAAAATAAATAAATAGAAAAACCCAGTAAAGAAGTCCCTAAAACAAAACAATATAGACCTATCACCGAAAAAATCTGACTTTTATTTATAGGTAAATTATTTTTTCCAAGTTTACTTACATCGTATTGCATAAAGACATATTAACTGTTTTTATATTAAAATATTATTTAAATATGGAATTAATAGACACTCCCAATCCAAATGCTAAAAAAATCCTAATTGAGCACGACTATGAAATTGCTATATATATTAACGAAGACTCAAGTGATATTGAGGGACTTGCAAAAAAGCTTATAGGAATTGAGGGTATTGCTTCCATCTTTACTGGTCCTGGCTTTTTCACTCTTACCAAAGAAGAGTTAGCTGATTGGGAAACTATTAATACCGATATATTAAATAAGTTTGATACAATATAGCTATGGAAACCTTTAATCCAGACCCAAAACCAGGAAGAGTTGTTCTACCATTAGTCCTTATTGGAATGATTGCAACAACTTACACTTTCATAAATAGGGTTGCAACAAATAATGATTTAGATTTAGTAGCTGAAGAAACTCCCGTTGAAACAGTAGCAGAAGATATAGTAGTGGAAGATACATCTACAACTAGTACAACTACTACCCTTCCAGATGATTTCGTACAATATCTAGAAGAAATTAGTGCTGAAAAAATTCAAGCAACAGAATTAGGAAAAGATGTACTAGAAGCCAATGAAAACTGGGATGAAAAATCTGTAACTTATCAGGAAGCAAAAGATGAATTTAGGGCTTTTATAGCAACCGCTGAACAGTTTGTTACAACAGTAACCGAGCCAGGGCCTCCAAATGAATATGCAAATTTAGTTACAAGCCATGAAGAGCTTAAAACTTTAGTTAACTTAATTTATGCAGATACTGTTGAGTTGCTAGCTGGACTTGAATCATCTGATACAGGTGAACAAAGAGCAGCAGCGCTTGAATCATTTAATAGTAACTTAGATCAATTTATTAAAAAGATTGAAGAAGTTGTTGCATCAGCAACTTCTAGCTAGAAGCTGCCGAACAAACTGTATCAATCATCAACATCGCAATGACGTATGGGTCTCCATTAGCGTTAGGCCTTCTGTCTTCAAGATAACCTTTTTTATCTACCTCAACTTGCCATGGAATCCTAATTGAAGCCCCTCTGTCGCTAACTCCATAAGAAAAAGTGTCAAAACTTTGAGTCTCATGATCACCTGTGAGCCTGTCTTCAATATGTGCACCATAATTTTTAACATGCAAATCTGCATTTTTACCAAGAGCTTCACAAGCAGCAACTATGGCATCATATCCACCATCTTCCCTCATTTGTTTAGTTGAAAAATTAGTGTGCATACCAGCACCATTCCAATCACCTTTTACCGGTTTTGGATCTAGAGTTGCAGAGATGTTCCAATCTTCGGCAATTCTGTAAAGTAACCATCTTGCAACCCAAATTTGATCACCAATATCTGGTGCTCCTACAGGTCCAATTTGAAACTCCCATTGACCAGGCATAACTTCAGCATTTGTTCCTGAAATACCCAGCCCAGCTTCCATGCATGCAGTTGCGTGCGCTTCAGAGATTTCTCTTCCATAAACTTCATCAGCACCAACACCACAGTAGTAACCACCCTGAGGTGCTGGGTATCCTGATGGAGGAAATCCTAAAGGTTGACCATATTTAAGTGAGTCATAAGATTGCTCATAAAACGTATACTCTTGTTCCATTCCAAACCAAGGTTCAAATTCACCAAAATTTTCAGCTGATTCTACTAATGCAGCTCTGGTGTTTGATGCATGAGGAGTCATGTCTACATTCATTACTTCACACATCACCAAAATATTTTCTCCACCTCTGATTGGGTCAGGAAATTGTGAAACTGGCTTTAACACACAATCAGATTGGTCACCTGTTGCTTGTTGAGTGCTAGACCCATCGAAACCCCAAATAGGAGGTTCTGTTCCTTGATCGATTATTTTTGTTTTACTCCTTAATTTTGCGGTTGGAGTTTGACCGTCAATCCATATATATTCTGCTTTTATCTTCATGAAAATAATGTAATATATATTTCAAGCAATGTTGTTACAGAATTATTAAATAATTGTTTCGAGATGATAGACACATATATAAACATAGATAAAGAACATAAAAACTTAGAAGATTTATTAAAAGCTTCTGGTATTAAAAAACTCGTCATCAAGAATATAAAAAACCCAAAGCAAATTAATTTAGTTGTAACATCTCTTTCTAAATATGGAGAAACTAAGAAAAATTTGTCAGATTTAGAATCTTCAAATAAACCATTTCCAACATTAATTATTGTTAATGATGTAGATTTTGAACAAACAGTTGACCTAATTCAAAACCCACAAATCGAATTAATTTCAAGTAATAGCAAATTAGAGGAAGTTGGTGCTAGAGTTCATGCACTTGTTGGAGACAGCAATTCAGAAATTCTTGAATTTAAAGATCTCAATATTAATTTAAAAACGTACGAAGCAAAAGCCGGTGATACATTGCTTGATTTAACGTTTATGGAGTACGAACTGCTAAAGTTTTTTGTTGTTAATCAAGAGAATGTTTGGTCTAGAGAGCAACTCTTAGAAAAAGTTTGGGGCTATGACTATTTTGGTGGTGCAAGAACAGTCGATGTTCATGTAAGAAGACTAAGAGCGAAACTTGGTGACCAAAGAAATGATTGGATTAAGACAGTACACTCAGTCGGCTATAAATTTAACTAAAGCTATTACCGCAACCACATGTTCTAGATACATTTGGATTATCAATAGAAAAACCTGTTTCCATTAAGCCCTCTTTATAATCTAGAGTTGCACCTTTAATATGCTCTAGGCTCTGTCCGTCAACAACAATATTGACACCATCGTACTCTTCAATTACGTCACCATCAAATTTGTCTGTATCGAAGAACATTTCGTAAGAGTAGCCAGAGCAGCCCCCAGGTTTTACACCCATTCTTAGAAAGCTATCTTCTGCTGTCTCTTCAGATTTAAGTTCTACAAGCTTTTTTACAGCACTGTCTGTTGCCAACACTGCTCTTGATGATTTAATTTGTATATCCATGAAATAATTATAACAAGAAAACACATATTCAATAAATTAATAATTACATCTTTCACAAATGTACTTAGAATATCTATATGACACAAAGTGATATATTGCTAAAACACCTATCTACAGTGTTTGATCCTGAATTAGGGGCAAATATTGTAGAGCTTGGAATGGTTAAAGCAGTTGATCATGAAGGATCAACTGTCAAAATAGACCTTGCTTTAACAATTGCTGATTGTCCAATGAGAAATCAAATTGAAAAGGAAATCACTAGAAAACTGTCTTTACTTGAAAATGTTGAAACAGTTGAAATTAATGTTGTTGCTATGGATCAAGAGGATAGAACAGCAGTTATGGAAAAAGCACGAAAGAAATCAAGAGAGAATGCCCAACCAACAAAAGTTGATCCAAGAACTAGAGTTATTGCAATAGGTAGTGGAAAAGGTGGAGTTGGAAAATCAACTTTATCAACAAACATTGCACTTGGTTTATCAAAAAAAGGATTCCAAACTGGTCTTCTGGATGCTGATATTTGGGGATTTTCTATTCCTCGACTTTTAGGAATTAAAGGAAGAATTGAAGCGAACGATGAGAAACTGATGATTCCATATGATTATGAAAATCTAAAAGTCATTTCAACAGGGTTGATTACTAGCGACGAAGATACTGCGCTTATGTGGCGTGGATTAATGTTAAGTAAAGCATTGGAACAGTTTCTGACAAATGTCGAATGGGGAGATCTTGACTACTTAATTATCGATCTACCACCTGGTACTGGTGATATTCAAATGGCATTAAGCAGATTACTTCCTCAAGCTGAACTCATTGTTGTCACAACTCCTCAGCTTATGGCACAAAAAGTTGCGACTAGAGTTGCTGATATGGCAAAAAGAAGTTTTATACCTCTTTTAGGTGTAATTGAAAATATGTCATACTTTGAAACAAGTAACGGTGACAAGTTTAATATATTTGGCAAAGGAGGGGGAGATGCGCTAGCAGAAAAATTCTCACTTCCAATACTTGGGAGAATTCCTATTAGTGAAGATACAAATGATATTGCTGATGATGGTACTCCTTTAATTCTTCAAGAAAAAAACACTCCAACTAAAACAGAAATTGAAAAACTCATTTCTGTAATAGCTAATAAGCTACCTCCAATAGTTGATGAAACCTGTACTGGGCGTTTAGCAAAGGTTTTTGAAGAGCTTTCAAAATAATGGAAAATATTTCCGTAAATAAACTAGTTGAATCAACGAATTCCAACCTTCCAAGAGATATAAAAGTCGAATTTGCAAAAAACATACTTTCTGTAAATAAAGATCCTGAAGATGCAAAAAAAGAGTTTGAACAATTAATTAATAAGCTTAGTTTGAAAAAACAAAAAGATGTTATAAATGCAACTGGTACTGTACTTCACACAAATTTAGGTAGATCTCCGGTAAATATATCTTTTTCAGGAATGTATACAAATATAGAGTATGACTTAACAACTGCTTCAAGAGGTAATCGCAATGACTACTTAACAGAATCTATGAAGATTTTATTAAATGTTGATAATGTAGCTTTTGTTAACAATAATGCCTCTTCTCTTTATCTTTCATTACTGTGCTTAACAAAAAAACATAACATAGACACTGTCATAGTTTCTCGAGGTGAAATTATTGAAATTGGAGGCTCGTACAGGCTTCCAGACATCATTTCTGAAACAGGTATGAATTTAATTGAAGTTGGCACAACAAATAAAACTCGTTTGGGTGACTATGAAAAAGCCTTAAAAGAACATCCCAACTCTGTGGTGTTAAAAGTTCATAGAAGTAATTTTTCAATTAGTGGTTTCACTGAAGAAGTTAGCCTTAGTGAACTAGTTGATTTAAAAAACAAATATGAAACATTACTTCTCCATGATCTTGGTAGCGGTTTAGTGATTGAGGAATCTTTTCTTGAGAAACACAGTCTATCCATATTTAAAAAAGAGCCTAGAGTTCAACAGTCAATAAAAGATGGTGTCGATATTGTGATGTTCTCTGGAGATAAGTTATTTGGCTCTGTACAGTCTGGAATTATTGCAGGAAAGTACGAACTAATAGAATCAATAAAAAGTTTTAGTATCTTCAGAACATACAGATGCTCAGATATAGTTTTGTATGAACTTCAAAAAACTACAGAATTATATATTCAAAAAAATGAAGAAAATATTCCGTTTTGGAACCTTTTAAAAAACACATATTCGCAGTTAGAGAATAGAATTCAAAAAATTATTAAGAAAAGTAATTTAGAATATAAAATTATTAATGGTGAAAGCTTAATTGGCGGTGGAACGCTCCCAAACATTACTCTAAGTTCACCTGTGATGGTTCTAGATATTGATGAATCAGAAAAAGTTTTAGAGAAACTAGTAAGTAACGAATATCCAATTATTCCTAGGGTAATAAATGGAAAAATCAACATTGATTTGAGAAGTGTATTCGAAAGTCAAGATAATGAAATTGCTAAATTTCTGAATTCAATATGACCGTATTGGCGACAGCTGGCCATGTTGATCATGGTAAATCTACATTAGTAAATTTCTTAACTGGACAAGAAACTGATCGTTTAAAAGAAGAAAAACAAAGAGGCCTCACCATTAATCTTGGCTATACATATTTTGACTTTGAAGACAAACGATTTTCAATTGTTGATGTGCCAGGTCATTCAGATTATTTCAAAAATACAGTTAGTGGTTTTTCCAACGTTGATGGGGTTTTGTTCTGTATTGACTCAACTCAGGGCTGGTCTCAACAATCAGAAGAACATTTTTTGTCACTCTTAAATCTAGGTGTTAATAATCTTCTTTTTTTTCTAACAAAAATAGATAAAAAAGAGATTGTGTTTAGTGAAAATGATTTAAAAAATAAATTGATTGACTTTAAAGAGATTAATTTTGGGGTGATTGAGTTTAGTTCAATAAATAGTGACAAGAAAATAGTAAAAAAAAATATTTATGAATTTTTCAGCAAATCTGAAATAAATATCAATCCACCTTCTTTATGGGTTGATAGGGTTTTTTCCATTGCGGGAATTGGAAAAGTAATTACTGGAACTGCAAGTAAGAATATGGGTTTTAATAAGGTTTTTGTAGATGATCAGCACAATCAATTAGATATACGGGAAATTGAGAGTTTAGGTCAAAAATTGACTTCTTCAGTCTTATCTTCATCAAGAATTGCAATATCTTTAAAAAATAATAAAAGTAAACCGAAAAGAGGAAGTTTGTTAACTAACCAATTATTGAAAGAGAAAACTTTCTTGTTGGTTAAACCAAATACCGATACTAGATTATTCTCGGAAAAAGGAACTTTAAGAATTTATGTTGGAACAAAAACCCAGACAATAAAAAATTTCAAAACTATCAAAATTAATAACAAAACAATAGTGCTTGTACAACTAGAAAAAAGTATCTCCGTCCTAGATTTTCAAAAAGTATTAGTACATAACTTAACAAAAAATACTTTTAGTGGAGGAAGCGTTCTTTTCTCAACAAATAATAACTACTTAATAAAAAAAATAATCAAAGAATCTCGAATGAAAAATAATATAACTTCAAAAGATATATTCACTTTGATTCCCGAAAATCTATTAGAAAGTAACTATGACGATTACAAAAAAATTGAAAATTTCTATATAAAAAATAATGAATTGAAATATTTAGAGGAAAACATTAAAACCAATATATACAAAATTAACAAATTTGGTGTTAATAATTATTTTTATAAAAACTTTTATATAGAAGAAGAAGAATTAAAAAAGCTTTTCCTTGAATTTGAATCTATAAATATTCAAAAAGGTCAAATTGTAGAGAATAAAATATTAGATATAGATATCCAGCTTCTTACAGAAATTAAATCTAATTTGGGTGATACGTTGAATGTTAATGAAATTGACTTAAAAAAATATGAGACAGAAGCGATTAAATCTCTATTTATAAATAATTGTTTGTATAGAGTTTCAAAAAATATAGTTATATCAGAAGAGCAAAGAAGTCAATTAATTAAAATTATTGACATTTTGCCAAAAAACTTTTCAGTATCAGATTTTAAAGAAAAATCGTCTCTTTCAAGAAAATATGCTATTCCATATCTGGAATTTTTAGATAGAGAGTTAATAACAAAAAAGATAGACAGTAGCGGTTTAAGAATGAAAATAAATTAATTGTAAATAGTTTCTCTTTTTCGTTCTACCTCATTGAGACCACCCCAAACACCGAAAGGTTCGGAAATTTCATTTGCTTCTTCAAGGCATTCAATCTTTACCGGACATCCACTACAAACAGATTTTGCTTTTGCCTCTCTTTTTTCACGATCTTCTTTTTTTTCAAAAGTGGCAGGTGGAAAGAATAAGTTACTGCTGTGTTGTCTACAAAGAGCATCGTACTGCCAAGTTGAAACCTTTATTTGAAGCATATTAAAACAGTAAACGTTGAAAATAATCTGTAAAAAGATTTTTTTCGCGAAGTAAGCCTCTAAATTATGAGTTTTCCATCTTCTTCAACAAGTTTGTACTCATTTTTTATGGTATAAGAATTGTTTTCAATTCTATCAACAACAATTTTTTTTCCATTTAACCTTACTAATGCTTGATTATTGTTGATTAACTCCACCAAAATAACTTTAGAGTTAACCAATGATGACATCGCACTTGTATCAGTAGTAAGTCGAGATCTAATCACAGTAGGTATTGCAATAAAGTAAAAGAAGGCAATTATTGATGAAGAGCCAAATAAGAGAAAATGATTAATTCTAAGTAAATAATCTGAAAACATGATCAGTGAAGAACTATGCATCACTATCAACGCTGTTACACCAAGTGGGCCAAAAAAGCCTCTAGAGAGAACTTTTATAAACATTAAAAACGATACTAAGAAAATTAGTAAACCAATATAGTTAAAGTTGTATTCTTGAAACGTCATTGAAGAAAATGCTATTAACAATGCCCCATTAAATGCCATTAAGCCAGGTCCTATTGCAAACAATTCTAAACCTATTAAAGCAAAACCAAGAGCAAAAAATAAGTATGTAAATACTGGATTTGATATTGCTATATAAAATCTTTCAAAAAGCGAGGGTTTTATAAATCTAATTTGATTGATTTCTTCAGAGCTTAGATCGAAACTTAGAGATATTTGCCTGATTCTTGACGGTATCTCTTGACTTCCTATGTTTTCCACAAATGCACCCATAGAACCTACAATTAAATAATCCTTGTAGATACCTTCCTCAGCTGTAATTAAAACATCATTGTTGGTACAAGTATTTGTGTCGCAAATAGTTTCAAATAAACCCGGACCTTCATTATTTGTAATGATTGTTCCAGGAGACAAACCTACAAAATCAAAATTTCGTAAAAGACTCAAATCAACTTCTCTTTTGTTTGGTCCTACCCAAATTGCTTTTGGAGCATCCATATTGTTTAAAATATTATGAAGATCATCTATAGAATTTAGATTTACATCTGAAGCATTGTACTGAACAATAAAGAAGTTTTCTTCTCCCTTGCTATTATCTTCAATGTATCTTTCAATAGCATTTATGTGTCCACTTGAAAAAATACCTTCAATTTCAAATATATTGACATTCACAGTGTTCAGCGCTGCCATAAATAATATAGGTAATAGTTTTAACATTTTATATACTTAAATATATAGGATAGTATTCTTTAAAAACTGTGAAAATTTGCTTGATAACCGACAACTCATGGGTAAAAGATTCACTCATAAAATTAATTGATTTTGAGTGTAACTTTACTCATTTAAATGATGCAAAAGATGTGATTATTTCATACGATTTTATTTTTATAGACATGCAAGTAAACAATAACGGTGGACCCTCCATGGTAAGAGAGCTTAAAAGAAGTGAGTTAGTTATTGATTCAACTATTGTTCTCTTAATTGATAGAGAAGCGGATAGTTTTCAAGCAAAACGAGTAGGAGCAGATAGTTATTTACTTAAACCTCTTGAAAAAACTAAATTAAAAAACCTTTTTACTTAAATCAAATATTATCTAAAATCAATAATACAAATTGAGTATCAACTTTGACATCGTATTATATATAGTGTTCTTTGTCTGCTTAGTGCTGTCAGGAATGTTATCTGGTTCAGAAACAGCCATAACATCTATCCCTATTCAAAAAGTTCATCAACTAGAAGAAAGTAGAAAAAATAACAGGATTAAAAGAGCTAAAGATAATATAGAGAAAACAATTGGTGGGATACTAGTTGGTAACAACTTTGTTAATATTTTAATGGCATCAGTTGCAACTTTGATTTTTGTAAGACGATTTGGAGAAAGCGCAGGAAGTGCACTAGCTACTGTATTCACAACTGTAATTGTGTTAATTTTTGGAGATATCACCCCTAAAACGCTTGCTACAAAACTACCTATTTCATTTCTATCTAGAACTACTTTTTTGGTTGAGATTTTATCAAAAATTTTTGCACCCTTTACTGATGGTATAACAAAAATAATCATGAAGTTTGTTAGATCAACCGACAAAGATGATGCAGAAGTAACTGAAGCTGATATTCAAGCTCTAACAGCATTGGGGGAAATAGAAGGACAAATACTACCAGCCGAAAGAGAGATCATTGACTCATTACTTGACTTTTCAGACAGGCCAATAAAAGAAATTATGACTCCAAGAGTTGACGTTTTATTTTTATCTTTGCCTATTAATATTGCTGAAGTTAAACAGTTGGTTAATGAAAAAAGAATTTCAAGAATGCCTGTATCAAAATCAGAATCACTTGATGGTACATTTGGTATCGTATATGTAAAAGATTTGTTTAATTTAAAGACTGCTTCAGATTCAGTTGAAATTGAAAACCTTGTAAAAGATGTAATATACCTTCCCGAATACACAACAGTTTTATCAGCTCTAAATATCCTAAGAGAAAACAAATCAAGTTTTGCCTGTGTTATTGATGAAAATGGTGGAATAGAAGGTGTAATAACAATTAAGGACGTTCTTTCAGAATTTGTTGGTGACTTGCCTGACGAACATGATCAAAGATTCCTTGGAATTAGAAGGATAGGTCCTGGCCAATGGAGAGTAGACGGTAAAACAGATATTGATGATTTTGAAGAATTTTTTGGTTTAGAGGAAAGTGATAAAGACATTGCTACAGTTGGTGGATTGTTTTTGAGTCACTCAGAACAACTTCCTGCAGAAGGTGAGAAAATTACTATTGATGGACTGGAAATAACAGTAACCGAACTGGACAATAGAAGAATAGAATCTTTTATAGTAAAAAAAATAGCAAAGAAATAGTTGAAACAAATCAACTAATATTATTCCATGGAAGTAATTTATGCATTAGTCCCCCTACTTGGTGGTTGGCTTGTATACGGTTTAATTGCTTCTTTATTTCTTAAAAGAGCGAGTAGTCGTGATTACTTACTACTTATATCATCAGGTTTAGTTGGTGGATTGATCGGTGGCTCTATTGGAAATAATATGGATATCCCACAAAACCTATGGTGGATGAGAGAAATTATCAAAATAGGTGTCACTATTGTCGCTATGAATACAATTCAGATAATTAGATTACAAATATATAATTTTAAAAATAATACTTAATTTTTAGGTACTCTTGCTGCTTTTAGCAAATTGCCATTTTCATCAATCAATCCACATCGTTTGGATAGTAATTTAGTATTAAATGCAAATAAATTTTTTCTCCAAGTTGCAATGTAACCATATCCACCTACTTCATCTAATTTTAATAATGCACTATCCAAAGTAGCAGTTGAATCTGCAATTACGACAGGAAGGGAATCATACTCTGCATCCCACATTTCTGAATCATTAACTTTATTTGATTGCAAAAGTAAGTTTTTAAGTTCGTCACTCATTTTCGATTAAATCCTCAAATTTTAACATGTAAGCTTCTTCATCTTTTCCATCCAGAACAAGTGTAAATGGTTTATCCTTAGCAATACCAAGGCTTAGAATACCAATCATACTCTTTCCGTCTTTTTCAACTAATTCTTCTTCACCTGTATCTTTATTGATTTTATTAAATTTAACTAAAACCGATCCATCAAATTCTTGTGCTAATTTCACAAATAAACTGGCTGGCCTAGCATGTAAACCGACTTTGTCCTTAACAGACAATATTTTTTCTATCATTTAATTTCCTAATGCTTGAATGTATTTCTCACTATAATTATCAACATTCCAAAATTCATTATAAAAATAATTTTTATCATTAGAAAGTTGACTATTTTTAAAATCACTAAATCCATCTACTTGTTCAAATTCATTTTCAAAAATAATATCTATTATTTCTTTAAATGTCTCTACACCTTCATTTGCTGAAATTAAAAGCCTTAGTGGTCTTTCAAATCTTTCGTCTTTTGAAAATTTAATCTCTGGATTTCTAGCAATTCTAATTACTTCATCTTGAATTTCGGGTAATGAAAACCTTGTTAATATAGTTTGTTTAAAATCTTTTAAATCTTCAGTACTCTTTGAAAATAAATTATAAGCTTTTGAAAGTGAATCTAGAGCTTTCTCTGCAAACTCTATTCCTTCCTGATTATTTAAAATTTCATGAATATATTTAAAATTTCTTGATAGACCAAAATAAGCTAGTTTTAAATGCAAGCCATTAAGAAGCCATAGCTTCTTATAAAACTCATGCTCATAATCTCTGTATGATACAATTTTTGATTCATTTAATGGTTTTATCTCTATATTTTTATCTAATATGATTGATCCGTATTCTTCAACTATTACGTCTAATGAAGTTTTATTCTGAGGTGGAATAATTTTATCAACTACAGCATCAATTAAAATAAATTTGCTCAGACTACTGTCAATTGAATTAGTTGATGATGCTCTATACATATTTTCAAAAGCAATAAACGTTTGTGTTTTTTCAGTTTTGGTTCTGGATATTAAGTTAAAAATATCTTTTACAAATCTAGGCCCAACTGATGTGGTGATCAGATCAGCTTGTGCTAATTTCTCATAAAGAAGCTCTTTATCATCTAAAATTAAGCCGCTAATATTTTTTACAAAAATATCTGAAGACGAATTTAAGCTAATAGAGCTTACTTTATAACCCTGAAATAAATTAATCTGTTCAATCAATTCTTTGTTTACATCTACAAATACAACTTCATAATTATTTTCTTGGAGAATAGGAGCAATAAATCCTCTACCTATATTTCCAGCCCCAAAGTGGATGGCTAACTTCATAGATTTTTAGATAAAAGATCGAATATTCTGTCAACTGAAGACTCGCTCCAAAGTTTTTTTGCTTCATCCGGGTCTTCAATAGCATCTGCTAATGAGGCTAGAACATTCATATGATCATCAGAATTAGCCGCAATTCCAACTACAATATATGCTCTTTCTTCATTCCACTCAACACCATTTGGAACCTGAATAATTGAAATTCCTGTATTCTTAACATATTTTGAGCCCTCAGCCATACCATGTGGTATTGCAACACCATTTCCTATATAAGTTGCAAAAGATTGTGTCTCAAGTTTTTCAAGCATTGAGTCTATATACTCTTCTTGAACATAGCCATTTTCAAATAATATTTTTCCAGCAGCTACTGTTGCCTCTTTATTGTCTGTAAATGACTTATTTGTCTGTATTGATTCTTTTATCAATACATTTATTTGATTCATGAAGAAGTTATCTCATTATCCTCAGATATGTCTGTAATTAACTTCTTTAAATTTGGATCATTCATAAACATAGTAAATTGTATTAAAACAGAGCCTTCCGGAGCTGCGTTTCTTGCTGCTCCAGCTAGTCCAGTATGACAAACTACTACGTCTGCATCATCAGGGATTTGAGTTGCAGGAGCATGAACAATTTCAACATCCAGTCCTGCTTTCTTAGCTTTCTTGATTAGACCATTTTTAACCATTAAGCTTGACCCTGCTCCAGCCTCACAAGCAAGACATATTTTTTTAACTTCTGAACCTTTAATTGAACTCATAATTTCCTCCAAAAAAAATTGACTTGGGAATTTTACTTCCCAAGTCAATTATAACTTAATAGTTTTATTTAGACACCAGGTATATTACTCTCGATTACTGTATCTACTCCTGCGTCTGTTTCTTTAATAGGACGTGCTCTTAACAAGATAACACCAACTACTGCTGATGCTGCTGTTGCTATCGCTACACCAGCTAACACTGGGAACGCCCCACCTCTAGGAAGCATAGCAATGTATGCGAAAATACTTCCCGGTGAAGGAGGTCCAACTAAACCAGCTCCAGTTGCTACGAACCAGAGGTCAGCTGAAATTCCACCAGCCCACATAGCGATGATCATAATTGGATGACCAAGGACATATGGGAAGTAAATTTCATGGATTCCTCCAAAGAAATGAATAATGATTGAGCCAGGTGCGGATTCTTTCCACATACCAGTTCCAGCAAACCAATAAGCTAGAAGCAATCCAAGTCCAGGACCTGGGTTAGTTTCTAACAAGAAATAAATTGATTGGCCAGCTTCTGCTGACTCAGCTGCACCTAGAGGTGTTAACACACCTTGGTTTACAGCATTATTCAAGAACAATACTTTAGCGACCTCAATAGGAATGTCTGCTAGTGGAACTAATCCACTGTCGACAAGTGCAGCTGCACCATCTCCTAAAGCTTGTGTGATTGCGTCAAGTACTGGACTTATAACATTATAAGCTATGACAGAAAGACCCCAACCCAAAATACCAAGTGAGAAGTTATCATATAACATCTCAAAGCCTTCAGGAATGCTGTCTTGTAATCTGTCGTCAACTTGTTTCATTACCCAAGCTGCTGCTGGTCCCATGACCATAGCGCCTAGGAACTGAGGTGAAGAAGTTGCAACAATAATAGCTGTTGTAACAACTGCACCGATCACACCACCTCTATGACCGTGTACCATCTTTCCACCTGTGTAACCTAACAAAAGTGGAAGGAGGGTTAGAATCATAGGTCCAACCATGGATGACAAATCTTCATTTGGCGTCCAACCAGTTGGAATATAGAGTGCTGTAATCAAACCCCAAGCGATGAATGCGCCGATGTTAGGAATAACCATTCCTGACATAGCACCGCCAACGCGTTGTATGGATTCTTTCATATTTACAATCCCCCTAACGATTGATTTTTATATTGATTAATTTATAAAATAATCCCTCTAAGTATATGAAACTTTTTCTCAGGATTCAGCTAATTTGAACGAAAATTTTACATTTTATGTAACTCTAGAAACATACTCAGGTCTCATTAGCCCAAGTACTTTGTATAATTGTGAAATATTAAATAAAAAAGTGAGGAAAAATGGACGTAGAATCAACAATGTTACCTTTAGGTACTAAATTGCCTGAATTTAATCTGAAGGGAATTGACGAAAAATATCATAAAAATAGTGATTTTTCCGAAAATAATGGTCTTTTAGTAATGTTTATTTGCAATCACTGTCCCTTTGTTAAACATATCAATAAAGAATTAGTTGACTTTACAAACGATTTAATAGCTAAAAATATCGGTGTTATTGGCGTTAACTCAAACGATAGCTCTCAAGAAAAATATGCAGAAGATAGTATTGAAAAGATGAAAGAGTATGCTGCGGATTTAGGGTATAACTTTCCTTATGTAGTTGATGAAGATCAGACTGTTGCCAAGAATTTTACAGCTCAATGTACACCCGATTTTTTTCTCTTTAATAATGACTCAGAACTTATTTACAGAGGGCAGTTTGACTTCTCTAGACCCGGTAATGATAAACCTGTGACAGGAGAGAGTTTAGCTCAAGCAGTGGAATCCTACTTGAACTCTAATGAGATTATATCTCCTCAATATCCAAGTATGGGATGTAATATCAAATGGAAAATAGATGAGGAACCTGATTATTTTTTAGAAGTTAAAGGTTAATTTAAATCTTGAGTTTGAACGAAAAGTCTTCTAGAACGAGCACAATCTAGTTCAACAAAGAAAAGTCTCTGCCATCTTCCAATAATTAATTCAGAATTAATTATTGGTAAAGTTACACCAGAAGAACCAATTATTGTTCCTCTTACGTGTGACCTGCCATTAATATTCTCATCTTCCTGCATATTTTCGGTTCTAAGATCCCAATCATCATGTTCGTAATAAGAATCAGAAGGTACAAGTTCTTCAATCTTTTTCTTAAAGTCATTAATGTAACCTGTTTCAGATTCATTTATGACTACTGCTGTGGTTGTGTGCGGTGTGAAAAGTGAAACAGAGCCGTGCTTTATACCGCTCTTTGAAATAATTTCTAAAACAGCTTCGGTGAAATCACAAAATTGATTTGTTTCTTGAGTGTCAAAATGAAGAGCGATGGTAGATGATTTGTTGCTATCTGATTTGTAAAGGTCAACTAACTCAAAATCGAGTTCTTGAGCTCCGGTTCTTTGTTTATTATTTTTCATCAGTATCAAGTTTCATAATAACTCTTTGTAAAATTAATCACTATCTAATAATTGATTTTGATAATTCCAATATTCACATAACTCATTATCTTGTGCATCTACATCTCCAATTGCAATAGGATTTCCTTTCAATATCGAATTTGTGGCAATATTGTCTTCTGCAATACCAATTGGAAGGAAGCCCTTTGATGATTGTAATTTCTGTGCTTTTCCATATATGTAATCTCCACCAATCGAACCAAGATTTGTACCTGGTTCAATGTCTTGTTTAGCATAAGCAACAACTTCAACATTCCAACTTTGTGCACTCAACTTTGAATATTTTTCTAACATAATATGTCTTATTGTTCTTGGTATTTCAAGACTTGTTAAATGGTAAGGCCTAGCCAAAGTCCAATATGGACCTTCCCCCATTTTGAGATACTCCATTTCATAATTTACATAATCATCCTCAGAATAGATTACAGCAAAAACACCTGGTGCAATTCCAAAAGCAAAATCAACAACTTGCGATTCGTTCAATAATCCTCCATCTTTTTTTGGAATATAAAACTGGTTTATATTGTCATATGTTGCATCTATTCCATGCATGCCATCAACATCTATGTTGAAATCTAAATAGTTAGCAAGTGCAGCCATCTCAACCATTGTTTTAGTTCCATCAACAAAACTTGTTAACATTTTTGGATTCATTTTTTTTAAAGAGGCTTCTTTTGTTAGTGAACTAGGAGTAGCAAATGTATTAAATGGATTATTTTTACCTTTTCCAATTGATATAACTTCAAAAGAAAGTTCTGTAGCAAAGTTGTATAAGTCAAGAGCAGCTACAGGTTCATCACCATCAGCAACTGTCACTATGGCATTATTTTTTTCTGCTTCTTTTCTTAGAGCTAAGCCGATAGTTGCCTCTGTTTCCACGTTTAATAAAATTAAATTAATACCTCGATTTAAAACATTCTTTGCAACATTAGCACCCGCAGCAGGTGTTCCTGTTGCCTCAATTACAATGTCTAATTCAACATTATCTAGAGCTGCAATGCTATCAGATAAAAGAATCGTATTTTCTTTTTGTTTTTTATACCTATCAGAAGCGATATCAAGTTGTTTTTGATTTCTATCAATAATACACACAAGATCAACTCCGTGCATTTTTGAGACTTGGGACACAATACCTTGTCCCATTTGACCTGCTCCAACAAGTCCCACTTTAATGTTTTCATTTCGAGCTTCTATAAAATTTTTAAATTTATCTATTTGGTTCATTTTTAAATAATGGCTTTCTCAATAATTTCTAAATCACTTTTATAAGTAATTTTTAAGTTATTCTCTTCACCTCTAATTACTCGGGTTTCATATTTGTTAAAGTTAAACATGCTTTCTGTTGTGTCAACCATACCAGTAATATTATTTTTTGATAGGAACGAATAACACTCAAACAATTCTTTATATTTATAAACTTGAGGTGTCTGAATATCTACAATTTTTTTTTGAGTAACAATTTCATCATTTTGTATATCATAAAATTTACTGTTGTCTAAATAAGGCGCTGCGGATCCATGTTCTTCCGCTGTTTTTACCAAGCTTGTTAAAAGTTCTGAAGACAAAAAAGAACGAGCGGCATCATGTATTGCTATAAAGCAATTATCTGTAGCTTTATCTTGTAAATACTGAAGTGCACAATACTCACTTTCTTGTCTCGAATCTCCACCGAGTATGATTGAAACACTTTGATGTTTCTTCAAAAGTTTTTCAAATGCTGACTTGTTAGATTTAGAAGAAACTAACAATACTTCATCAATTTCATTATTGTCTAAAAAAGTTTCAACAGGATATAAGACAAGCTCTTTACAATTTACTTTATAAAAAAGCTTGTTTACTTCCTCATCAAAGCGAGTGCTGTCACCTGCTGCAAGTATTACGCCATAAGTTTTCAATATAAAACTATATTATGAACTTTCGTACACTTTGTGAATTTTTTTGAGATAGTATTTCTTCTATATCTATATTTTTCAAAGCTTCTTGAGCATTGAGCAGGGATGAAACTATTGATGGAGCCTGTGATGGAGCTAGGCTAAATATTCTTAAACCCAAAAGATAAAGCATGTAAGCTCCTTCTGTGTCAGAGGCCATATCACCACAGACTGATACTTCAATATCATTTTGGGAAGCAGTATTTATTATGTTGTGTAATAGCTTTAAAAAAGAAGGGTTTAGTGCATCATGATATTTTTTTAAAGATGTAATACCTCTATCAGCTGCAAATGAATACTGGAGTAGATCATTAGTTCCAATTGAGAAAAAATCTACCTCATCTATATATATTTCTGGGGATATAGCAACTGACGGTGTTTCTACCATAATCCCTATTTTGGGAATTTTGGCATCTAATTTGTCTGCTACAGAAACCACCACTTCTTTTGCTTCTTGAAAGTCTTCAAGAGTTGCGACCATAGGAAACATTATTTTTACTTTTTCACAAATATTCGAATTTAAAATTGAAGTAATTTGAGTTTCAAAAAGTTGTCTGTTTTCTAAAGTAAGCCTTACCCCTCTAACTCCTAAAAATGGATTTTCTTCTTGAGGTAAGTTTAAATAATCAACTTGTTTGTCTCCTCCTATATCTAATGTTCTATAAACAATAGTTTCCTCAAACTTTTCATTAAGTAGGTTGTTTGAATTAATTAAGCTATCTAATTCAGGTTCTGTTGATTCTTCTATATAAAGAAATTCTGAACGAAACAAACCTATTGATTTAATTAATGAATCTTCAAAACTTCTAATCTCGTCCGTTGAGCCGATGTTTGCCCTAAGTTCGACACCCAATTTATTCAAGTTTTCTTCTGTATAGTTTTCAAGCTGTTTGGTTGTAGTTGCTTTATACTCTTCAACAATTTTTAATGAGCTTTCATCAGGATTAATTGTTAATTCCCCAGTTGAACCATTGATAATAACTTCTACAGCATTGTCTATGTCAAAGTCAGCAATACTAATCCCTAAAATACATGGAATGCCGTAATTCTTTGCCACAATTACAGCATGAGAAGTTGGACCTCCTTCTTTTACAACAAAACCTTGAACAAGATTTAGATTCATCGATGATGTTTCATTTGGTGTTAGCTCGTTTGCAAATATAACTTGAGGAACATCTGCATCAAACTGTATAGATATATCTTGGAGAGTAAATATTAATTCTTTTCCTATTGCTTCAATATCCTCAGATCTTTGCTGAAAATACTCATCATCCATTTGTTTAAATACTTCAGATTGTTGCAAAAATAGGTCATAAATCTGTTTTAAGTTTGCTTCATTAAATTCAGATAAACTATCTATTAATTCGGGATCATTAAGAATTAAGATATATGCTTCTAAAACTTCAGCTTCTATTTCTCGAGATGATGAATTGTATTTCTCAATAATTCTTTTATATTTTGCAGTTAGTTCTTTTACTCCTTCATCTAATGAGATAACTGCTTCAATAGAAAAGTCCAGCTCACGTTCTATATTTATTGGCTTTCCAACATTAACTCCAGGCGATACTCCAGTACCTTGTAAAACTCTCATAGAATAAAGTTAGTTAATTAATTAATTATTGCAATAGTTGTAATTTTATTAATTAATTAATGTTCAAAATATGGAATATAATTTTTTATTGCTCGAAGACAACAAATTGTCTATCAAGAAAAATGGAACCTTTTTGCAATTAAACCAAGAAAATTTAGACCATCTCAAAGCAGATTATTCACTGATTTCAACCAATGAAGTTAAAAGCGCTAACCCTTTTTATTCAAAAGTGATTGAACTTCTCAAAGATAATAAGGTTGTAATCAGTTTTGAAAAAGTATCTAGTGCGTTAAAAGAATTGGATGACAATAAAATCATAGACCACTTAAGTCGTGAAAATTTTAGAAAAATTTCTTTTCCAATTTTTGTTCAGTCTGAATATCTAAAAAACTATTTAAAAGATACTGGTCTACAATTTGAACTCAGTTTATTTTTAGAAAATTCTAATTTTCAGGAGATTGAACTTGATTCTTAGTATCAAAAATAACTTGAGTAATTCCAATAAGTATCACAATAACAAAACCAATATACTGAGATATTCTTAACGATTCATTTAAAATCATTGCTCCAATAATTACTCCTGTTACAGGTTCAAGATAAGTTATTGTTCCAATAGATATAGGTGGTATAAATTTAATTACATACCAATAAGTTGTTAATCCAACCCCTGTCAAAAAAAATCCAAGGAACACGCTAACTAATAAATTATCTACCATCCAAGAAAACCCTTCATACGTAAATGGAGATAAAATTATTGCTGCAAAAAAGACCTGTACAAATGCAACATTTAGCCCTCCAAATTGGACTGATTTTGAAGATCCATAAATTATTAAGATCGCCAAAGAAATCGCACTAACTAGTCCATAAACTACTCCTGAAGCTGATGAGATTGTAGAGAAATCTAAAAGAAGATATAAGCCAAAAAAACCAGTAAATATGAGTGACACTTGTAGTAGTTTGATATTTTTTCCACGAAAGAATTCAATTATCAAAATAAATATTGGATATGAGAAAACTAATCCAATTCCAACAGCTACTGTATTCAACTCTATAGATTTGAACATTGTTGACCAATGTATGGCTAGTAAAGGGCCTAGAAAAATCCCAGAATAAAATAAATCTTTTGTAATCTGCTTTTTCTTAAGAACAAAAATTAACAAGAAAATAGTCCCAAGAAAAGTTCTTATTCCTACCAAAGACATAGAGCTAACATCAGATGTTCTAATTATTAAGGGAATAGATCCCCAGCAAATTGCTAATAAGCTAATAAGGAGATAAGCCCTAAGTTTTTTATTCAAACTTATTGTTGGTCTTGTTTAGCGTAATTACTAAATTGTGTATATTCTTTACTAAAGAAAAGATCAACTTTTCCAGTTTGTCCAGATCTGTTTTTTACAATATTTACTTCCGCAACACCTGGTCTCTCGGTGCCAGGATTATAATAGTCATCTCTATAAAGCATCATAACTATGTCTGCATCTTGTTCAATTGCTCCAGATTCTCTTAAATCTCCTAAACGAGGTCTTTTGTCTTCCCTAGCCTCTGCAGCTCTGTTTAATTGTGAAAGAGCAAATATCGGAACTTTAAGTTCTCTGGCTAAATTTTTTAAATTTCTACTTATTTCAGCAATTTCTTGCTGTCTATTATCACCTGAAGAACTTTGCATTAGCTGTAGGTAGTCAACAAGTATTAAATCTAGACCTTTGGAGGACTTTAACCTTCTTGATTTTGCGCGTATATCTGTAACTGTAATCACAGGAGCATCATCAAAATACAAAGGAAGGCTATTAACTTTCGAAGCTGCCTCTACAACTCTTGACCATTTTTCTGGTCCTAATTGACCTTTTCTTGCATCTCCAGAAGTAACTTTTGCTTCAGAAAATAAAACTCTTTGAACTAACTCCTCTTTTGTCATTTCAAGAGAGAAAAATGCTGCTATCTTTCCATCTTTTGCTGCATTAGTTGCAATATTTAAAGCTAATGAAGATTTACCCATACTTGGCCTTGAAGCAAGAACCGCTAAGTTTCCTTCTTGTAGGCCTGAAAGGTAATAATCTAAATCTGAAAAATAAGTTGGAAGCCCTGACAATCCAGTACCCCTATTTTCAATTTCTTCAATTCTCTCTATTGCAGATTCAAGAACATCATTTACTCCAACTAATCCATCACCAATTGCATCATCAGAGGCTGTAAATATTGTTTGTTCTGCTTCATCCAAAACACTGTGAATTTCTTTATCCATAGCCATGGCAAGTAGCTCAATTCTTCCGCTAGCTTTTAAAAGTTTTCTTCTGTGTGAGTGTTCTAAAACAATCTCAATATATCTCTCAAAATTTGCAGAACTAGGAACATTTTCAACAAGTCTTGCAATATACGAAGCGTTTACAGATGAGTTTTTTGTATCTTTAAAAATTAGTTCAGATACAGTTACAGTGTCTATGGGATTACCTGTATCAAAAAGTCCTTTCATTGCCTCATATACACTTTGATTTGAAGGACTATAAAAATCTGCTGGCTTTACTTCTTCCATAAGCCTTGTTACAGCATCTCTTGATAGCAATGCGCTACCTAAAAGAGCTTCTTCTGCTTCTAAGCTATGTGGAGGAACTTTACCTAAAGATTGGTTATCTCTGGATGAAAGTGCCTCAGGACCAACCATTATTTTGTATCTGGAACTATCTCTAAAGTAATATCGAAGCTTGTATCAGGTCCTAAAACTACTTTTACTGTGTGTAAGCCAATTTCTTTTACCTGATTTTCGACACTGATTTGGTTTTCTTCAAGTTTATATCCTGAAAATGTCTCAACTGCTTGAGCAATCTGGTCGTTGCTGATTGCTGCGTATAAAGTTCCTTCATCTGTAGATGTTTGAGAAATTACAATATGTGCATCAGCGAGTGCTGTCACAATCGACTCTGCGAGTTCGGAATTGATTTGAGCTTGTTCTTGTCTTTTCTCTTGTAGCTTTTGGGCGAACTCAAGATTGTTTGCTGTTGCAACTATTGCTAATTTTTTAGGCAAAAGATAGTTCCTTGCATACCCTTTTGCAACATCAACAACATCTCCTTTTCGTCCCAATGACTGAACATCTGAGTTTAAGATTAACTTCATCTTCTGTTGTAGCTTTGCTTGTATGAACTTGTTGTTACATAAGGTAAAAGAGCTAGCTCTCTTGCAACTTTTATTAATCTAGCTACCTTTGCCTGTTCTTGTTTTGTAATACCAGTAATTAAGCTGGATCTAATTTTTCCACGATCAGAAATAAACTTTTCTAAAAGTTTTACATCTTTGTAGGTTGCATTTTCGATCTGTTTTTTTGTAATTCTTCTTGGTTTAGGAGCTTCGTATTTTGAAGATCTTCTACCAGTATTTCTTTTTGTATTTGCCATTTTTAAATCTCCCTAAAACGGTGCTTCGTCTTCTTCATAATTTTCTCTAGCTACAGGCTCTTGGCTAGAAGGCATTCCACCGGAGGCTCTTTCGACACTTGCTTTGGCCCATCTTAAGCTTGGTGCAATTTCATCAATTGAAATATCTACTACTGACCTATTTTGTCCATCTTGTGTTTCCCAAGATCTGTAGTTCAATTTACCTACCACAATAACTCTCATACCTTTTTGAAGAGAAGCTGCAGCATTTTCTGCCATGTCATTCCAAACAGTCCCTTGAAAAAACATTGGATCTCCTGGTTCCCATGATCCATCCGCAGTTCTTTTATTTTTATTTTGTGCAATCCTTATTTCCGCTAATGTTGCACCACCATCAGTCACTCTGATTTCTGGATCAGCAGTTAAGTTTCCAACTATTGTTACTGTATTGTCTACCATTTTTATCTACCTCTAGCTTTCCATCTTTAAGACTTTGTGTCTAATGACATCATCAGATATTTTTAGCACTCTATCGAGTTCCGCAGGAACTTCTGAAGGGCTTTCAAAAGTTGTGATTGTATAGATGCCTTCTTTGAAAGTATCTATTTCGTAGGCAAGCTTTCTTTTTTGCCATACACCTTGTTCTGAGACATTTCCTCCACCACTAGAAATAACATCTGTTATGGATTTGTGTACTGATTCGACGACTGTATCGTCTGCTGTTGGTCTCACTATTGAGACTAAATCATATTTATTCATTTTTCTCCTATGGACACTACTACGTGGCTTCTTTCGAAGCAGGTACCTATTAATTTAATACTAGAAATAGACTATGACAGAATTTTTTTAATTTCTTTTTTCCACTCTTTAAGAGAGTCATTTATGTCATTACCCATGTCATATGAGTAATCATCTGTTGGAAAATCTCTTTTTTCTATTTCGTCTTTATATTTTTTTAATGCTTTCAAAGTAGTCTCGTATTGCTGATCGTATCTCTTAACGAATTTTGCATCAATGTATTCTTTTGACTTCATTCCTAGTAAATCATGTAAAACAAGAACTTGACCGTCTGTTAAGTTTCCAGCACCTATACCAATAGTAGGGATATTGATATTCTCAGAAATTGACTGTGCAACAACCGTTGGAACCCCTTCTAAAACCATTGAAAAACAACCAATCTCTTGAAGAAGTAAAGCGTCTTCAAATAATTGTCTAGCTAACTCTAAAGTTTTACCTTGAACTTTATATCCACCCATAAGATTCTTTGACTGTGGAGTCAAACCAAGATGACCCATAACAGGTATCTCTGCTTCCAACAAGGCTTGAATTGTTTCTTCTCTTTTTTTACCGCCTTCAATTTTTACAGCATCAGCTTTTCCTTCTTGAATAAATCTTCCAGCATTCTTTATCGTATCCTCTTTACTGATGTGATAAGACATATAAGGCATGTCAGCAACGACTAAGCTTGAAGGTTTTGCGTTAGTTACAGCTTTAACATGATGCAACATTTCATCTACTGTAACTGACAGTGTATCATCGTGACCAAGTACAACTTGTGCTAAGGAGTCACCAACCAAAATTATATCTATTTCAGCTTCAGAAACAGCTTTTGCTGATGGGTAATCATACGCCGTCATCATAGAAATAACACGGTTATTTTTTAAATTAGTAATGTAAGGTACTGTTTTTTTCATTTCCTCTCTCCGCTTTAAAAGTCGAAGGATTAATTTAATTATAAAACTTAAAAATTTTTTTAAAAAGCTTTTTTAATTTTTTCAAATTTCATATGAAGTGTAATATATGTTTACTTAAATTAAACCAATTAATACGAGGAGAAGTAGTGAATAAAGACAATATTATCTCAAGTAAAGATTCCAGTGCATGGTTGGGTGTGCTTGTTTTTGTTGTTGGTTTATATCTTGCCTGTACTTTAATAGCAAATATCGCATCACTTAGAATTGTGATTTTTGCAGGATTTTCTATAGATGCTGGTACATTAATTTACCCTCTTACATTTACTTTAAGAGACCTCATTCACAAGGTGGGTGGAACAAAAACAGCACGAGCTACTATTTTTACTGGAGCCGGAGTAAATATTTTAATGGTTGTATATTTTTGGTGGGTCTCAACAGCTCCTGCTGATATGGAGGTTGGCCCACAAACAGAATGGTCAACAGTTTTAGGGCCTCAATGGAGAATTGTGACTGCATCAATTATTGCTATGTTAATTGCAGAGTTAATAGATACTTATGTGTACCAAAGATGGGTAAATAAATTTAAATATAAGTATCAATGGGGAAGAGTTTTGTCCTCAAATGCTATTTCGTCCCCTATTGATTCACTAGTATTTTCTTTTATAGCCTTTTATGGGTTAATACCAATTAGTGTTGTATGGTCAATATTTGCATCTATGGTTGGCATAAAACTAATAAGCTCATTAGTTAGTTTGCCAGCAATATATTTAATTAGACCAAAACTTGAATGGACTTTAGAAGGTCAATTTTAAAAAATAATATAATTTGTTGATAAAATTTATTAATCTTTTCATCGTCGTTTAATATTTAAAATATGAAAACAGTAAAAGTTTTATTATTACTATTATTTGTTTCATGTACAACAATAGAAAGTGTAGAAATAGTGGACGATAAATATCAAAAAGCTTATTTTGCTGGTGGTTGTTTTTGGTGTATGGAACCTCCATTTGAAGCTATTGAGGGAGTTATTGGAGCTACCTCTGGTTATATGGGTGGTACCGTAGAAAATCCTACTTACGAAGAAGTAACGACTGGGGAGACAGGTCATGCAGAAGTTGTAGAAATATTGTTTGACCCAGAAGTAGTAACATATGAGGAATTGTTAGAAGTGTTTTGGAGAAACATAGACCCAACTGCATTAAATTATCAATTTGCAGATGTTGGTTCCCAATACAGAACTGAGATTTTTACTGTTGACGAAGAACAAAAGAACTTAGCTGAGAAATCAAAAGTTGAACTAGATGAATCAGGAAAATTTAGTAAACCAATCGTGACTGCAATTTCAGCTGCTCCAGAGTTCTATATTGCTGAAGAGTATCATCAAGATTTTTATAAAAAACAAAGCATGCGTTATAAAATGTACGCTCAAGCTAGTGGAAGAAAAGGGTTTCTAGAAAAAACTTGGAAAGAAGACTAATTTTTTAAAGTCTTGTAGAGCGTCTCTTTCCATTCGTTATTGTCAATTTCCCAAATAACATTGATATTTTTTGTTGTATGCGACCAGTACTCATCTATATGAGGGTCGCTTTCACCAACATTTAGCTCATCTACAATTGTCATACCTCTAGCTGGTCCATCCACTACAATTTTTACATGATGTCGATCTTGCTTTAACACAACATCATCATTTAGAGCTACTGCCATGGCTACTGGGTCTGGTAATCCTAATCCTGGATCACCCAACCAATTCTGGCTTGAATCGAGTGCATGTTTGTTACAATCTATTGTGAAGTCTCCTTTTTTTGTCTCAAAACTATAAACAAATTCCATTTCATCTTCAGTTAAATTTGCACCTCCTCGACAAAGCTCCCAACCAACTATTGTTATATCAGGGTGTCCAGACTCAAATACAATGTCAGCAGCTTCAGGGTCACACCAAATATTGTATTCAGCCGCAGGTGTGACATTCCCAACTGTTGTGGCCGCTCCACCCATAATGACTATGTTTTTAATCTTATTGAAGGATTCTGGATACTTTTTTACAAAATAGCCAATATTAGTTAACGGCCCAAGAGTTACAAGGGTTATCTCATTCGGATACTGTTCGACTAAAGATTGTAAAACTTCCATGTAATCAGAATCGTCTTCATTAAGTTTAGGAGCTGGATAGTTCATATTTCCCATACCATCCGGTCCATGAAACCAGTCTGCGTGTTCTCTTTTTTTCACCATTGGTTTGTCACTCCCAACATATACTGGTACGTTTTTTTCACAGAGCTCAATCGTGTACCTAGCATTAATACTTCCTTGTTCAACCGGCATGTTTCCGGAAACTATGCTCACTCCTATTACCTCTACATCTGGATATTCAAGAGCCATCAATAATGCAACAGCATCATCTGATGCGGTATCTGTATCAATAAAAAATTTTCGTTTTGTCATAGAACTAGAGTATCAAATATTTTATAAACTATCACAATGCTTTCGTAATACATTTTTTGGGTAACTGTCGCTAACCACAAAATCTGGATCGGGGTTTAAAGTGTTTTGCGACTTATCTGACATTAATTGCAGATATTCTTCTGAATCTCTCCAGTTTTTAATGCTGTATTGTTGATTTTCTTCCCACCAGTCAACTTCTTCTTGAATTGTCCACTGGTTATCTATGGATATCAGGTGATTTTCTAATGCTTGATTTGCTTCTCTTGAATCTTCAAAATTATTGTAAAATCCCTCAATTAATCCAGCTAGGTAATCATTATTGATTTCATATTCTGCAATAATTTTTTCTAAACCATCCATTCCTATTTTATTAATTCTTAATGCCTCATACACATAGTCAAGCTTTGTGGCATCTAAGCCAGAATATGTTCTATATATTTCACTTTCATATGCCTCAATTTGTATAGTGTCAAACACTTCTTCAATAGCATCTGCTAATTTAAGGCAGTTATCTATTTTCTCAGGTAATGATTCTTTGTATTTCTTTTGGCTTTCTTGTTGTGCTTCAGACATAACATCTTTAGCAACAAGCATTTCCTCGGCAAAGGAATCCAAGTCAGTTTCTGCAGTTCCGCCACAAAAAGATAAAAGCAAAAGAAGGATTGCTAGTTTTTTCATCTTAATACATGGTTGTGTATGTCAAGTGGTGTGGATAATGTGTGGCATGATAATTTTTCCATAATCGATAATCTAGTTGAGGTATTATGATTGCTTTGTCCTCAGGTCGCCTCTCGTTTATGCTTTCTGTCAAAAGGGCTGTTGTGAAAATTGATGCTATTCTAATTTCAATTTCTTCATCAGAATCTCGCTCTATTAATACTCCACTTTTAATTTTTTGGTCTAATTGAGAAGTGTAAGTAGTAATTTTTTTTAAATTTAAGGCAACTGGGATTATGTAGTCAGCAAAAGCTGTCATGGAGTTCATATCTTCTATTTTGAAATAATTGGATCCAGAGAGTTCTGCATGAATTACCCAAAATGTTAGTTGAGCTAATTTATAAAATTTAACATTGCTCCCTTTAAACTGTGCTGAATCATTAAATCTTGGAAATTCATCGACTAATCTTTCTATTAGTCCATCTCCATTTGAATACAGTTTTTTTGGCCCATTGTTTATAAAATTTATCCAATCACCTTCATAACTATCTACAAGTTTTTGCCCTACTTCGTTTAATATCTCAACTCGTTCTTTCAACATAGGCATTTCAATATTTCCAACAAAAATATTATTTAGCTGCTGCAATGAAATACTTGCCATTTCATTTCCATCTGTTAATTTAATCCCTGAACTTATTGCATTGTTTACTTGAAAATACATTGCTTCGCTGTCAGAGAGAATTTTTCCATCTTCGTTTATTTCATATTTAATAGATTTATCAAAATCTGTAAAAGCAAAATTTAAAGTGTTCATAAACATTGTTGCTCTAATAAAATCATCCGCATCATCTCTTGCAGCAACAATACTTGGAAAAGGAAACTCCTCATAAGCGAGCCAATCAGCAACAGATTCTATTGAATCTTTATTTATTGAGAGATGTTCAAGTTGATCTACAGCTTTTGATACAGTACTTAAGACTTCGGAGTCCCAATTTATTTTCACATAAAGAATCTTAGTAGAAAATAGTAAAAAAAAATTTATACTAGTTTTATGAGTTCAAAAATTTGCGTAATTGGAAGTTCCAATATTGATCAAATAGCATACACTCAAAATATTCCTGCTGATGGAGAGACTTTATTTGGTGATTCATTTCAAATGGGTTTTGGAGGAAAAGGAGCTAATCAAGCTGTTATGGCTGGGCTCCTTGGAGCTGATGTATATATGATTACGTGTTTAGGTGATGATGTTTATAAAGAGATGACAATAAATAACTACGAAGCAAATAATGTAAATACTGATCATATACAATTAGTCAAAGGTGCAAGTGGTGTAGCACCAATATGGGTTGACTCAACAGGCCAAAATAGAATAATTGTTATTCCTGGTGCAAATAATGAAATAGATGCACAAAAAGCAATATCATCGATGGAAAAAATCGGAAATATTTCTGTTCTAGTTGGACAGTGTGAAATTCCCATGGAAGTCAATCATGAAGTTTTCAAATTTGCAAAAAATAACTCTATCACAACAATTTTTAACCCAGCTCCTGCAAAAAAACTTGAAAGAGAATTTTTAGAGCATGTTAGCTGGCTAATCCCAAATGAAAATGAATTTGAGTTAATAAGTGGCATGGAGCCTAATGATGAAAACTTTTTAAAATTTAATGAAGAAGTACCTTGTAATTTAATTGTTACTTTAGGTGAAAAAGGGGCTGTTTTGGTTGATAAAAATAAAACACATTATTTTGATGCTCCTTATGTAGATGCAATAGACACCACTGGAGCTGGTGATTCGTTTATCGGGACATTTGCATATGAATTATCAGAATCAAACTCACCAGAAACTTGTATAGAAAAAGCAGTACAAAAAGCTAGTCAGTCAGTAACAAAAAAAGGTACTCAGTCTTCTTATAGCTAATCTTTTAGTCGAAATATCTACTGATCGATAGTTAAGCTTGATTCTAAGATAATATTTGTTGCATTACTTACAGCGTCTAAATATGTATCTTTATTTAAAGCTTCTTTTCTAGATTGGTCACCATAAATTACAAGTAAGGCTCCTGTTCTTACTCTTCTATAACTTCCAACTACAAATAAGGCAGAGACTTCCATTTCAGAACATAATACGCCACCTCGAACCCAAGCCTCCCATTTTTGATTTAAGTCGTAAGATACTGGCATTGAGTCTGGATCATGTTGTCCATAAAAAGAATCTTTTGTTTGAACGACACCGATATGATAAGTGCTTCCTTTTTCTTTTGCAGCTTGCTCCAGTGCAAATATCATGTCAGCAGATCCAACAGCAGGGTACTCAATTGGCATGTACTCAATCGATGTACCTTCTTGTCTTACGGCACCATTAGCTATTACTAAATCTCCAACTCTTGTGTGTTCCTGCATAGCTCCAGAAGTTCCAAGTCGAACCATTGTTTTTACCCCAATGTTTGCTAACTCTTCTATACCTATTGCTGTTGAGGGACATCCCATTCCTGTTGACATAACACTTACTGGTCTACCTTTGTATGTACCCGTGAATGTTTTATATTCTCTGTTGAATGCTACTTCTTTTGCCTCATCAAAATGTCCTGCAATAAACTCTACTCTTCCTGGATCTCCCGGTAAAATTACAAAATCAGCGACATCCCCCGGCGCAAGTCCAATATGGTATTGTTTTTCTCCATCAAGCATTGATTTTTTTTCTGTCATGGTTGAGATGATATCAAATCATCTATAAAAGGTCACTAAAATTTTTTATAAATTTGTAGAAATTGCTATTAAAAGTGATATTTTAATGATATGAATATTCCTGAACTACATCTACCCACGGAAAACGAAGAGTTTATAAAAAATCCATATGAAAAAATGGGAGAGTTTAGGGAAAGCACACCGGTTTTCTGGGATGAAATTAATGACCTTTTCTTCTTTACTAGATATCAAGATGTTCGAAGCATCCAATCAACAAAATCATTTGGTACAACCTTTAATCATATAGATGGGTTTGAAGAATCAATCGGAAATCAGGAAATACCAATCACTTCAACTGCTTACAAAAGATCTGATCAATTTGGATCGTATGAGTATTTTTGGAAATCTGAAGAGTTTTCTCTTTTAAATTTAGAAGGTCAGTTACATAAAGAGCTTAGGGGGTTGGTTGCTAAAGCTTTTCTCCCAAGATCAGTACAGCAATTAGTTCCATTTATGGAACAAAAATCAGAAGAAATATTTAATAGTGTTAAAGGTTCAGAATTTGATATGTTAAAAGATTACGCACAGCCTTATTCTGTAAGTATTATTGGAAAACTTTTGGGGGTTCCTGAAAGTGATCATTTAGAATTTTTAGATTGGTCACATAAAATCGTAAAAATGTACGACTTTGAGGTGACAGAAGAAAATGCTAATAAAGCTGAAGAAGCAGCAAAACAATTTATTGAATACACTCAAGATTTACTTAATAAACGAAGGCAGAATCCTGAAGATGATATGATAACAAGATTATCTCAAGTGTCACAAGACAACAATTACTTAACTGATGACCAGATTATTTGTACAGTTATCTTACTTCTTAATGCAGGACATGAAGCTACTGTCAACACATTAGGAAATGGGCTTCATGCCTTACTAACTCTAAAAAAACCATTCGAGGATATTAAAAATGAAACCGAAAAAATTAATGACGTAGTAGAAGAGTTAATTAGGTTCGACAGTCCCTTGCAGTTCTTTCAACGATACGCTTTGGAAGATGTTGAAATAGGTGGACATAATATTAAAAAGGGCTCAAAAGTAGCAATGTTATTAGGTTCAGCTAACAGAGACCCTAGAGCTTTTGAAAATCCTGATAATATCGACTTCAAAAGAGAAATGAAGGACCATAGTAGTTGGGGTGGTGGAATACACTTTTGCATTGGTACTCATTTAGCAAGGCTAGAATTAGGAGTCTCTTTTGACCATATACTTAAAAAAGAATTTAATTTAATTGAAGAACCAACAAGAACGGGTGCTTTTGGTATAAGAGGGTTTAAAAATCTTTTAGTTTCAGTTTAGTTTTTTAATTTCAGGAATTAACTGATCAATATTATTAACAGTTACAGTCAACATTCCTTCAACGAATAAATTTCTATACCTTCTCTCATTAGCATTGATAGCAATTACAGGCTTTTCCTTAGCAAATGTATGTCCTATCTCTGCTGAAGTTCCAGAATCAATATCTTGACCAGTTAAAAGAGCTACGGTTAAGTCAGCAGCGTCTAATGCGTTTAAATCATTATTAAATATTGTGTCTTTGGTCTCCTGGGACATGTCCGTACCTTTTAATTCAGACTCTTCAATACCGATCGCTGCATCTCGATGAGGAAGAAAACAATCATACCCATTCCCTTCAAGCTCTTTTGCAATTTCTTCCAAATACATTTGTTCATGCCTGTTAAATAGAGGTCCTGCAATATAAATTTTTTTAATCATAAAACTAAAATAGCAAAATTATTTAACCAATGTACTACTAAATGATTTAAACTCCATATATGGGTAAATCTAAAAAGTATGGAATGAATACTAAAGCCCTTCATACTAATAAACGTTTTGAACCGATAAGTGGAGATGTGATGCCTCCTCTCCATCTGTCTACAACTTATAAAAATGATGTGCCAGGTGAGTCAGATTATTTTTATGGAAGAATTAATAATCCAACTAGAGAGTTGTTTGAAAGAACCTTAGCGTCTCTTGAGGGTATCGAAAACTATGAGGAACAACATGCTTTTGCAATGGCTTCGGGAATGTCTGCAGTAAGTATAATTGCTGAACTAGCTAAACCTGGTGACAATGTTGTAATAACGAAAGATGTGTACGGCGGAACAACAAATTACTTTTCAAGAATAATTAGAGAACGTGGAGTAGAAGTGAATTTCTGTGATTTTTCAGATCATGATGCTTTAGATAATTTGCTAAATGAAAGAACTAAACTCGCATGGATTGAATCACCATCAAACCCATCAATGAACTTATATGATTTGCAAAAAATCGCTGACAAGGTTCACCAATTTGATACTTTATTAGTTGCCGACAGTACTTTTTCAACACCCTTTATAACAAGACCTTTTGAACATGGTGTAGATATTATTATGCACTCTACAACAAAATATATAGGTGGGCACAGCGATACGCTTGGTGGAGCCGTTTTGTGTAAAAATTCTGAACTTCATGAAACGTTGATGCTTTATCAAAGACAAGGTGGTGCGATTATGTCTCCTTTTGATGCTTACCTTGTACAAAGAGGGCTCTATACACTTGGACCAAGAATAAAACTCCATTCCGAAAATGCTCATAAATTAGCAGAATACTTAGATGGTTCTGATTATATAAAAGAAATTAGATATCCTGGGTTAAGTAGTTTTGAAAATCATGAAATTGCAGTCAAGCAAATGGATTATTTTGGTGGAATGATGAGTTTCTATTTACAAGACAACATTAACCAAGAGAAATTTTGGCAATCACTGGATTTATATAAACTTGCAGTAAGTTTAGGTGGAGTAGAAACGTTGATTGAGCTTCCTTATTTGATGACTCACGATAATGCCCAAGACACAGAAGCAAGTGCTCCTATTGATTTAATAAGAATATCTGTCGGATTAGAGAATATCGAAGATTTAATTGAAGACATGGAATCTGCACTAAATGCAGCTAAAAAATAATCCAGGTAATTTTTTTCCTTTCAAAATAGCAATTACATCTGTCCTGGGATTCTTTACTTTATATATAATTTTAGGATTAGATGGTTGGGGTAGCAGAGCATCTAACGAAAACGCAATTGGAGAAATTTCTCGATGGTGTGAAAGAGTAAGTGATGGATTCATGAGAGAACCATCAAATACTCTTGGAAATCTTGGATTTATTTTTGTTGGGATTTATATGTTTTATAAACTATCTCAAGATGCAACATCTGAACAAGGAATCACAATGTTTGGATCTTCAAGTATTGCTATTTTATATGCAGGAGCATCAACTTTTTTAGGTCCTGGCTCAATGGCTATGCATGGAACAAATACAGAATTTGGCTCATGGTTAGATAATCTATCAATGATTATGTACATAGTAATTTTATGGATTTACAACTTAAAAAAATTAATTGGTTTTTCTTCAAAAACTTATTTAATTATCTACGGAGTACTGGTTAGTTGGTATGCATATGATTCATGGTTTTTAGAGGGTGGGTTTGGTGTTGGAATCAGTCTTTTTGAATTAAGTATTGGTCTTTGGATAGCTACGGAAATAGTTGTAAAATTTCCAAATATTTATGGAAGATTGTCATCAGGGCTATCAGTATTATTAATTCAACAATTATTTGGTAATCCTGTCATTGAATCTATTCAAAACTTTCAAGAAAATTGGGAAATGCTTTTTTATTTTGTACCTGCATTAATACCAAACATTAAGAAAATATCAAACATTAAATACAGCCCTTGGTTCTTTTTAGGATTTATCTCTTTTTTTGGAGCATTATTAATTTGGGAAACTGGTGTTCCTGACCATCCATGGTGTAATCCTGATTCTTGGCTTCAAGCTCATATGATATGGCATTTACTTTGCTCAGTTGCAACATATTCATTTTTTAAACTTTACAGAACTGAAAAATATGTAATCTAACTAAAAATTAAATCCATTTAGTTACGTCTTCTACATTTTTTCTTTTTTTGGAAGGTTGAGACTTAGGAAATCCAACAGTTAATACACCAACAATTTTTAAATTTTCTTCTAACTCAAATAACTTATCTAAATTATTTATTTGAGAAATTTTTCCTGTAGACCAACCTGTTGCCAACCCTATAGAAGTTGCAGCTAATGATATATTTTGGATAGCACAACATACAGCTCCATAATTTTCTTCTGAAATAATTGGGTTATCATCTATCAAGCTATAAACAAAAATTAATACCGGTTTAGTCATTACTGAATTTTTAATAGATGTAATTTGCTCATCTGTTTGATTATTACCTGAGTCTTTTTCTTTTAGATCAATGATTCCATCAATTATTTTTTCCCTTATTGAATCATTTTTTTTTATTACTACGAATCTCCATGGCTGTGTGTCTCTATGGTTTGGAGCCCAAGTCCCCGCATCTAAGATAGTTTTTATGTCTTCATCTAAAACATCTTTATTTTCAAAATTTTTTGTGTTTCTTCTATTTTTAATATTTTCAATTATTTCATTCATTAAAATTTTTTAACTCCAAATGTCTTCATATTCATTTATCCACTCTTCTATTAAATTACGAGTTTCTGTATAAATTTCTATAGCGTGCTCCTCAGAATCGTAAGAGTCTCGTTTTGGATCAACAAATGACTTGTGTACTTTATTTTTTGCATTATTAAAAACTGGACATATTTCCACTGCAGAATCACATACTGTAAATACATAATCAAACTCATCATCGACAAATTTATTTACATTTTTTGGAACATTTTGACTTATGTCAATACCAATGTCATGCATCACCTTTATAGCATATGGATTTACACTTTCTTCAGGATGAGATCCAGCTGAACTTACTTCAAAGTTTGGGTATTTATTTTTTATTAGCCCTTCTGCCATTTGTGATCTACAAGAGTTTCCGGTACAGATAACAATGACTTTCATAAGCCCAGTTTAAATGAAAAGTTAGAATAACAGTATGGATACACAAGCCAACAAAGAGCGTAAATTTACCCAAGCAATGGAAAAGTGGATAATGTATTTTATGTATGCAATGTTTGGAGGGTTGTTTTTGTTAATTTCTCTTCAAGGCTCTTGGAAGGAAGGTTTAATTTTATTTCCTGTAGCAATCATTTCCCTACCTCTCACAAAATGGGGTATACGTTGGCAAAATGAGAGGTATATAAGAAGTGCACAAAATCAAGATGACTTAAAAATAGTAATGAATAAATTGAATGAAATTGATGAGAGATTATCAAAATTGGAGGAAAATTGATAAGTATTAAATTGATGCTGGAGCATATGGCATGGGCAAATCAAGAAATATACAAAGAGATTAAAAAGCTAGACACAAAAGTTCTTGATTTTTTTGTAATCGATCCAGAATGGACTGTTCGAACAATAATGATACACATTGCAGGAGCATCACATTTGTATGGTCAGCGATTAAATGGTGAGTCTTTTTCACGTTTCGAACTTAAAAGCACTGATGATTCAGAAATTATTGATGAATTACTAATTGAACTGAACAGGATTGATCAAAGTTTAATGAAAAATGTTGATAGAGAAGATGAGGAGGTAACTTATATGACATCAAAAGGTGAAGGCAAAAGTACGGTTTCTGAAATACTTTCTCAACTGATTTTTCATGCAGGTGAGCATCGAGCTCAAATTATCGCTGCTTTAGATAAAAACAATGAAAGATCTATTAACTTAGATAATTATTCCGTTTGGAGTTATGTTGACTCTACTAAGTAGTTGAGTCTGACACCCAGTTTTCATACTCAGGTAAAGTAAATACAGGTTCCAGTACTGTAATTTTTGGAAGCTCATAAGGGTGTCTTTGCTTCACAATGTCAACAACTTCTCTCATCAAAGTTTCTTTTGTATATAAAGAAATTTCAAATTCTGAATCCTCAACTAACTCATTCCTCCACTTATAAGATGATTGAATTTCATGAAAAGTTCCGCATGCAATCTTGTTTGTTTCAAGTAGTAGGTTTATTAAGTTTTTTGCTTTTTTTTGCTCATCTACTGTAGTTTGAATTATTATCATATATCTAAATTAAGCTCGTTTACTGTATATGACCAAAGTTTATCTCTTAGCTCTTGATTGTAAACTAATTTGTTGTGACGCATAAGTGTCGGTTTACCATAGATGCCAATTAGTTTTGGCGAATAAACTAAGTCCGCTGTTACATTTTCATCTTCAATTGCTCGAATAATTGGGGCAATACCTGTGTTTATGTTTGTAGAGAGATAAGTATAAAGAGGCTTTTTAATTTTTTTAACTTTGTATGGTCTTGATTGTCTAGAATTTGTAAAACCTGGGTGGGTGACAGAAACTGATATTGATGTTTTTTTAAGTTTATTCTCTAACTCAATTGCAAACATTGATCTAAGCAAATTTGTAAAATTATACCTACTACTTGAAGAAAATGAATCGTTAGAGTGAAGTCTGCTTAAGTTAAATGTTCTTGCAAAATACATAGTGAGGCTTGTGACTTGAACAATCCTACCAGACCTTCTATGTAAATTTTCTAGTAACATCAAAGCTAACCTATAGGAACCAAAGTAGTTTACAGAAATCATTGATTCGTAACCTTCCTCCGTTAATTCAAAATCTCTGTAAATTAATCCCCCGTTGTTATACAAAACATCAATCTCTGAATAATTTGAATTAATTTGATTCACAAATTGATTGATGCTTGAGGGTTTTGATAAATCTAATTCCAAAAATTTTGCATTAGTCCCAAGAAACTCTTCAGCCATTTTTCCTTTTGCCGTATCCCTGCAAGCTAAAATAACTTGATAGTTTTTAGCGATTAAATCCTTTGCAACAGCTAAGCCGATTCCTTTATTTGCACCAGTAATTATTGCAGTTTTTGACATTATTTTATTTAGTTTATTAATACGTATAATTAAAGAAATGTATTATTTATTAACTGGAATTATTGCAGTTTCTATTCTTAGATACTTTAATTTGATTCCAAAAATGACAAGTAAATTTTGGACATATGTGGATTATGCCTTAGTTCTTGTAACGTTTGTTTTATTACTGTCCCGAATACCGCCTTTTTTTGCAGGTATTTTACTGACTGTTGTGATTGGATATGCCTGGCGAAAAGGTTTTTTCGATAAATTTCGCTAAGGATAATAAAGCCTACCTGTTTGTTCTTCTGCTATTGGAATAACGTAGTTTCTGTTTGTGCTTGTTCTGAACCTACACTACACATTGAAAAAACTAGCAAAATTATTAAATATTTTTTCATTCGTAAAATTTATTATTGTATATAAGCCACCTTACAGCAAATATAACTACTCCTATAGAAAATAACATTGTGATGTTTGGAAATAGATACAAAAGAGAGATTGATCCAATTATTGTCAGAAATATAACCAACATCTTACTTTGTACCTGGCTTGTAAAATGTTTTGTTTTTACCCTGAACTAAATGATACCTATCCATTAATGCTTCCTTATCTGCTACAACTGAGTCAGTAAGTTCCAAAACTTCCATTAATTCAAACCTTCGATTTTTGTAATCTATCTTGGTTGGAACTACGGTAGCATCAAGTGCTTTACCGATATAATAAAAACCGCTTTTAATAGTTTGGTTTGTTTTCATTTCGCCCTCTACTGTTAAATATAAAATAAATTTATCTTTTGTTTTTAACTGTTCAATAACTTGTTGTGTAACACCAGTTGATTTTGTTCTCCAAACGGGTATTCCTCCAAACTCAAGTAGTGCTCGGTTTTGAATCTTTCCAAAAGGGTGAGGTATACCAAGTTTGTCTGGATTTTTCTTAAAAGGTAAAGGTATAACAATACGAGTGAACATTGAGAATGAACCAAGAAAGTAAAATTTTAAATCAGTGGCTAAACAAACCAAGTAAGCATAAATTGCATCAAAAGTTGATGAATGTGGTGCTGAAGCGATGATTATTTTTTTTTCATTGGGAAGATTACCAACTATATCCCAATTAACGATTTTCAAAAGAAATCTACCAATTGGGCCTAGAGTTTTTCTTTTTTTAATGGGATGATTTTGAGTAATTATTATGTCTTTCATATCAAAAATGATTCTTACTTGTGATTTCTCTTACTTGCTCAGAAAGGTTTAATAAATTTTTATTATTAAAATTTATAGCCCATAGAAAAATGTACAGAACTCCTACAATAAAAAATAAAAATGCATAACCTCTTCCAGGACCATTTCCAACTAATAGTGATAAAAAATCAGAATTAGCAGGATAATAAGAAAATTCTAAATAATCTCCTAAGGGTCCTGCAATGACAACTCCGAGTGGTCTTAACATCTGAGCAATTGTCCCTCTCAAGGCCAAAGCTCTACCTCTGATATTCTCATTTGTAATTGCTAACCATGCACCAGAGGAAATAGTATATTGAACAGTGCCACTTACTCCGGCAATAATCCCGTGAATACAGAGAAGTAAAATACTTGGTCTGATTGATCCAAAAATTAAACTTAGTCCTCCTAAAAGACCACAATATATTGCAATTTTTAGGTTTCCTTGAAGCCAGTCAGATAATTTCAAAGATATGACTGAACCCAAAAGAAAAGCAAATCCAACACTTGACTCTACAATGCCCAAGCCTCTTGCATCAGTAAAGCTAAGAATCATTGGAGGAATCAAAACAGTAGTAAAACCCCATAAGAAATTACCAAATGAAAATATGAGCACTAAAGTAAGCAAACCCTTTTGTTTTTTTAGCCAGTAATAAGCTTCAATTAGGTCAAAATAAACATTTTTGAAGTTCAACTTACTTTTTATTTCAATTTTTTTACTTTTAAAAAAAGTTATTGTTGCAATACCAAACAAACAAGTCACAATATCTACAAGTATTACACCTGTTAATCCAAAAAAAGAATATATAAATGCACCACCTATTGGTCCAATAAGAACAGATATGGCTTCTGCACTTTCGAATAAAGCTGATATCTTAGTCACTTCATTCTTTTTAACTACATCACCCAAGAAAGCACTCCACGTTGTCCAATGTGCTATTTCAAAAATACCAAACGCTAAAGCAAATGGAATAAGAAGAGTTAAAGTCAACATATCATTTAATGCAAGGTAACAAATGATGCACATCAGTACTGCAATTATCAAATCAAAAATAATTATTAGTTTTTTTCTTGGGAATCTATCTGCAAGAACGCCACCAAAAGGTCCTGTGATTACTCCAACTATAGCAACTATAAATAAGATTGTGGATAGAGCACTTGCTTTTCCCGTAGTTTCAAATATCCAAACACCAATTGCAAAAAAAGACATCGCAGATCCAGTCCATGATACAGTTTGGCCAAACCAGAGAAGGTAAACTTTTTTACTCATATAAGAATATAATGATATAGATAAGAAATATTTAACTAATAATTTTAAGGATTACTATGCATGATTGGATAAAAACAGTTCCAAAGGCAGTTCTCCATGACCATTTAGACGGAGGGTTAAGAGTTGAAACTTTAATCGAATTGGCAGATGAACAAAATTATCCAAACCTTCCATCAACCAACCATGATGAATTAAAAAAATGGATCCAACCAAAACCTGATAAATCACTTGCGATCAATCTAGAAGCATGGGAACACACGATTGGCGTAATGCAGGACAAGGACTCAATTTACAGAGTAACTACAGAAGCATTAGAGGACTTATCAAATGATGGAGTTGTTTACGCAGAACTAAGATTTGCTCCACTTGTTCATACCTTTAAGGGTTTAACAACTGGTGAGGTAGTAGATTCAGTAGTTAATGGCATAAAAGATGGGATGGAAAAATATGATATTGTTGCTGGAGTTATATTATGTGCGATGCGACAAGAACAAAACTCTCTCGAGGTTGTAAATTTATGCATCGAACATAATGATGTAATTGGTTTTGATCTTGCAGGACCTGAAGTTGGTTTTTCTGTACTTAATCACAGTGAAGCTTGCTCCTTGGCTGTTGAGAACAATATAAATGTTACCCTCCATGCTGACTGGGAAGTTGCAGAAGGTATTAAAGAAGTTGTTATAGACTCAAAAGCAAAAAGAGTTGGGCATGGATCTCAAATCATCAATGATATAGCTTTTAACAATGGTGAAGTCACTTTTCAAAATAATGCAGCCCAGTATGTGTTCGACAACAATATTGCTTTAGAAATTTGCCCTACCTCAAATGTACAGTGCGGAGCATACTCCGATGTTTCAGAACACTCTTTTGGTGAATTGTTTAATGCAGGATTTAATGTGACTATAAATACAGATAATCGGCTTATGAGTGATATAACCATGTCAGAAGAAGTAAATAATGTAGTTGAATCATTTGGATTAGATGAAAAAGATATTCTTGGTATTACGAAAAATACTATTGAAGCTGGATTTGTTAAACCTGAATTGAAAAATAAAGCACTAAAAAAACTTTCTTTATCATAAAACACGCAAGATTAATTTGAAAATTAACAATTCTAATCATAAGTTATACATAGAACATAAAAATGATAAGCAGTGAAGCACAAAAAAGTATAAAAAGATACAAAGGCTTTGCTTCTTTCATTAGCTCTTTTTATAGAACCCCCGGTGAGATAACAGCTTGGAGAGTTAATTTTTTCAGGTGGTTTATAAACTTACAAGGTGTTATAGGTCCAAAAGTTAAAGGTACAATTAAGGAAGAAGTTTCTCTAGCGGGAATCAGAACTTTAAAAGTTACAACACCTAATTCAGACCCGGAAAGAATATTTCTTTATTATCACGGTGGTGGTTATGCTATGGGAAGTCCTGAATCTCACTACTCTCTTGTAAGTTACTTAGCTGACATTACTAACACAACTGTATATATACCTGATTATAGATTGGGCCCCGAGAGTAAATATCCTGCACAGTTAGAAGATGGAGTAAAAACATATAAGTCTTTAATAAATGATTTTGGATATTCACCTAAACAAATAGCAATTGGGGGTGATTCTGCCGGTGGTAACTTGGCTTTAATTACTATGTTAAAACTTAAAGAACTTGAAATTGCTCTTCCATCCTCACTTGCTTTACTTTCTCCATGGGCTGACCCATCTGGTTCCGGAGATTCTTATACAGAAGATATGGCAGATAGAGATATTCTTCTTGGTCCAATAATGAAGAGAGTGTGGAAAAATAATGACGAGTTATACAACTTTTATATTGATGAGGATGATGTTGATAAACAAAATGAGTTTATGTTTCCGCTTAGTGGGGACTATAAAAACTCTCCGCCAATTATGATTCAGGTTGGCACAGAAGAGCTTTTACTATCAGATTCTCAATCTCTTAAAGAATTACTAGAGAGAGACAATTGTGTACATGAATATTATGAGTGGGAAGGTATGTATCATGTATTTCATATTGATGTAAGCATGCCAGAGACAATTGAAGCTTTTAAACAGATAGGTAATTTTTTAGAAAAACATTTACCTAAGAACTCGTAAAGGGAGGGGTATTGTCTACTGCTTTAATAACTGGCAGTTCTGGCCACGTAGGTTCTAATTTTATTAGAGAACTGAGCAAACAAGGTTTTACAATCAGGTGTATTGACTTTGATGGTGATTACAGAGCTTATGAAGGTTTTGAAGTTGAGGTTATAAAAGGCGACATTACCAACAAAGAATCTTTAGAACCTATATTTAAAAATGTAGATATTGTCTTTCATACAGCAGCTTTAATAAATTTAGATAGAAGATATGAAAAACAAATACGACTAGTTAATGTTGATGGAACTAAAAATGTTTGTGAAGCAGCTTTAGAAGCTGGCGTGAAAAAATTAATCCACTTTTCGTCTGTTGATGCTTTTTATAGGTTCCCAATAGAAGAGCCCCTTCTAGAAAGTCGTAAACTTATCGATGATCCAAATGCTGTTCCATATGATTTATCAAAAGCAGATGGTCAAAAGATAGTATTACAATTTTGTGAAAAAGGTCTGGATGCAAGTATTATTCATCCAACATCAATAGTTGGTCCAAATGACTTTAAGCCTGGGCTACCTATGCAAGAAATGGTTAATCTTGCCAATGGAAAAAGGAAATTGCTTCCAAACTGGGGATATAACTTTGTTGATGTAAGAGACTTATGCTTAACTGCTATATCTGCAGTTGAGCTTGGTAGGACTGGCCAAAATTATATAGTTGGCGGAGAATATCATTTGTATTCATATATTGCTGAGTTGATGGAGCAACAGCTTGGAAGAACTGTTCTATTATCTACGATTCCAGATTTTGTATCTTACCTGGGGTTACCTTACGAATACATAAAATCTCTTATCACAGGAAAACCAAGAGTATTAACTGTAGACACACTCCATACAGGTAAAAGTGGTAACAAGGTAGTTCCGAGTACTCTAGCGCGTGAAGAACTAGGACACAACCCAAGACCATTAGAAGAAACTATTTTTGATATGGTTTCTTTTTTTCAAAAAAGAGGCCTGATTATATAAATAACAAGATATACAATATTGCTGTGAATGAAAACACCACTGTAAATATTGCTGGTTATAAGTTTCAGCCTTTAGATGATGCTGCTGATTTAATTTCTTTGTATCAGAATAAGTGCGATGAGCTTAAATTAAAAGGCACTATGTTAATCAGTAAAAATGGAATTAATTTCTCTCTCGCAGGAACAAAGCAAGCTATTGATAAAATTATTTTCTTTTTAGAACGAGATATCAGGTTTTTAAATATTCCACTTAAGGTAACTTATAGCAAAGAACAGCCATTTCGAAAAATGAAAGTACGTCTTAAAAAAGAAATTATATCTCTTGGCCGAAAAGATATAAATCCTTTAAAGCTATCAGGTAAAAAAATTTCCCCACGAGATTTAAAACAGCTCTTTGATAGCAAAGAGGAATTTCTTGTATTAGATACAAGAAATGAATACGAGACTAGAGTTGGCAAATTTGAAAATGCAATTGATCTAAATTTAGATACTTTTAGACATTTCCCTAATGCAATTAAGTCACTTCCAGAAGAGTACAAAGATAAACAAATCGTCATGTACTGCACGGGTGGTATTCGTTGTGAGAAAGCATCTGCAGTAATGATGAAAGCTGGTTTTACAGATGTAAAACAACTTGAGGGCGGAGTTCTTGATTACTTTAAAGAAACTGGTGGAGCTTACTGGGAAGGTGATTGTTTTGTTTTTGATGAACGTGTAGCTTTAGATACAGAATTAAATGAGACAGATTACATTTATTGTTTTATATGTAGAGAACCATTATCGGCAGAGGAAAAAGCTTCTCTAGATTTTAAAATTAATGAATACTGTCCGTACTGTATAAGTAAATAATTTAGTCGTCACCAAAGAACATTTGATTTCCACCATAAGGGATATGTTCGTCTTTGTCGTAGATTTCAATAAATCTGGCTTTTAACTCAATTACTTTATCGATAATGCCTTTTTCTTTTAAATAGTTGTAGGGAGCCCTAAAAACCCTATCTTCTGCTTCGAGAAATTTATTTACTTTATCTTTCATGGTTCTATAAAAATACATAGTTTTGAAATTTATCGGTAATTTAAAGTGTTAAATTTTCGTTAATAAACCTTTTATAATCAATGAAAACAGGCTTTTCTAGTTTCTAGTATATTTAAATAAGAACATTTAAAAAGGAGGAAAAATGGAACAAATGACGATTATGCTTACAAAATTCGAGAGCCATGATGAGGAAACTTTTCAAGCTCAAAAAGAAGTGTGGACAGAATATTCAAAAGAGTTTACAGATGCGACAGGAGTTACATATTATTGGGCCCATCAAGAAAAAGAAGATGGTGTTTACTATATTGGCGTCAACTTATTCCCTTCAAAGGAATCAAGAGATGCATGGGTTGAAAACTATGATGTTGACGCTGAAACAGCTAAATTTGATGAAAAAATGTTTGAAAAAACTGGAAAAACAGCGGAAGACAGGGAAGCTGGAAAGTTACTAGAAATAAACATGCAAGGAATGGATATTGATTTAACAAATCAATAATATATGAAAACATTTATACGGGTCAATGTAATTGGTACTTCAGTATTTGGATTTACTGTTGCAGTTGCATTGCTCGTATTCAATAATCAGTTTTTTGATTTTCTTGGAATCACTGTCTCTGAAAACTATGCATTAAATCAAATCAAGGCGGATCTTGGAGGTCTTTGGATTCTAGTTGGCGTTGCACCACTTTTTTGGCTAAGAACAAAAGATAATTTTTGGATTAGGATTCTTTTTGTCACTCTAGGATTTGTGATGATTGCAAGGGTCATAAGTTTTGTGCAAGATGGGATTCATCCAATTTCAATCGTATTGCTAATTGGTGAGATGTGGTTATTTCTATTTACAAGATATATCTTGAAAAAATACCCCGAGGGGTCATTTTTTAAACTTTAACTCAAACTTAATAAGTAAAGAGTTCTGCTGTTTACCTCTGATATCTCCTCAAGAATATTTTCTATATCATCAAAAGAGTTCGATTCGTTTAATTCCGCTACAAATCCAGATAACTGTGTTACTTGGTCTTTGAAGTCGTTAATAAGATTTTTAGTCTCTTCTTTAGAAAAATAATTTTGCAAAGAATAAGGACCTTCACTGAACCTGAGCCTGGTGTTCTGGTTTCCCTGCCAAGACTCTACAAACTTGTCATTTAAGTCTGTAAGGCTTTCGTAATATTCGCCTAACGCTTGATGTTCAGCATAAGATTGAGTTTGCCAATGAAATACTTGGATGTTGTTCAAGAAACTCATTGTGTAAGACACAAAATCGTCAATTTTTGTATTTAATATTTTTACATTCATGGAATTATTTAAACAAAAATGCGTTTATATGAGAAATTTTTATCTAAGAAAAATGTTTTTACGTGATTTATAAATTGTAAGCCTGTACTGATTCCACGTATGAACATGTTTCACATTCTTCATTAAGGCTAGGTACAGACGTTTGGTCTAAAACTTTTTTAATTTCAATAATCTTTGGCTCTACCCAATCTGTTGATCCTTTATATTCCAAAACATAAGTTTTAAAATTCATAACATCATTAAATTTCTCCGCTGTTTTAATACCATTTGAATATAAAAATACACTGTCATCAGAGACTTCAAATCCATTCATTCTAAATAACCACTGATAAATATCTATTTGTCTTTTGTACTGCTCCTTCCATGGAGTACCATCATTTAAATCAATTCCACTTTGTGTAGATGTCGATTTGTATTCAACAATTACCAACTCATTTGTATCTGTGTCTATCCATACGTCATCAATAGCTCCTGTAATTATTAAATCTGTTTTTTTATGATGATAAGCTATTCCTTTGAAGTTGTTTCTCCACTCCTCCATTTTTTCATGTTGGAAAGGAATTAAATTCTTGTTAAGACTTTCCATATAAGGATGTGTTTCAGCTTTTTCTCTATAAGTATCTAACTCTTTCTTCATTAATTCATCGTGGGCTGAATTTAATGAAAATCCTGGCATACCAATATCTTTAATGTTTCCAACTTTATTTAGGTAAAAACATCTCTGACATTTTATAAAACTGTCTATCCCGCTTCTACTTAACTTAAAAGTTTTTCCAGATTCGTATTTATATGTATTATTTTTTCTAAAAGCCATTTCTTCTGTTAATTATAGTCTTTTAGATCTTAGAGTTATAAATCGTTAATAAACGTATCCTGAAAACTCTGTTCTTGAATTAAATCCTACTTGTCTTTTGATTGATTTAATTTGTAAGGATTGGGTGAGGGTGGACACCCAGGAGGACATTTAGGCTGAACTGTTCTTGTCTGGCCTGGAACAATAACTGATGTTCCAGCTTCAACAAAGGCCAAAGACCAACCCCAATTTTCTGGATCATCAATAATTAGCTGTGTATTTGAATTAAAACTAAATCCTTCGTAGTACTCATACATATAGCCCATACCTTTTGGTTTATTTAAAAAAGGGACCTCACGTTTTTTTCCATCATTTTCTGTAAAAATAAACTTTAAAGTTACAGGTGAGCCATTAGTTACAATAATAAAGTCAACTTTTGAATTGTTAGAAAATGGTAAATCAAGTGTTGTAGTGCCGTGTCCATGTTGATTAAATATATAATTTTCTGTTTTAAATCCAAGTTCTGTTGATAGTATCTCTTGTTTTGGGTCCAGGCTTGCGTCTCTCTCATCACCATAAAAAACTACGTCTAAGTACTCTCCACCAAATGGATGTTCTGCTGGTCCGACATACCAACCCATTGAATCTGGTAGTCCTCTTGCCCTAGACCAGTCATTACCATAGCTTGAACTTTCCCAACCCTCTCTTGGATTTCTGTATAAATATGAGAACTGTTTAACAACTTCTTCAGTAAAAATTGCTGGTGCCATTTCTTGTTCTCTATTTGAACCTACTTTTTCCATTACTGAAAAAGCAATATGACTCGAAGACTGCATAGTACCAACCATCTCTTCCTGTGTCGGAACATACATATATCCTAAAATGTCACCTTTTTTAACAACTTGACCATTTTCTACAAGAAGATAGTCTTTGAAAAAGGTTTCATTGTCTTTAATAACATATCCCTCCATCTGATACAAAAAGCTAACAACATTGCCGTTGTTTTGTGCAAATTGTAATTTGAACGCATAAGAAGAATGCCACCATGGTGGATCTGAATCCGAATGATCTACAACGTTATAATAAGAACCTTCTCCTTGTGCCATCTGGATAATTCCATCTGCTACTGCATAGAGTGGTGGATAATCTGATGCTTTGGTTGCCTCTCTCCACCTTGGATCTGTATTTGAGAAATATACTTGAGCGTCATTATGAGGTCTTGGTGAGCGTTTTCCTACGTAAGGATGTCCAGCAATAATATCTTCAAAATCAACAAAGAACCTATTGCTTTTGTTGGTCATAAACTCTTTTATGTCTGGAAGCGTTTGTAGTGTTAATCCACTGTTTTGACTCTGATTACTAGATTGCTGATTAGAGGAGGAGCTAGATTGCTTAGTAGCGTTTTGCTGATTAGATTGTTCTTCACTCTTTTGATCACTACTTTCTTGTGGTTGTTGCTCTTGCTGTGGTTGAGTAAGTCTTGAATCTGTTGCGCCGCCACAAAACGAAATCAATAGAAAAAGAATTATAACTCTCTTCATATAAATTAGTTTAGTAAACATCAAAAAAGCTTTTGTTTTTTAATTCGTCAAATTTAACTTTTTGGAGTTTTGGCAGTGTCAAAACTGTTTCTAATTATATTTTAGGTTGGAACTCATAAAGAGGTATAGCAACGATGTAGGGGTTGGCTGTATTCTCTGGAGCATCTTTTAAGATCAAGTAACTATCAGTACAGATTCTACAATCCCATAAAATTGTATAAAGAGTATCTTCTGTAAAGAAGATATCGCCAATCAAATAATCTTCACTAAATAAGTAATCCTCAACTATGTATCCATCAGGGTTCATTTCATTACTCACCTGTACATACTCAAGAACTAGTTCCTCCATTCGTTCTTTTGTAATTACATAGTTGTCTTCAATATTTTCAAACTCACAAGTTTCCAAGTTCATTGTGTATGAATTTGTGTAAGGGTACCTCAAAGTTCCTCCACCATCATCATATCTCCACTCTAAAATCGTTATGTAATCTTGAGGGCCATTAACAAACAATTGGGGAACATAATAATTTAGCCATTGTTGACCTCGCCCTCTTGGGGATGGATTTCCGTAGTAATCTGCAAGTTCAAAATATGAATTGTTGATTTCTGTAATTTTTTGATTTAACTCTTCATCGCATCTAATGCTGTATTCTTTAAACTCAATGGCTTCAAAAATATTTGGATTCTCCCACTGATAAGTTGCTGTATTATCGCATTCTTCTTGAGAAAAACCATCATCTAAACACCACTGTTGTACTAATTCGTCATATACATATTCTGGTGCATCCCACCAAGTTTCTTTATAAAGATATTCACCAGATTCAAGACCAACAGTTTGGGAATAGCTATCAAAGTATCTACCTTCTTCATAATTATTATTTCTAACGAAATCGTAATAATCATAAAGACCATAATGCACTGTTGAAAGACCCTTATATTCCCATTCTTTCTCAAACTCTGTGTAATAGTAAGAATCAAATTTACTTAGTGTAAAAAGAAGAGAGGCATATTTACCAGTTCTAATTAGTACATCCTGCAGCTGATTCCAAGGAAGCAGAATTAACTCCATACCCTCAGCATATGATGAAGCACCGTATGGAGCATATTGATAATAAAGTCCGAGACTAGATATGTTGAACACACCTCTAAAGCTTGATGTAAATACTTCATCATCTTCTAGTGTTATGAAAGGGTCACTACCTAGACAATCATCAACTGAAACTTCTGGAGCACAAAGTTGTAAGCTCATTTCTTGAGTAACTCTTACGCTATTTTCTTTTGTAGATAAATCTAATATGTCAGTTGGAATATCAATTTTGCTGCAGTCATATAGTAAATAATTTAATGAATATGGCTCTGTATATCCGTGAGCTGCTCCAGAACTATATGTATAAAAATAAAATAATATGGAGACTATTTCCTCAGTAATTTCTATTACATCATAATTTATATGAAGTATTTCTCTCCAAAAACCAACATCTTCTTCTTCAAATATTTGTGGATTCGTATATTCAAGAACTGATTTTTTATCTTCAATCTGAATGTCAATTACTCTTAAAATTTCTTCTTCAATTATTTCACTACAGGCAAAACTGCTATCCAATTTTGGATAATTGATTTTATAATCATAATCTTCAGACCACTCATGAACAGGGTTGACAGTTGCATTGGAATAATATGAATTGTATTTATATATTGTCGGAATATATTTGGTAGGTGTTGTCCTTATAACACCTCTTCTGGGGCTTCTGTCAATGTCAATTTTCTTAGCTCTTTCTTCACTTGGCTGAACAAAAACAGTTGTTGAAGTTGTTGTAGTTTCACTTGTAGAGATAAGAGTATTTGTAGTTTCAAAATCACTTTCGACTGAGGTGCAATAAACAATAAGAAACAAGATCAGTAATAATGAAGTGTTATTTTTCATATTTATATATTAAACAAATATAGTGTCAAAATTTTTAAATCATATTTCAATATCGTCATATTCTAAAATACAAAAAATCTATAAAGCATTAGCTAGCAAAGAACGTTTCCTAAAAATACTTTCAAAAGACTATTTTTAAAACATTCGAAAACAAAAAAAGTCACTCAGAACAAAAAAGATTATTCGATTAAAAAATAATTTTTTTTAAATTGTAGTCATCTTCAATATTTTTAAGTTCAAATGTAGAAATTAGAAGTTCGCCAATCTTTCCTCTGCCATCTCTTTTACTGTTAATAGACTTAGAAACTAGGACCTCGTAAGCAAATAGCTCTTCATTTTGTAAAAATATCTCTCTTGCTAGTTCATTATTATTATTTGAAAGAATTACATTATTTCCATCTTCTGTTAACTTTAGAAATATTTTTCCTAGTTCCAAATGGTCTTTATATTTAAACCCTTGTGAACTGTAGTCAGTAAAATTTGATGTGTCTGAATTGGGTATATAAGGAGGATCTAAGTAAATAATGCTGTTTTTCTTTTCAATATTTTTGATAGTTTCTCTATATGAACTACATGTTATTTTCGCATTTGATAAATAAAGGCTTGCATTAGCAAGATTGTGTTTATCAATAATATTAACTTTTTTGTAGCTTCCAATCGGAACATTAAATTTATTATTACTATTTACCCTAAACATTCCGTTGAAACATAACTTGTTAATTGCCTGCATCAAAACAGCAGATCTGATTTTTTGCTTTTTAGTTTTTGGTTTTGTTTGAATATACTCTACTTTTTCTTTTTTAAATTCCTCTAGGTATGAAACTATTTTTTCTTTTACCCAAATCGAATTAAACTCCTCAACTAGGACTTTGTACTCATCAACAGGCCTCTTTTTTTTAGATAGTAATTTATTGAACTTAACCTCTATTTCCTCACACTGTTCAATAAAACTTCCAAGATTCTTACTATCAGAAATAATCTCATAATAAGAAACAAGCTGGGGTATAGCATCATTCAAATAAGCCGAATCAATTAATTCTAAATCTTTTAAGTGAAAGAAAATTGAACCTCCACCAAAAAATGGTTCATAGTAATCAAAAGTTTGATTGTTTTCATTTTGGAGTAAAGAGAAAGCATCTGATATTAGATTTTTTAGTTTTGTCTTGCCTCCAACCCACTTAAGTGTTGGTTTAGTAATATTACTCATTGTATTAACACATATTACTAGACAGATAAGACTGAAATATTTAAAATGGGAAAACATGCTCAGTGATTATAAATCTGAAATGATTGCTATTTTTGAAAATAATAGCTATAAATTACAGCCTATCAAAACTGAATTTGATACAAGTTTGATGATTAATCACATTACTAGAAGAACTCCCAAGCAAAATATCTATATAGCAATTAAAGAGACCCAAGAACAGCCTAGATTAATGACAAGCAAAGCTGAATATTGCATAAGGTACATGGGGCAAGAAAGTCCCTCAGGTACAGCTTGGATGAAAATTGATCTATACGCCAAAGAGCTCAGTCACTGGGTACATAATATCGATTCTATTGACAAAGCTATCTTGTATTTGGGTGGAGATTTTTGGCAAGAAATAAACATAAAAAACTATTGGAATAAGCTTGTAGAAAATTTGTCACTTCCTAGTGCTAATTTAAATATTGTTGATAGTGATGGCTTAGTTAACTTATTGGAGAATAAATGACCCAATTTCAAATTCAGTTAGGTAATTCTTTTTTCAAATCTCTTGGTGCTGAAGACATGGAGCCATTGCTAGCAATAAACGAAATCATTGCTAACTCAATTGACTCGTGGATTGAAGAATATTGTGGTAAAAAAACAAAACGACCAAAACTATCGATAGATATCAAAATGTCAGCAAAAGAAATAACTATTCAAGATAATGCTGGAGGAATGGAACCAGAAGAGTTAAAAAATGCAATGGGACTTGCAAAAGTACAAAAAGAGCTCAGTGATTGTGCTGATGATTTAATGGGGATGTATGGATTTGGTCTTAAAGCTGCAACTGCAAATCTTGGAGGACATTTTGAAGTAGTTTCTAAAAGAAAAAATAAAGAACTCTGCCATGTGGTAATGCCTATCGAAAAAATGGCCGAGGCAGTTCTTGAAGGAAAATCAGGAATGCTCAGTGATATTGAAGAAAGTGGGTATAACAAAAAAACAAAAATTAAAGATGTAGAAAAATTATTTAAACCTGCAAATACAAAGTCTGGAACATTAGTTTATATTTCACAAATAAAAAGAACAAACTTTAATCCTGAGTCAATAATGAACGAATTGTGCTACGCATGGCATTTTTTCACTCAAGAAAATCATCTGGGGCCTCCTGTAGAGATAAAGTTCAACGGAGTAAAAATAGGCGAACCAGATTGGGGCAAAGAACAGGGTGGGCAAATTCCATATAGCTCCATAGATTTTGAGTTTCCATTTTCTTGGAGAGAAAAAACAAAAACAATTGATACTAAAATTCAATTTTCGATATGGCTTAATTTTAAAGGTGGACAATATCAAGCAGGTGGACTGTCTTTATATAGAAAACTTCAAATGGTTTCATATAGGGATCAGGAAATTGGTAAATGGTGGAGTAACGAATCTGCTGTTATAGAGGGGTATTTGAGCACAAGTTATTTAACACCTAACCAGCGTAAAGACGATTTAGATAGAACCACAAGGTTTTACAAAGAATTTAACAAAGCAATAGAACCTCTCATGAAGGGTGCTAGCAAGTTGGTTAGTTCATCAAGTGGATACTCAACTCTAGAAATGGCTAAAGATGATTTTGAGAGGAACAAATTCCTAGCATTAAAGTGGCATAAATATTTCAATGAACATCCACTAATAAACGTAAGTTCAAAATTTCCAAAAGAACTTGAAAAATTTTTAAAAGACGAAAAAGATATTCCAGTTGGTCCTGATGAGCCTGGTCCAGAAGAACCAGGTGGTCCTGATGAGCCTGGTCCAGAGGAACCAGGTGGTCCAGAGAATCCGGTTGTTGAAATTTTTGAGCCTATCGATGAAAACTCTTTTAATTTTCATGGTGAAACATATCAACTCCTTATACTCAAAGACAAGACTGATGGAAGTAGTTATGACTGGAAAAAAACGGGAGAACAAATTGAAATATTTATTGATGATGAAATAGACGGCATAAATAAAGAAATGGAAGGTATGCTGAAAAAAATGACAGATGATCCTGGAACAGGTAAATGGGAAAAATTATCTTTAAATTTAATAAAAGAACACGTAATTCATCAATTTTTACTTAATGAAAATATACAAAATGCGCGAGCGTTTGCATTTGCAAAATCTTGGATTGAGAATATTTATAAAAATGAATAAAAAATTTAAACAAGCTTGGGAAGCACTATTAATATTAGAAAAATCTGAAAATCAAGAGTTAGCTGATTATGAAGATCAGCTACTTGATATATTAAATAGCCTATTTAACCACTGGCCTGAAAATGTTGATGATTTAACTTTAGCTGACGAACTCAATACAACTGTTGCTAAAATTACCGCTTTAAAGTTTTTAAGTTCTATAGAAGAAGATGAATTAATCCCAGTTCTTAAAAAGTACAGAAACACTTCGCTTTTATATGAAATATTAAAAATACCCGAGCAACCAAGAGGTGTTTTTTTAAATAGAGCAGGAAGAGTCAGGCATAATATTTCTATGTTAGTAAAAATGGCCAATGATATGTTTAATGGTTTAACTGAAATTGAAAAAAATGAGAATTCTAATCCTTGGATGAAAAAAATTAGTGTTATAGATAAAAGTATCTGGGGAGATATAGCTAATGAAGCACAGGACTGGGGTATTAAAGAGCAGGATATTAAGAAAGTTGAGAAATTTAAAACAGGTAGAAAAAAAACAATGCAGGATTGGGAATGGTTAAAAGATTTTGTAGAAATCCAGATAAATAAGAAAAATATTGCACCAAAAAATATACACGGAGAGCCTATGAATCATCACAAAGTTTTAATTGAAACATGGAAAAGAATAATCTAAATTGTCCTATAAAGATTTACGCTTAAGAAAAACAGTCGAAGGTAGTGGAAAGCTACTTAATAATGTAATAAAACCTGCACTTAAAGAAAACACAAAAACATTTAAAGCTCTTACTGCCTATTACAGTATCGGCTCACTAGAGGCAATAGGTAAAACGCTCGATTATTTTCTAAGTAATGACGGGGTAATTCAAATTGTTATTGGAGATCAAATAGATGACGAGAGGACACTTAAAGGGGCTAGTGAAAAACTTCAAAAAGAAGAAATTGAAATTTTTCAAAAAAAATTACAGGAAGATGTTGAACTTGTAAGAAATAAAAATTCAAGGTTTACAATTGCGACAATTGCATATTTGATTTTAGATGAAAAATTACAGCTTAAAGTGGCTAATTATAAAAATGGTGAGCTATGGCATCCTAAAATGTACCTACTTGAAGATAAAGACGGAAATAAAATAGCAGCATCTGGATCTGGAAATATGTCAGAAAGCGGTTTTGAAAAAAACTATGAAATACATGATATTTTTACTAATTGGGACTTCGGAACCGAGTACTTTTCATCAGAAGATCCATCCGAACCAACAAAGGAAGAAATATTTTGGAGAATTTGGAATAATAACGATGAAAATACAGAGGTAAAAGAACTTGATAGAGAATACGCTCAAAAGCTATTAGAGAGAATTGGCAATCCATCAAAAGAAGATGTTGTTAAACACGTAGAACAAAAATTAAAAGATAACCAGAATGAAAATTTATTAGACTTTAAAAAAGATTTACAAACTTCTCCAATTTTTCATGAGTTCAATTTAGGTAAATCAGCACTATATCCACATCAAATAAATGCAGTACAAAAAGCATTAAAAATGTGGCCAATTAGGATTCTCTTTTCTGATGAAGTTGGATTAGGTAAGACTTTAGAATTAGGAACACTTATAGCTTACCTAATTAAAAACAATTTAGTAGATAATGTTTTAGTCTTGGCACCACCACCATTGACTGAACAATGGCAGGATGAAATGAAACTACATTTTGAACTAGACTTTGCAAGATATGACAGAACAAAAAAAAGTTGGGTTTATAAAGATGAAGAATTTCCAAGCATTAAAGAAAATACTCCTTTAAGATATAGCGATAATTTTCCTTCTTTAGCAATAATGTCTAAATCTATGGCAGTTCGTTCAAATGAGCAACATATCTTCTTAGAAAATGATTCTTATCCTGACTTTTTAGTAATTGATGAAGCTCATCATGCCAGAATGCATAGAGGTTACGATGGTTCAGCAAAAAAAACGAATTTTAGAAAAGTTGTGGAACAAATCTCTAATGAAATCAAACACATGGCGTTTGCGACAGCAACACCAATGAGAAAAAATATAGATGAATACTTCTTCTTATTAGATCTATTGGGTGTGGAAGAGTTGATAAGTGAGGAAGATTATGAAAAATCTCTTTCTATAATAAATGACTTCTACACGGATGGGAATAATAAATTTAATTTAAATGACCTTTCCTTAGTCAAAGATTTATTAATTAAAATAATTGAAAAATCAGAGGATCGTTTTTTTCATAATTCTCCAGAAATTAACAGCCTTGTAAACGAACTTAAAAACGGTAAAGATGACAATGCGTGGCTTTTTGAGAATAGTAAAAAATTAATTGAGTTTCATACAATTTATCATCCAACAAGAATTTTGACATCAAGAAATGTTCAAGAAAATCTAAACAAGTTTTCCGAAATTTATAAAATACCTAAAAGAACTCTTAGACCATCTCCAATTCTTCCAATTGATATTTCAAATGAGCTTAATGATTTCTTTTTTAGCATTATGGAGTATGTAGATAAATTTTATCAAATAACTGAGCTTGCTATTACACCTGATAAACAATTACCTCTTGGCCTTAGAAGGCATTCTTTACAAGAGAGATTCGCTTCAAGTTTTTGGTCAGCAAAAAAGAGTATCGCAAACAGAAGAGAACATCTTATAAATTCGCTGGAAGAATTTAAAGAGAATAAAATTTCAAAAGAATTTTTTGAGAATTCTGATGAAAATGTTGACGAAGATACAATAATTTCTGATTTAACAAAAAGTGAATTAGTCAGTGTTGACTGGGAAAACGTAATAAAGAATTGTGAGTCAGAGATAAGAGCATTAAATGCCTATGTTGACTTGGCAGAAATAGTTATCAATAGCACTCCTGAAGATATTGATCCTGACCCTAAAATAAATGAAACTGTCAGGTTATTCTCTGAACACATAGAAAAAAATCCTGGAAAACCATTATTAATTTTCTCTAAATATACAGATACTTTAAATGAAGTTGAACGAGCTGTCATTTCTTACTGTGAAAACAACGATATCCCTGTGGGATATGCTAGTTACAGGGGTGACTATCGAAGAATTAAGTACGCAAATGACCGTGAACATAGAAAAGCTGAAAAAAGAGATATTACAAGAGCTCTTAATAACGGACGAGTTCAAGTAATATTTTGTAGCTCAGCTGCCAGTGAGGGGCTGAATTTGCAAGCAGCTTCTTACATGATCAATGTAGATGTGCCTTGGGTTCCTAGTGATCTTGAACAGAGAATTGGAAGAATTGCAAGGCTAGGTCAGAAAGAAGATGAGGTATTGATTGATAATATTTGGTACCCATTCAGTATTGAAAGCAATATGTATAAAAGACTTATTGATCGCCAGAGAGATATGTCATTTGCAATTGGACAATTTCCAGACTTGATTGCAGAGGCGATTAAAAATTTTGTAGACGATAAAGATGCAAAAAAAATTGAAAAAACGATTGATGAAATTAATAAAAAGAAAAATAGCTATGAAATGAGAGTGTTAAATGAGCTATGGATCCAGGATGGGAATGAACCCCTTCATCCTTGGGGGAACGTATTTAGAAAAGAAATCCTCGAAATTATGCAAAAATTAGATTTAAATACCGAAAGTATTGATTCGAACTCAGGCTCATTGGACATTCTACATTTTCATTTAACAGAGTTTGAAGAAATATTTAATCAAGAACCAGAAGAACATGGTTCTAATACAAATTTGTTAGGCATTTATTCAAATGAACAATTGGTAGGTTTTAAATTATTAAAAGACGGTGAAGAGAACGGTTTATTAATAAATCCTATCAATTTACCACAAGTACTAGAAAGTCTCTTTTTTGGAAGTAGCTTATCTATAGAGACTTATGACAAGCAACCAGACACTCTCAATAAATTACTTGACTTTTATTTAGATATAAAATTCCCGAGCTTGTTGCCAGTTCATCATTTAATTTCATTTATCGAAAACGAAATAAGTCAAAACTCGTTTGATAGAGAGCTAAAAGAAAAAGTAATAGGCAGAGTTACTCTGTAACTAATCTTTTAGCTTCATCAGGATCAAATCCATTAGTTACAAGATCTTCTCTCTTTGTACAACCACGACAAGGTTGCTGCTCTGTAATATCTGTATATTCTTGATAAATTATTTTAGATTCATGAATTTTTTCTAACCATTTGCAATCTCGAAATTTATGATAGGTTTTTTCATTTGTTGTTATAAAATCAGACATAAGTAAAGAGTAACAAATAAAATAAGGAAGTAGAAGAATAAAAAATGTTTGAAGAAAGATTTGGAAGCTTTGTTAAAAAAAACTATGAAATTCATGAATTTGGTAATGCTTCATCAATCTTCAAACATGATTATCCAACTGAATTTAATGAATTAAAAAGCTCCCTAGAGAATTTTACTCTCAAGAAATCTAATTTGATGGCAGGAGGAGGTGGAAAGTCAAAAATACCTCCTACTTTTGAAGATCCCTTGTATAAAAATGGATGGATTGAAAAAAATTTTGATATCAGTATTTCACTTGATGGTGTTGAAAACAAAATTGAGACACATAAAATTGACTGTTTTAAAAACAAAATAGGTATCGAAGTCGAGTGGAATAATAAAACAGAGTTTTATGATAGAGATTTAAATAACTTTAGGGTATTGCATAGTTTAAATGCTTTAGACTTAGGAATAATCATTACAAGATGTGATGAGTTAAATGATATTTTTGACACTTTAAATATTAAATCAAAATATGGTTCATCCACAACTATTTTAAGCAAACTATTATTTAAAGTTAGAAGTGGTTCACTTGGCGGTTGCCCCCTTTTAATTTTCGGAATTAAAAAAAGTTTATACAGAGATAATTTGTGAGGTAAAAAATAATACTGGCTTTAAAACATTTGTCATGAAGCCAGTACCGGCTCAGTATGAATCTACAATAAAATAGTCACCACTAGGAATATTCCAGGCTTTAACTGCATCGAACCACCTAAAATGTCCTTCAGCTTCATTGGTATCTCCTGCAAAAACTATTCCCGATACGTATTGAAATAACAATGATGAACATTTTCCATTGACATGAGACTTTGATGATTTCATATCAACTGCCCTTATTAATTTTTCAATATATTGAATAGTTCTTAAGGTAACTTGGCCTCCCGCATTTTTTCTATTCAATCTTATGTAGTCATTAATATTAGGCTTTGGTCTATTTAAACGTTGAGAAATTCTTACTGGAGCTAAAAACGCGTCTGGATCCTTTAAGTCATCTAATTTTCCATCTATTTCCAAAGAAATTTGCATATCTTCCTTATTAAATCTCATAATTATCCAAATATCTTTACCAAATTTAGACGTACCGAGATACCTTCGACCATTAAAAGTGTCTTTCTTTAACGCATTTGTAAGAAATTGCTCTTTTTTTCTTTTTTTAAGTTCTAACTTTTTGTTATCTATTTTTTTATTCAAATAATCCCCTTTCAATGTAAATTTGCACAAAAAAAAGAAGCGAGAGATTTCCCGCTTCTAAATTAAAAAAGCACACGTTTGTGTGCATTAAATTACATTATATCACAAAATGATTAAAAAATCAATTTTCAGCTGTTTGTGGCTAAGTTAGTATGTAATGATATATGGGTAAAGCGACATTTTTTGAGGGAGAATATCCAGAATCAAATACTTCTGAAAAAAAGGTTGCAGAAATTTTAAAAAAATTTTCAAATGAATGGACAATTTTTCACTCTGTAAAAGTCCATGATCCCGAAACTGAAAAGCTAACAAATACAGAAATTGACTTTTTACTTATTCATCCTGCATATGGATTTATACAGATAGAGGTAAAAGGGAAAGGATACCAAACAGATGAGGAGGGTAATTGGTTTATAAAAAAAGGACCAAATAAAGAAAAAGTAGCTTCTCCAATTGATTCACTTGGTGAAAAACAATCTAAGATAATGAAAACTTTCCTGTATCACAATAAATCTATAAAGGGAGTAGATCTTTTTAATGTAAATGTACCCATAATATCACTTATGTTTTGGACTGACTTAAAGCGTGAAGATCTACCAATTGCAGAGGTTTCAGAAGTCAATTCTTACTTTGTTGAAGATATATTTATTCCGGTGGAAAGTCTTGAAGAAAATTTATTACAAAAATTGCAGAAACATATAAAAGTAAATAAAAAAATAAAATTTGATAAAAACAAGTGGTTGACTCCATTCTTAGGAAAACCCTTTGTTACTACAGCTATTAATATTTTTAAACCATATCAGAAGAGTTATAAATTAAAGTCAGCAACAGGTAGAACCAGTAATGAATTAGAACTTGCTACACAAGAACAGATTGAGCATTACAAGATACTAACTGACAGCAGTTACAAACGTCACCTTGTAAGTGGCCCTCCAGGAAGTGGAAAGACTGTGTTAGCTAAAGCTATAGCTAGGGAAAGAGCAGAAGAAGGTAAAAAAGTACTTTTTATGTGTTTCAACAGGGCATTAGCTGATGAGATTGATTTTGAATTTAGGAAAGAAGAAAATATTGAAGTCATGTCTATGTGGAAGTATTTTAAACTACTTGGGATATCGTGGGAAGATACTGTTGAGCATGAAGGTAAGAAAATAGTACTTCAAAAACTACCTCCCCATATTTCATCAAAGTATATTGCGAAATTGTTAGAAGAAAAAATTAATGATGCTGTAGATAATTTTAAATTTGACACCCTGCTTATTGATGAAGCACAAGATTTTTCAGAAAAATATTGGGATTTTTTTAAATTACTTTTTGCTGAAAAGCCTGAATCAGCTTGGTATTTATTTTTTGACACAAACCAAGCTCTTACACACCCTGAATGGTCGCCTCCACTATTTGAAATATCTCATTCAAATTTACCCCTGACTTATATATTGAGATGTACTGAAAACATATCTTATAAAGTACAAAATATATTTGAATCTAAGTTTGGCTTCAAGGGAATTACTGGAGAAGAACCTGAATTTTTAGTTGTAAATGAATCCTCATGGAACAAATCTTTGGAAGAGTTGGTGGAGTTATTAAAAAATCTTATAGACATTGAACATTTTTCTCCAAAACAATTATCGGTGCTGGTGCCTCACTCACGAGATATAGATTTGGTAAAAGGTTATAAATATGATGAAGAAAGTTCTATTGAATCGAAAAAAATTAATGTATCTTCAGTTTACAAATACAAAGGACTAGAAAATGATATTGTTATAGTCGTCATACCTAGCTGGGATTCATTAAATGCCGATTATATACTTCAGCCCCTTAGTCTTGCCTATGTTGGCTTTTCGAGAGCAAAGACTAAATTGTACGTCATAGGAGATAAAAAAATCCAAAAAGAAATAAATTGGAACAAATAACCTAAAGTAAGCTTGCCAGCCAATCATGCAGTAAATACAAGTTTTTACAATCTGCTTTGTTATATTCAATAATTAAATCTTTTAATTCGTATTCCTCATTAAAAAAATAATCTTCAAAATACTGAATTGATTCCATTCCAGATTGTAAATCTTCAGTTCTATTTATACCTGCTAACTTCTCAACTGTTTTTAAGGAGTAAGAACTTGCTCCAATCAACAATGAAGAGTTGACTATTGTAAATAAGTCTATAAAACACTTTTTTTCAATAAGTTGTTCTAATTCCTTTTCATACACGCCAAAGTTCTGAGCAGATCTTTTCAGAGAGGAAATTTCGTAACTAAAGTAGTGATAAAACTTTGCATCAGGATACAGTTCTAAATGTTCAAGTAATTTTTCTATAAAGCTAACAAAAGAATTTTTTTCTTCTTCTTCGTCATCAGACCAGTAGTAAGTGAAACTATCATTTTTGTCATTACTCCAAATGCCATAGAGGTATTCAAAGTTTCTACCAATAGTTAAAAACGGGTACCCCTCAAAATCGATATACAAGTCTCCTTTTTTAGGTTTTAGTAATCCATTTAAAGATGCATCTTTTATTTCATATGAAATTTTATTTTCGGTTGAGTCATTAAAAAGCTGGGCTAATTTTTTGTACTTAGTAAATGTAGCCTCGCCCATGCCGTCAATTTTTTCTAAATTAGTATTTTTTAATTCTTCAACAGTTTTGATGTCATTGTTTTTTAATTTCTCAATCTGTTTAGCTTGAATTCTATATAAAAGTTCGAGGCCATTATCTTTAATCCAAATTTTTTTAGCTTCATCATCGTACTCTTGGAGTTCTTCCCCTTTCTTTGGGTATGGTGGCGTTTCAGGATCGTATAAATTGTTGAAGTCCATAAACTGATTTTTAAGTTCCGCATAGATTTCCTTGTATTCATCAAATTCAACTTTATGCATTTGCAAATCTCCAAGAAACAAAAAACATTCCGTTACCTGTTTTTTGGTAACTGTTTCAAGAATTTCTCTGTAAACAAATAGTTGCATAATATGTTCTGTTTTTATTGAAGATGAAAGCTTTGCATCAATTATGTGTAAGTTGTCATCTACTATTTTTACAAAATCTAATCTTCCGACAAAATCTATTGAAGAAATATAAGGTTGAAAAATAACATCAGGATTTTTCTCAAGTTCTTTTAAAAATACTTTGTTTGAAGAGTCTTTATTAGACATATCAACAACATTTAAATTTTCTGAAATTCTATATTTGTCTTTTAAAACAACCTCATGCTCTTGTGCTTTTGTTAAAAGCTGTTTAGAAATTAATTTTGAGGCATTAATTTGTATTTTGTATTTAGCATCAATTTTTTTTTCATCTACAAGTCTGTTTGTTTTATTACACCAGTAGCTAAAAGGTGAATTGTAGAATCTAATAAATTCTGATACGCTATGAGGCATTTAAATCAATTAAGTTTACATCTTTGGATGATTTGCTTAATGCCTCAGCAAATACCTCGTCGTGTGTAAGAACAACAATTTGTGTTTCTGTTGCTAAGTCTTCTAAGACTTTAATAAAGCCTGCTTGTGAATTCCTGTCTAAATGATCTGATATATCATCGTAGAATAGTGGAAATCTAAAATCTGAATTTTTAAAAGTTTCAAGTTGCACTGCCATCCTTACTGCTAAGGCAATTGCGGCTTGTTCTCCATCACTGTGTAAGTGAAGCTCTTTATCTCTTGTATTTTCTTTAGATACTTGATATTTCACACTTAAAATATCTTCTTCTTCGTCAAACTCAACACCTGATAAGTTTGGATTAATTTTATTGATGATGGAATTTATTCTCTTTTTTAAATCAAGTGTTATATTTGCTGTGTTCTTCAATTGCTCATCAACTAAATAAAGCGCTAATACTGTTGAAAGATATTGTTTTCTTGCTTCCTGCCACTCCCTCAAAATCTTATACTTTTCAGAAAGTAAATCTTCCTTTTTGTAATCCGGTTCTGTAAATAAAGCACCTTCTAAACTGCTAAGTTCTAGTTTTTTATCTTCTCTTTTTGATATTGTCTCTTCTAGTTCATCGTCTATTTCATCAGAATTGACTAAAAGAGTATCAATAGTAAGTTCACTTGATAATATCTTCTTTGCAAACTGATCTTTTTCAGATTTCTTAAAAAAGTTAAGCTCATTATCATCGAATAAGGTTTCTAGTTGTTCTAGTACTAAAATCACACTTTCTATTTCATCAAGAGATTCTGCATCATATGTGCTTAGGATGTTCTTATTCATTTTTTCAGCGTCTGTTATATATTTCTTGGATCCTTTGATTTCTTCTTCTAGTTGTTTTTTATTCTCAAGTTCTTCCTCTAACTTGGATATTGAATTGTTAAAATCTTCAATGTGGCTTTGAAGAGAAGTTCTTTCTAGTTCTTCTATTTCTAAATCTTTACTAATAGGTTCTAGTAGTTTTTTTAGGCTTTTCTTCTTAGAGTTCAGATCTGTAGTGAGACTATTGAGTTCTAGATTTTGCTCTTCTAAATTTAATGTGTCTTGATTTAAATCAACTAAAAGATCTAATTGCTCTTCTAAATCTTCACTTTCCATAAAAGCTTTCGAAACTTTATATTTTTTTATTAACTCATCAGACGCTTTTTTAATTTCTGTGATGCCTTCTTTCTTTTTGCTTAATTCTTCTTCTAACTTGCTCTTTGAATCATTTAAGGTGTTTAATTCCTCTTCTAAATCTATTAAGTCATCTAACTGATCGAAATAATAGGAGAAATCCGAGTCTTTAAGGGTTACTTCACCCAATTTATATTTTTTTGAGATTGTCTCATTTTTCTTTAAAATATTCCTTACATCAGAGGTATATGTCTTTTCTTTGAGTTTTAAAATTTTGATTTCTTCTTCTATAGACTGAAACTGTAATCTTGTTGTTAAATTTTTAACTAGACTCTCATAATCATCATGAATTAAAGACACCTTAGACATTATCAATGTCTCATTTTCCACAATAATATCTAATAGATCTTCTAATTTTTTTATATCTTTATAAGATTTATGAACTTTTTTAAATGTCTTTTGATTTTCTTCTAAAATGCTCTGGATAGATTCTGTAATTGAAAATATATCATCTCCTCTATAGTCAATGTGCTGTGTGCCGGCTTTGTCTTCATTCAATCTTTTTAGCTTCTTCTTTGTCTCATTAGAGTTTTGTTTGATATCAAGAATTTCTTTATTGAGTTTTTTCAACAACGTTTTATCTTTTGCGGTTATTTTTTCTTTTTTTAATTGAGCTATAGTCTGAGGAGAAAAGCCACAACTATCTATTGACTCTTTAATTTCTTGTTTCTTGTTTTTTATATCGATTTTAAGTTTTGCTATTTCATCTACTAAAGGTTGTGAATCAAATTCATTTATCTTGTTAGAAATTGTAAGTATTTTGTTTTTATCACTTTCTTTTAACTTAGTTTTTTTATAGAACGCAACACTTGTTTTTGTCAGATTTAACTCTTCTTCTATTTCCGTTAAGGCAGTTTTTAAACTTTCAACTTTATCTATTTGTAAAAGAACTTTTTCGTTTGCATTTTCATACTCATCAAATGCAGTGAGATAGGTGTCTACTTCCAATTCTTTTAAATTGGTCTTTTTGACTCCACCAATCCTTTCATCACACTCTTCCAATTGGATTTTTAAATCTACTAGATTATTTCCCTTCACTTCAACCTCTGAAATAGATTCATTCAAATTTTTATAATCTGATTCTATTTTTACGAGCTTATGGGTTTTATAAGAATTGGTCTTAATGTTTTTCTTTTGAAGAGAATTTAGTGAATCTAGTAATTCTCCAATATTTTCAATATGTTTTTGTTGAATTTGTATTTCTGTTTTTGTAGATTCCAGTTCACTAATTTTTGTATTCAGGCTTACTATATTTTTCTTTAACTTAGCTATGTCCTCTTCATCATTTTTAGATAAATTATCTCTATTTTCTTTCTCTGTTTTTTCAAGGTCTTTTAGCCTATCGTTTACATCTTTTAAATTGTTTTGAAGCTCTCCAATTTTTGTTAGGTTTTTAGTTCTTGTTGCACTCTCTGTTTTATCTGTCAACTTAGTTGCATACTCAGCATAAGACATAACAGCTTCTTCAACATTTTGAGACATTGAACCTGACGCTACGCTTATTAACTTTATTAAATCATTTCTTATGTTTTTATCTAACGAAATTGAACCTTGTATGTCTGAAATCATCTTTGTTGATGTAAAAAAGAAGTTTGAAAATAATCTTCGCATCTTCTCAACATCATCTATTTGAGGATATATATTTTTTATCTGTTCATTAATATTTTTGTCCCACTTACTTCTTGAAATTGAAAGCTTGTCTCCATTGCTGTCAATATTTAAGATAACTCCTCCAGATCCAATTTCTGTTCGTGACACTGCAGTTGGTCCGTCATAATCATATTGAAAATAGTGATCGCTTTTTGTGGGTATTCCAAAAAGCAAATGATAAAGAGACTTCACAATAGATGATTTGCCAGAACCATTATCTCCAAGCAAAACATTTATATTAGGTTCGAATGAAATTGGCTTGAAGTCAACTAGGGCACCGTATTTTAGGATTGATAATTCTTCAAACTTCATTAATCATCCTTGTAACTTAAGCCATTTATTATTCTTGAAGCTATTTTTTTAGCATTGTTAATAATCTCTGAAGACTCTTGCTCATCAATTTCGTCTGAAATAACTTTTTGTTCTGTGAGGGGAATCGATTTTGGCAAAATACCAAACTTTTTATTTAAATTTTTTTTAAATTCTTTTTTGGTTAAATGTTCAAAAACAGTCTCATTAATAAAGCTTTCTAAATCGTCTATATCTAGACCTTCTAGTTCTGTAACTATAGATTCAATTGCTTCTAGTGAGTCTTCTTTAGTGGAGGGTTTTAGTTTATTAATACATTTTATGATATTTAAATCTTCATATTCTAACTCCTCATTAAGACTTGTTAAGAGCTCTTCTTCTAAAATAAGGTTGTAATAGTCAGATTTTCCTTCTAATTCGACTGTTATCATCAAAAACTTACCTGGGTTTTCATTCTGAATTGATTCAATTTTTTTGACAGTATTATTAACAATCTCACTTATGTCTTGATCTTTTTTGACTTCTGTTACTGCTGTAAAAAACCTGGCATCATCTAATGGCTTAAATGTTAACTCTGGTTCAAAATTTTTTACTTCAACTAAATAACACCCTTTTCCATCTGAAATATCATTACAAGTTTCAGACGGTTTAGTGCTTAGCCCCTGTGGATTTCCAGGGTAGACAGCTAAATATGGATCTTGAATGAGAATTTCTCTTTTGTGGATATGTCCAAATGCCCAGTAATTATATTCACATTTATCCAACATAGCTTTATTTGTCGGAGCATAGTTATGTGTTTCATCAAACTTATATGTATTTTCATAACTTGTATGAATTAAACCAATGTTGTAGAAATCTCTGAATGGTTTTGGAAACTTTTCTACAAGTTTTTCTGTTACTACTTTTTTTGGGTAGCTTTGACCGTGGATAGCTACTTTAAAATTATCAATAGTAAAAGTATCTGCATTTTTAGCTGGAAATACATAGGTGTTTTCAGGTAATTTTTTTGCTTCAAAAGATGTTAATAAATCAGAATCAACATCATGGTTTCCTAAAACAATATATATGTCAATATTTAATTGGTCTAACTTTTTTAAAAAGTTTTTAAATTTTTTAAAATAATTGTCACTAGAGGGCATATCGTCATCAAATGTATCCCCAGCGAGAAGAATGAAATCTGGTTGCTCTTCTTCAGCTAAAGCAACTAGGTTGTCGAGAACCTTAATAGGAGAACGTCTTACTCGAATTTCTTGGTCAGGATCCAAAAAGCTATATTTTTTTGTTATTTCTCGCCCTATGTGTAGGTCAGAAATGTGAATAAATTTAAATTCTTTACCCGCCATAAAGATATTGTAAAAAATATTTTATGGATAAACAATCTGTCTCACTAAATTCTTAAAATAAAACTGTATGGTTAAGGTAGAAACAAGAATTCAACTAGCAATTAAAGAAATTCTTGTAGAAGAAACCTGGAAACATCTGAAATCAAATAATAATTTCGACAAGGTATTATCTATTGCCTCATTGATTGAACCTTTTGATGAGGGACCTGATGCATGTTATGAAGACTGTAAAGGTATGTGTTTTGGTTGTTACGATGGCTATAAATACTCTCTTGATTGGAGAGCAAGTTATAACCTTCGAGACAAAAAACCTTTTAGTTTAATAACAGATCACGAACTAGATATGTTGATTGAAGCAATAGATGACAAAGTACACACATGTGATGAGTGGTGTTCAGATTTTATCTGTTACAAATATAAAGCTACAAATTGTAAGACTTGGTACTGTGAGAACTTATTTCTTAAAGAAAAAAAGAATATTAAATACTGTTCTAGCTGTAGAGGGCTTGCTCATATCTAAATTAGACTTTTGTTAGCGAAGAAGGATATTTGCTTTCTAATGCAATTATTATTTGTGATCCTATAAGTTTCATCCTCAATAATCCTTATCTCTTGGAGTAAGGGGTGCTCCGTATTGTCTATAAGGTGCTGCGTCTTCAATTCTTTTTTCACGAGCAATTCTCTCTTTATTAGTTTCTTTTAGATTCGTATCCTTATAATTCTTGATTTTCTCAAACTCTAAATTAAAAAATTCTAATTTTTTACTAAGTTCATCTTTATCAATTCTTAAGTCAACTTGTTCTCCCTGAATCTCGTCTAAAGTAAGCTCGATAAATTTTTTTAGTTTTCTAAGTAAGCGAAGAAATTTTCTATCTGTAGATGTTGTTTTAAGTTGCTCAATTTCAACTAACCTGTTTAAGAACTCATTTACAATTTTTTTTAAACTGGCTTCTTGAATAATTTCCATATCTGTCATGTTTTTTCCATGCTTGATAAGATTTTCATGTCTCTCAAAATTCTCTACAGATTGTTTTTCTCGAATTAATCTCTCTTTATCAGTTTCACGGATACCAGTTTCTAACCAGTTCTTCATTTTCTCTTTTTTATTTTCATCCATAATTGCTGCCTATTAATATTTAATTATGGTCATGAAAAGTAAAACAAAAAAGTTAAAAATAGAATTTAAAAATATTGAGACAGATCTTTTAAAAATTAACAAAAGTATCTCTGATCTGTACCAAAAAATAGACCATCTTGATGAAGATGAGCTTAGAGATGAAATAAAGAACCTATTTGAATCCTCTGAAATTAATATTGTTAACGAACATGAAGGCTTTGATAATTGTTTTGTAACAACTGTCGGTACTGAAAATAAAGTTAATAGGCCTGCTTTTGTTGATAAATACGGCAACTGTCTTGTACAGGGCTATAGAGAAATTACAAAAAAAGGGTAAATTCAATGGGAAAACAGGCTTTAGGGTTTGATTTTGGAACCTCCAACTGTACGGTGTCGATTTTTGATTCTGATAAAGGGATAGTTGAAACACTACCTATATCGAATTATTCAGAGTCAAAAAAAAGAAGCCTGGCAAATCAATCTTTATTCCCCTCAAAAGTCGGTCTCAATGATGATTTTGAATATGTATTTGGTGATGATACAAAAAATTGTGAGAGAGACTTTGTGTGGGACAACTCTAAAAGACTGTTAGAACATAACACCCCAATTTATAGAGGAGGAGTTCACAAAAAACCTGTCTGGGTTGCAATAGGCATAATGGGTGGAGTATATAAAGAACTAAAAAATCTATCTATCAAAACATCTTCACCCATGGTAATTACAGTTCCAGCTAACTCTTACAGTACACAGAGAAGTCTCACGAGATTGGCTGCAGAGTCATATAATTTTAATGTAGATCAATTAGTATCTGAGCCATGCGCTGCAGCATTAGGTTGCTATAAGAACATAGTAAATTTAAAAAATATTTTAATAGTTGATGTAGGCGGTGGCACAACAGATATAGCATTAATAGAAAATGATTTTGGTACGTTAAAAGAGATAGCAATTGAGGGCTTGAAGAGATTTGGCGGTATAAATATTGATCAAAAATTATATGAGGCGTATAAAGAAGAGTTTGAATTATCTACTGATTCAGAGAAATTACTTTTTAGAGATTTGCTTGAAGATGTAAAAATAGAGCTGTCATCCAAAAAGAAATCCAAATTAATTTTTAAAGACAACGTAATAGACATCACAAGAGAAAACCTTGAAAAATTAATTAAAAAAGATATTGAAAGTTTAGATAAAACTATTGATAAGGTTTTGAAAAAAGGTAAGGTCGAGTTAAAAAACGTAGAAGCTGTTTTACCTATTGGAGGCTCATCTAATATTCCTGCAGTAAGAGAGCTTTTGAAAAAAAAGTTTAAATCAAAATTAATAAATCTTGATTTTGATGAGGCAATTACTGCAGTTGCTAAAGGTGCAGCAATAGCTTCCGCTATAAACACAGGAATTATTAAAGATCTTAACTTTCAACAGTGTCTGGAGCATAGTGTTGGTCTCAGGGTCTGGAGTGGCACTAAAGAAAATAAAATTTTTAAAACAATGTTAAAAAAAGGTTCTATATTTCCAGCGTCTGCAGTAGAAACTTTTATATCAGATACAGATGAATCTATAGTTGCTTTATATGAAAGTACTTCAGGCAAGTTAAAAAACAACGATACAAAATTAATTATTGAAAAAAGAATTAAAACTGGCGTTATGCATGTTGATGTTGAGCTCACTTATGATGATGATGGAAAAATAGATATAAAAACATACAACATTAATAAAAATGAGCGAGGAAAGTTAGGAGATTTAGGAGATAGTAGTAAAGACTCTGAAGGATACATCAAAAATTTACAAGATAAATCTCGTGAACAAGGAATGGACTTAAAGATAGATAGTATCAAATATATTGATTCACAATTAAATCAAAAAAAATTAAAAGAATGGTCAAACGAATTCCTGGGGAAATATAAAAAATATAAAAAAGTATCTGAGAAGGTAAAAAATATATTTAAAAAAGAAGCAAAGGATGAATTTATTTCTATTAATAATGAGGAGCTCTCCAATGTAGTTGTTGAAGATAGTCCTGATATGGAGTTTGGAAGTACAAACGATGCATTTATGTATGCTGAAGGTGTTTTAAAACGCACCTTAAGACTTGTTTTTACGTATGCAGGGTATGAAAAAATACATCATTTTAGAGGTATTCATGACTTGTTAAGTGAGCGTGATGTAATCTACAAAACAAGAGAAAGGTTATTTCCAGAGCAGCCATTAGACGACAAAAGATGGTTAATTAAAGTACTTCTGAAGTCAAGATATCTAAAAAATCTAGGACATACAAATACTGATGAGGTTAAGGGCCACCTTAACTCTTTAAGAACGATTCTTAATAAATTTAGCCATGGAGTCAGATCTAGTTTTTTTTCAGATGTATTTAATGACTCTTTAGATGAATATGACTCACTAATTGAAAGCAATATATTAGAAGAGGTATACAAAGAATCAAAATATACAGCACAAGATGTTGGTTTCCTTTCTTCAAATATAGTTTCGTTAATCTCTTCTTTAATTAACACAAAAGTATACACAGGACAAGAGAGAGACGATCTAATACAAATGCTAGAAAGTATGCATACTTTAGTACAAACATATAAAGAGTAAAAAAATGATTTTCAAAAAGAGAAAGATTGAAAACCTTAAATTATCTCAAAAGGAAGAAATAAATAATTTAAAAAATGAGCACATCAAATTTAAAAAAAAGCTACTTGATGATTTTGATAAAGAATCAAAAGAATTAGATATAAGATTAAAAGCAGGTATCAAAGATAAAAAAACATTACAGAAAAAAGAAATAGATCAAATTATAAAATTGCATAACGAAACTGTTAAAGAACTATCTAGTAAAAACGCAGAGGAATTGGAAAAAAAGAAATCTATATATAGAAAGAAATTAGAAGATTGGAAAGTTAAAGCTGATAAACATTTGCAAAATGAAATCGATAAATACAAAAAAAACTTAGAAAAAAAGCAAAAGAAGAAAGAAGAGCTTGAAAAACTAGAGATAGAAAAGAAAATGAAGAAAGAAATCTCTTCATTTCTAGAAAAGTTTGAGAAACAAAAACAGAGTGAAGTAAAAAAACTAGAAAAAAAGTACCAAGATACCGAACTCCTCACAAAGCAATTACAAAAATATTTCTCCGACTTTTTGGGAAAAGAATATAGTGATGTTTCTTTTAAAGAACTTGAAAAAATATTAAAAAACGAACTAGAAGAACTTGTTAATGAGATTGATGAGGTTAAAAAAGAGATAGAAAATAAGAATGAGTTAGTTAAAGAATTTAATGAATTTGCTAAAGAAATGGATTATTTACATGAAGAAATAGTAGATAAAAAGAATGAACTTTATGAACTAAAACAAGCAATTAGGAAATTAAAGAAAGATGATTATTGAATCAACTCTGTTTTTGCTTTTTAAAATAATTCACAATTTCCTTATATCTATAATTTAAGATATAGGAAAAATTAATGAAACTAAATATCATTTATGAAAGTATCTTGAAAGCTTTGTCTGTTTACTAATTCCACTACACCACTACTGGTAACTGCAACTACTCCAGATTTAGGTACTCGGTTATAGTTACTTGCCATAGCAAATGTATAAGCACCGGTAGAAGTAGACATTAAAATATCTCCAGACACAGTATCACTTGGTAGCATTGCATCTTTGACTAATAAATCTCCACTTTCACAGTGTCTACCAGAGACTGCATGCACAACATCTTCTCCAGCTTTTCCACCAGAGATATTAAAAAGTTTATGCTCACTTCCATACAGTGCTGGCCTTGGGTTATCTGACATACCACCATCAACCAAAATATATGGTTTCTCACCCCGGTCATCTTTAATGGCCCCAGCCGTATATAAAATGACTCCTGGATTATTTACAAGTGCTCTTCCTGGTTCGATCATTACTTTATAAGACCCACTCCAGTGTTCTTTAATCCCTTCATGAATTGCATCAGCATATACTTTTAATTCATGATCGACTTCATCACCTGCATAAGGTGAAAAGAATCCACCACCAGCATCAAAAACTATTTCTCTCTCTACACTTGCTGGATGAGCATTGACAAAATCTGCACACTCGCTCATTGCTTTTTTGTAACGATCTGGGTCTTTAATCTGACTTCCGATATGAACATGTACTCCTGAAAAAAGTAGATGAGGAGAGTTATAAATTTGTTGTAATGCCTCTTCAGCAAAGCCAATAGAGATACCAAACTGTTGGTCGTATCCTGAAGTTAATACCATTGGATGCGTTTCTGCTCCAACATCTAAATTTATACGCATAATAACTGGTTGTTTTCTGTCTAATTTACTTGCAACCTGTTCTAACATAGGAATCTCAAAACGATTATCTACCGAGATATGGCCACCATTATGTTGCATAAAGAACTCAATCTCATCTTTATGTTTAAACGTTCCATTAAATAATGAGTTTTCTAAAGTACCAGTAACAGCTTGTACTGTTGCCATTTCTCCACCTGAGACAACATCTACTCCCCAGCCCTTTTCTTCTAGCTCTTTGACTAATGCTTTACAGATAAATGCTTTGGCTGCGTACCTAAAGTAAGTCTCTTCACCAAACGCATTCGAGAAGTGATCAATATTATCTCGCAGGTGTTCCCAGTCATAGACATATAGGGGAGTACCAAACTCTTTAGCAACATCAAGCAGTGAAGTCTCTCCTATAAAAGCTACTCCATCTTTAAATTCGAGATTAGATGGTAAATAATTCATTTTTTTAAACGACGTTTAATCCAAGCAATGTCTTTCTTCTGAGCTTCAAGCCCTCCCGGTGTTTCAACAACAATATCTGTTTTGCAGTTTTTAATAACATACTCAAGTTCAGCTTTAGGAATTTGGCCTTTACCAAGGTTCTCATGACGATCTCTAGAACTCTCAAAACCATCTTTGGAATCATTGAAATGAACTAAGTCTATTTTTTTGACGAGCTTTTGAAATCCTTTTACAGCCTTTTCAGTTGGAATACCACCAGCCCACGTATGACAGGTATCTAAACAAAGTCCAACATTTAAATGCCCAATTACCTCCCACAGTCTCTCGATAGAATCCATATATCTAGCAACTGAGTTTTTTCCACCAGCAGTATTTTCAACTAAGACTCTCATACCTGTATCTTCTACATGTTCTATTGCTTTTCTCCAATTATTGTAGCCAACACCAATGTCGCCTCCCTCACCAACTGATCCTCCATGAACAATCACACCTTTTGCTCCAAAACTTGCAGCAACTTTACAAGTATCTTTTAACAATTTTCTACTCGGATGTCTCACTTTATTATTTGGTGTTGCAACATTAATTAAATACGGCGCATGGACATAAATTGGTCCATCGTAGTCTTGTAAAATATCAACATCTTCTCGAGGTTTTGGGCTTTTCCACATCTGAGGACTAGAGATAAAGATCTGAAAAGTATCACCTTTTCGTTGTTTTATCTCATCAACTGCATTTTTTGAAGGTATATGTGCACCAATATTCATGGGTTAATTATAAAAGCATTCACTTAATAAGAAATTGATTATTTTGAAGGTGCAAAACCAAGAAGTCTATTTGAAAACTTGTATTCACCAACCCAAAAATGATACCCATCCCAGCCAATACCAGATGCCATCTTTGTTCCCATATTAGATTTATCAGTTCTTCCGCCAAAGCTCATTGTTGGAGTGTTTCCAGCTAAAGCATCTGTAACTGAATTCCAACCAATGATATTGTTACTATCAGGAATAAAAAACCCTTTATCGTTGAAGCTAACTTCTGAAGGACAGTCATATCCAGGTACCATTTGATACGATGGTGAGCTCAGAGAGGAAAGCTCTAAAACATTAAAACTAGATCCACCCGGATAACATCCAATTGCTAAATGAGTATCGTTCATGTCTATTCTTCCAAGATTCGTAAGATTTGGAAGAGAGTAAGCAGGATTATCAGATACCCCTGGTACGCCTTCCCATATGTAAATTGTGTCTGCACCAGCGTCTGCTACTGCAAAATATGTACCATTATATGCAAGCCCCCTAACACTTTGGAATGTTACATTACCGATAGTTTTTGCATTCAATGTAAAACTGTAGTTCCCGCTATTCATCGTTGATTCTATATCGCTCCATCCAAACACACTATTGCCACCAGCCAAATACACTTCTTTGTCCTCAACAACCATATCCCATGGAGCTTGGTCGAACCTCCTCATAACAATATCTGGTTTTGCGCCTGAGTTTCCAGGAAGTTGTTTCCAGATAGAAAGAGATCTGTCAAAATCTGATGATACAAAAAGCATGGTTCCATTTGAATCAATGATTGGATTTTGAATAATAAATTCATCTAAAAGTGGATAATCAGTTGGCTCATTTGCTAGTAACGCCCAATCTGGCTTTTCAGCAGGTGAAGTAGGTATAGTATCAAAAACAGAGATCCTATTTCCGTTGTATTCCGCAACAAATAATTTTCCATCAACAACTGTTGCTCCTCCATCGTCTCCACCAGCCCATCTATGTCCCTCATTAGGATTAGCTAGTTTTACATTTGCTTTTAAATCCTGCGTAGTTGTATAAAGGTTATCATAAAAATACATAGTCTCTCCACCTGCAGCTATTCCATAAATTTTTGAATCATATATTGCACTTGCTAACCAATTATCGATACAAGCATCTGGATCTCTTGAAGAGGTGGGCCATGAAGTCCAAATATGAGTAGATCTTGTACCGTTTTGGCCGATACATGGTCCGTTTGCATTTTCATCACCAAGCATTACATAGTTACCATCTGAAGTAATAGATCGTGGAGTTCCTACCTGGCTGGAGGTCAGAACTACATTTGGAGCATCACTAGGTCCCGGAAATGAATCCCAAAACAAAACTGCTTTTGCAACTGTCGCTGTAACAATAACTTTTGTGCCATCTGACCAAACTCCCCAAGGCCAAGAGTCACCAAAATTAACATAGTTTGTAGTTTGTATAGCATAATCTGCTGCCTGACCTGAAACTGTTGGGAAAGAAGTCCAAACTAAAACTCTGTTATTGTCTGAATCAGCAACCAAAACTTTTCCATCTGGTGTTATCACTACCTGTCCTGGAAAGTTCATATTATTTAAACCTGTTCCAGAGTTATGTGTTGTAAAGTTTGCCTGACCTAACACTATATCTGGTGCAGTATTGGAAGTTGGAATTGAATTCCATATTAAAACTCTATTATTAAATCTATCTGTAACCGCCATCTTGCCAGCATTTGCGGATATAGAAACTGGGTGGTTTAATTTTGTCGATCCACCAGAGTTATTAAAGCCATATCCGGAAAGCAAAATATCTCCGGACTCATTTAAACCAAATCCTGTATTTCCATTAGATGTTGCTACTGAGTAACTCTGAGAGTATTCGTAGACATTCAAATCGTACCATGAGTTACCTTGGTTTCCCTCAGGACCACTTGGTTGATTTGTACTGTCTGATTTAGAATCTGAAGCTAGAGTAGTTGGTGTTGTACTATTGCCTCCATAACCTCCCCCACTTGGTGGAGGTGGTTGTGCTGTATCAGAAGAAGATGTTGGATCATCAAAACAACCAATAATAACACCGGCTTCAAAATTGTCTGGGTTTAAATCATTTACAATTTTTTGATAAATATCTGTTGGAAAAGCTCTAGAAATACAATCTAATACTTCGTCATCTGCATCATTAATTATCTGTTTAGCTCTATCTATATCATTTCCGTCTTTTGGAGGTGGAAGGGGTTTATTACCTTCTGGTGGAGGTGGAGGGTTGTTTCCTTCTGGTGGAGGTGGAGGGTTGTTTCCTTCTGGTGGAGGTGGATTATTGGGATCGGCTGGTTTATTAATTGGTGTATCTTCTGAGATTGGATCAATATTTACCTGATTTTCCGAATTTTCTGGGCTAGAACATGCCTGAAGTATCAAAAAGAGTATAAGTCCCGTATTTATTGACTTTTTCATAATTTGATTATATTGAATTTTTTGTAATTTTTAAAAAAATAACTTGGGAATATTAGAATAGGTAGTAAGACTTCCTTTCGTGCTTTGAGCCACTTTTAGAGACGATAAAACAAAAATTTACAGCCACAGGGAGTCTTTTTGCCGTTTTTAATAAAAATTGGCCCTAAAAAGTGAAAATCCCGATTGATCTTGCGACCCTTCGGGATTTTCGTACTATTTTCAATTAGGTCTTGCGACTTAATTTCTGATAGTTATTTAAAAATAGTAGGTTTTTTGTAATTTGACAAGATTTTTTTCTTAGTTTTTTTCGCGAACTTTTATACCTAAATTTAATAAATTACAAGTTAAATGGGTTTAATCTTTACAAAAAACTTGGGCAAGAAGCAAAAATCCCGATTGATCTTGCGACCCTTCGGGATTTTCTGTTCTATCTTATTTTCAATCTTGCGATTTATTTTCCGATAGTGTTCTATAAATATACGTTAGTTTTTATTCTTCTGCAAGAAATTTACTAATGTATTTTTCGCGAGGTTTTTGTATATTATTCCTCTTCATAAAAATTAAAAGATGTGAATGCTTCTTGTAGCTCGTTAATTGAGATATCATCAACTTGAACATTAAACACCTCTTCTCCAAAAGAAAACTGTAAGAAATTATTCTCTACAAGTTCTAGATTTGTTATATCAAAAATACTTTTTACAACAGAAAGTGTTCTCTCCTTAGATCGAAGAACAACTTTTGTATCAATTATTTCAATAACTGGTTGAAATGCACTTTGTATTGTTATGAGGAGCTGTAGAAGACCAAAAAATAACAACAAATAATACAAGTACTCTTCTCTTGCGTTAGAACCAAACTCACCAATCCTAAAATATTTAATCATTAATTCTCTGAAAGGTCCTGTAATAATGTTATCGACTCCAACATACGTAAGAATAAATCCTCGCAAGAATGGAAGGTATAAACTATTTCTGTCACGATAAAACTTCATATATTTTTCTCTTAAGCTATCAGAATAACCTAGTTTAGCTATTGTTTTTGTATGGAAATTGTATTGATTAGACATGGTCAGCCAGAATGGATGCCGGGTGAGGTGTATACAAAAAACCCAGGCTTGACTTCACTTGGAAAAATACAATCTGAAAAGTCATCTTCAGCTTTTCAAGAAAATATTGCCGATGAAATATGGGTTTCTCCCTTAAAGCGTGCTCAAGAAACACTTACTCCTTTTAGAGAAAGAAACATAGGTAAATCTATTCATGTATATGAGTGGCTCCAAGAAATGCAGGACGAAGAAGAAGAGACGTTATATGGAAAGAATACTGAAGAAGTAATGGCTTTTTTTGCTAAAAGAAATTCTCAGTCTTTTGAAGAGTGGAGTGAAGCTAGTCATGGGAAATACATGGAAGTCTTCCGTAAAAACATAGTTTCAAATTTAGAAATAGAGCTTAGCAATAGGGGGATTGTATCTTTAGACGCAGAGTATGATAGAAGATTTGACTTAAACGAATCAAGTATTGAAAGATTAATGATTATTTCTCATGCTGGAACAATGTCAGTCTTGTTATCATATTTTTTAAACATGCCCCTCTATGCATGGACGTGGAGAAAGTTTCTTCCAAGACATACAGGTCACACAACATTAAAATCAACTCAGATTTCAGGAGGTCACTTTTTTAGGCTTAAAGAGTTCAATAATGTGTCTTTTACTGATAGTGACGAAGAACAAACATACTAATATAATTTTAACTACAAAAAAATTATGCCTTATACAAGAGTTTTACCTGAGGTAACGATAAGCGAACTTACGCCTAGAAAAAGTAGATTCTTTTTAAAATATCTTGCGAGATTTCTTCTTATGTTTGAATCGGTTAAAGCTAAAGGTTTTTTTCTAGATAATAAAAGAGTTATCATTACCGCTGCTCCTCATCAATCTAGTAAAGATGAATACTTGATGATTTTAATGATTTTAGCTTTGGATATAGATGTCTGCTATCTATCTGCAAAATGGACAATGCGAAGGATTCCAATTCCTTTAATGAAGCCAAAAGATATTGATAAGCAAGGTATTCGCTGGCCACTAGGTTGGCTCCAAGAAATAGTATTTAGAAAATTTGGTGCAATTCCTGTAGATAGAAAAAGTAATAGTGGGCAGTATGACTCTGTTGTTCGAGAACTTTTAAAGAGAGATAATTTTCTATTAATTATTACACCGGAAGGTAGATTTGACGCAACTAGGTTTAGAAGTAGTTTTTTATATCTAGCAAAAGAACTAAATGCTGAAGTAATGCCAGTACAGATCGATTACGAACACAGCACCTTAAAGTTTTTAGATAGTTTAAGTCTTGATGGTACCGAGGAAGAGGTCATACAAAGACTTCGTAATTGCTTTGACGGAGTTAAAGGAAGAAAAAGTAGGTTTAAGGCTTAATGGAAGAAAAAATACACCAACTTATTAAAGAAAGGAATCCATGGTTACTAAAAAACAACTTACTATCCAAAATTACTTACAACTTATTGAAAAAATATCTTAGATATGATGAAACTGTTTTTGTTGGAGATCACATTCAAAGTATGACTGGTGAAGAAGCTTTTAATTGGATAGGCAGTGAATACACAAACAACTCTTCTATTGAGGGTCTTGAAAATATACCAAAAGACGAAAAGTTTTTAATTGTATCAAATCACCCTATGGGAGCTGCAGATGCAATAGCTCTGTATTATAAAATTTATCCAGTCCGTAATGATCTTTTCTTTTTTGCAAATGAACTTTTTGTAAGTCTATTAGGAGCTTTTCATGATCTATTAGTACCTGTTGTATGGAACAAAGAAAAGGAAACTCATTCAGCAAACAAAGTAACACTTGAACGGCTTAGTATTTTTTTTAGTGATGGAAGGCCTGGTATCATATTTCCCTCCGGTCGTATTTCTAAACTTACTTTCTTCGGTTTATGGGATAGATCCTGGGAAAAAACTCCAGTTGCACTTGCAAAAAAATACAACTTTCCTCTAATTCCAGTGTATGTGGAGGGAAGGAACTCATGGTTTTTTTATTTTGCTTCATATGTTAATAAACAGTTAAGGGATGTTTCTCAATTAAACGAACTGTTTAATAAAAGAGAAAAAAATATTTCAATAACGATAGGTAAGCCAGTTTATGTAAATAAACTTAGTGATAATAGTGATGTCGCAATTGAACAGTTGCGTTACAAATCAGAGAGTTTAAGAAAAAAAGCTTCATTAAAGTTAAATAGGTATATTCACTTAGGAAAATATAGATAGTTTTACTCTACAACTTCTCCAGTACTTGGGCTAACACCTAGATTGCCGACCATATATCCAAATAAGAGCGGTGTTGTGATTAAACCACCAAGTCCATAAAATCTCCAAGTAAGCTCATAATCACTTTGAGATTGTTGAATAAGCAGGTATAGAACAAAAAATAATCCATATAATGATGCAGTTACAGCTGCACTTACTTGTATTTTTCTATCGTGGTCGGTGTTGTAATACCAGTTGGTGACCCTAAGTACTCCGAAACTAAATAGTCCTCCAATACCAATAATCAGCATCATTAACCTTATGTTTCCTAAAGAAGCATGAACCGACACATAAACAAAAGAGAGAAAATAAAGCAAAAACATTTGATTTGGTGACATTTTAAATCGTATCGCATAAACATAAACAATGCTTGCAAGCATTGATTGAAAAAATAAAGTCCCAGCCGCAAAAGCATCGTCAGAGCTAAAAAATACTCCATATTGCAAATATGGGTGAAGGAACTGCGTTATAAACATTACCAACGCGTAGATTGTTGATACTGCTACAACAGAAGCTGTGTCTAATTGATCTTTGCTGGGTCTTGTTGTAAACACATAATCTAACATTAGAAATGCGCCAAGGAATAACATTAAGTGCGAAGGAGAAACTAGTGGCTCAACTCCTGTTTCAATACCAAGTAGGGTATGCCACACAGCATCTGATGCTCCACCAACTCCAAAAATAATCGCACCTAAGACACCAACATCAAATTTGTAATCTTTTATTTTGTTTTTGATATATATTGCAACGAAAACAGAGAAAGTATACCCTGAATACAACACAGCATGCCAAGGAGTAAAAAATGTTTCAATATCATCAATTAAATATGTGTGTGCACTTGAATCTATCCATGCTCCAATAAAAAACCAAAGCATTGCAATAATAAATAAGTTTCTATCTCTTTCATCTGTAATTGCTACAGGTGATAATTTATTGAACATATAAATATTATAAACCTAAAGCTATGTGCGTATTTAGTAAAATCAACCAGTACAGATAGAATACAAATGTGAAAAATAATGGATTCAATAGAACACTTACTTTAAAAAGCTCAATATATCTTGGGTTAAGTTCAATGATTGGTGCTGGCCTTTTCAATAATATAGCTCCTACAGCAAAAATAAGTTCTTATGGTTCAATCCTAGGACTACTTTTAGCTTCAACATTAGCAATAGCAAATGCCTCTTCATCAGCTCAACTCTCATCACTTTTCCCAAAAACCGGTGGTACATATTTGTATGCAAATGAAGTATTAGGTAAACCTTATGCAGTTACTGCTGGTACGGTATTCATTATTGGCAAAACTATAAGTTGTGTTGCAATAGCGCTTACAGTTGGAAACTACATTTCACCCGTGTATGGAAAAGAAATTGGTGTTATTTTATGTCTTTTGGTATTTTTGTTAAGCTTTTCTGGAATACACAAGACTGCAGAAATTGCTAAATGGTTTGTTTGGATAATTTTTGGGTTACTTTTATTTTATGCTGTATCGATTATCTCAACACCAGACATTAATTTAAGTATTCCAATCTTTGAGAGTGCTTCAGTTGATAATATTTTGTTATCTGCAAGTATATGGTTCTTTGCATTTACGGGATATTCGAGACTTGCTACATTTGGTGAGGAAATAAAAAATCCTAGAGAAATTATCCCAACAGCAATTTTTACTGGTCTAGGGGTAATAATCTTACTGTATTTTGGAATTACTTGGTTAACGTTGTCGATAATCAGTCCGGAGTTCATTATGAACTCAAATACACCTCTTCTTGTTGCTATGGATGTCAGTAGATTTTCAGAATTTTCGTTTTTAATAGTTTTTGCTTCTTCTATTGCTATGGTTTCTGTATTTCTTGCATTGATGCCTGGTATTAGCAGGATATACGTTGCTCTATCCAGAGACAAAATACTTCCAAATGCATTTTCAAAAATTCATAAAAAATTTAATTCTGCTTATTTCTCAGAAGTCTTTGTGTTTATATCGGTTATTGTAGGTATTTATAGTTTTGATGTTGTCAGATCCATAGAGCTAAGCTCCTTTTTTATTTTGATCTATTATGCAATTACTAATTTTTGTGTAATAAAACTAGAAAAAAGAGACAGGCTTTATTCATTGACAATTTCTGTCTACGGATTTACTATGTGTCTTGTATTTGCAGGGGTTTTAATAATTTTTTAACAAACAAACTGGGATTGTTCCTGGCTTGTTATTAGTGACCTTTAAAATTCCTCCTAAAATATTTTATAAGTTGATAAGAAGTTTTATTTCTCCCTTTTTTTATTATGTAAATAAAATTAAAGAAATCTTTTTTAGTACAAATTTCACAAATACATATGACTTGTGAAATAAATATCACAATCTTGCAGGGTTGTGAAATAAGAATTATACTTATATTATCGGTCAATCACGTGTATGCGTTGAAAATCACTCAAACACACTTCCATAAGTGGTTGACCTATGCCTGATTTGCTATAAATTCTAAAATATTTATTCTTAATTCATGCAAAAGTTTAAAACTTCAAACAGTATGAATTACGAATGTTCCATTGAAGAATTATGGGAGATTGTGTCATCCCCTAATTATCTAAACAATGTACATCCATTTTGCAGAGAAAACTCGATTATTCACTGGGATAACGATAACCATGAAGACAAAATAGTCTATTTAAATGATCGCACTTATATAAGAAGATTTGTAAGTTGGAGGACATTTGAAGGATATGATCTATGGATAGGTGACAATAATAAAGATCAGTCTTTTGTTGAGTGGAGATTGGAAAAAATAGACAACGGTTCAAAGCTTACAATTACAATTTATCCATTTTTATTAAGTACATGGCCAAAGGTGTTTTCATTCTTGCCTTATTTTCTTTATATAAATATTAAATTAAAGTCGTACTTGTTCTCAGTGCTGAGTGGAATTAATTGGTATATTAAAGAGAAAACTGCTGTTCCAAAAAATCAATTTGGTAAACATACTTGGTTCTCCTAGTTTAATGTTCCCTTGATCTAGATGATTTAGACATTGTCTTTTCCAAAGAACCGTTTGAAAATATATAAGACTCAACACTATCCACTAAATGTTTTCCATTTTGTGATTTTTGCATAATCACATCTACAGTCATTCCCTCATAGGGAGAAATTAGAGTTATTGAATGTTGTCTAAATTTTTTTGATGATTGGTCTCTTCTAATTACATCACTTATCATATTGCTTGATTCCCACGACCAGTCTTCACCAACAGCTACAAATTTACATATGTGTTTTGTCTGCGATTTGTCGATTCTTGCACCTGGACAAACTAGTATGGAGCCTTCAACCCAAGGGTTTAAGCCTAAACCATCTATCTTTGGAAAGGCAATGTTAAAAGAGTCGTCAACTATTGCCTCAATATCGCCTTTTTTAAAATTACGTTCTTTGATAATTTCAGAAATTGTATTTTGAATCCTAAATAATGATTCCTCGTCTAAATTTTCAAGATTTTCCCTGTCCATAATCACATGTAAACAGTTTGGTGAGACAAATTGCTACTCTTCTTCTAAGGCAAGCTTTTGACCAGCTGTTTCTTTTCCTCTTAAATCACGAATGTCTACTCGTATTAAACCAATTACAAATATGGTAAGAGTACCTACTGGAAATAAAAGAATTAAGAACAAAGGCGATGATGTTATTGTCTCTATCATATTTTTATCATAACAAATTTACATAGTATAATTAAATCGAGAAAGGAAATATGGTAAAACTAGGTTTGTATGCAAGCATGGTGTCTGTGATAGCATCTGTGCTCATTTATATTGTATTAGATGATTCTCAACTTGCGATTTACGTAGGGCTTTGGGCTCCAACACTTATTCTTTATAGCCAAGCTTACGAACAAGCAAATAAGTAACTCGGTTTACGTAAAAAATAGACTGTTGCTAGTATTTGATTGTGAATAAAGTTGAAAAGAAATCATTTTTTGGCTTCTTAGTTGTAGCCTTTTTTTTGCATTTGTATTTAGTAGTTTCACTTATCGGTGGCTAGAAAACTTCTTTTTTTTCTTCTTATAATTTCTTGTACGTCTACAACAGATGTTTTAACAGAATCTTCTCAAACGGTCGTAAAACAAACATTATCATCTGAAGAAATTCTTGTTGAGATACTTGATACATATAAAGTTTTTTCTGAAAATCCTAGTAATGCAGTGAATACTATTTGGGATTATGCTCATGAAAAAAATAAAGAAATAACAGGGCCAAAAGAAAGGTTTTCAATGATGCTTACTTCTCAACCATACGATGCAATAATTGATCTTAAAGATTATTCATACGAAGTCACTTCTGAAAGTGAAGAAAATATTCAATATGAAGTAAAAGTGTTAGCTAAAAGTAACAATTATTTTGTAATAACGTGGGTATTTGAAAAAACAATTTGTGACGACAAGCAATGTTGGAGAACTACTAGTGTTAGTCAGCCAGAATTTTTTGATTCTGGAATTTAAAATTTAATTAACTTTATTATTCCTCTTCAAGCGCTGATTTCCAATCAAAACTGTACGTATCAGGATTTTTCCTCTCATCATACTTGGTCCATATTTGAAATACTAAAGCCCCTAATGTAAGTACAAAAACAATGATGACCATCCAGTCGCTTCCCTCATCGTAAAACATCAATTACTGGTCGTCTAAGTTTTCGAGAGGGTTTTCTGGTTGACAGATTTCAAATGCATCTTGTACTGCCTCTGAACTAAAGTCTATATCAACATCTCTAAATGCAAAAAAGCCAAACTCACCAGGTTTAGGGTCTGGAAAATCTATTCCTTGTTCTCGCATGCATTGAGAAAACTCTAGCGAGGCATCAACTAAAGCTGCTTCTACCTCTGGGTCTAAATCGAATTGTTCAGGTAGTGCATTTCTTAAAATATCTTCACAATTTTCAAAAGCAGTTTCAAATTCATCTTCATTTTCTATTTCTAAATTATCGAATTGAGGATTGCCATCGATATCAAATGTTGGATCGGGAAAATTGATTCCTTCCTCTCTCATGCACTGTGCAAAATTAAGCACGCCCTCTTCAAAAGTAACTTCTTCTTCTACGACCGTTGTAGCTGTGGTAGAGTCAATTGTTACAACACCTGGAGACTCTTCGCCGCCAATAGTGCATGCAGAAAAAATCATTATAAAAATAAGGATATTTACTTTCGTACTGCCTCCGCTGGTTGAATTTTTGAAGCCTTTATAGCCGGATAGACACCAGAAATAGCTCCAATTAATAGCGCTAAAAGCACCGCTCCAAATATTTGCCATACAGGTATTGAGAATACAATATTCGTGTAATTAGTATAACCAAGTGTTATTACTGTTCCTAAAAGAACCCCAACAAGGCCTCCTATTCCAGACAAAACAATGCTCTCTAATAAAAACTGGTATCGTATCTCTCTCCTAGTTGCTCCAATTGACCTTCTAACTCCAATTTCCATTCTTCTCTCTAAAACTGACATGACCATTACATTTGCAATAGCGACACCACCAACAAGAAGTGCAACTGACCCCAGTCCCAAAAGTAAGTTAGTAAATGCTTCTTCAGCTGCCTGTTGTGCTTCGAGTGCATCTGAAGGACGAGTAACCTCAACTTGATCTGGGTTTTCAGGATTCATAGAGGGCGCAAGAACTTCAACAACGTCCTCAATAAATGTTGGATTAGCTCTTAAATAAATAGTTGTTGGCTCTTCGTCAATATCAAAAAGTATCTTTGCTACCCCATATCCAATGAATACAGATCTATCTAGGTCTGGGTGAATTTTTAGCTCTTCCAATATTCCAACTACTCCAAACCATTCATTTTCTATCAGTATCTTTGTAGGTGTAGATAGATTATTAATTCCTAATCGCTGAGCAGTTACGCTGCCTAGAACTGTTACAGGAATATCAGAGAGCCCATCCTCAATAAATCTTCCATCGATTAGATTGCCTCCTATGACGTCTAGTAACTCGGCGCTTGTAACAATTGTTGAAATACCTCCGCCTTCAAATTCTGAAATAAAATTGCTTCTTCTTACTAGAAGGTCTGTTTGGGTTGTTGAAGTTACTTCCTGTACAGGACCAATTCTCTCAACCATACCTAAAACTCCTTTTGGAAGTTCTTCCTGCGTTCCAAAAAAACCAGCTTGTGGTGATGCTTTTACTAAATTAGTACCAAGAGACTCCAGAGTTGAAAGAAGATCTGCCCTTCCAGAAGCTGAAATTCCAGAAACTGCAACGATTGCTGCAATTCCGATACCTATACCAATTGATGTGAGTGTTGCCCTGCCTTTTCTTGATTTTACACCATATAAAGCTACAAAAAATAAATCTTTTATTTTGAGTCTGTTTTTTTTCATTAACTTACTATTTTTCCATCAACTAGTTCGATGACTTTTTTAAACATACTTGCGTGCTCTTGGTTATGAGTAATCATTATTACTGTTTTACCTTGATTGTTTAAGTCTTTTAAAATATTGAGTATGTTTACACCAGATTCTTTATCTAAATTTCCTGTTGGTTCATCTGCTAATACGAATGCTGGATCTTGCACAAGAGCACGAGCAATCGCAACTCTTTGTTGTTGACCACCTGACAATTCTTTAGGTAAGTGGGTCAACCTGTCCCCAAGGCCAACTTGTTCTAAAACTTCCTTAGCTTTTTCTAATCTATCTTTTCTTGAAACGCCTTGGTACAAAAGGCCTTCAGCGACGTTTTCTTGAGCGGTTAATCCTGGAAGTAGAAAAAAACTTTGAAATATAAATCCAATCTTTTCACCTCTAAACTTTGAAAGTTCATTGTCTGAGAGTTCCGAAACGTCTTTTCCTTCTATTTCAATAGAGCCGTCAGTTATGCTATCTAGTAATCCAATCATATTTAAAAATGTAGATTTTCCACTACCTGATTGGCCAACTATTGAGACAAAATCTCCTTCTTTAATTTCAAGCGAGACACCATCTAGAGCTCTTACTTGTGGAGGACCTTCATATACTTTTGAAATATTATCTATAGAGATTACAGTTTTTGTACTGGTATTCATCTTGGTACGACTACTGTTTGACCCTCTGAGATATTTCCTTTTACTTCGACGAAGCCATCCGTAAAGACTCCTATTTCAACCGCAACATAGCTAGTATCAACACCAGACTCTCCTTCAAAAGTTCCTCCATCAAGCTCTCCGTCATAAATTTCTAAAGCATATCCGCCCTCTGCTAAAGCCAGTAAAGCATTTACAGGAACATACAATACATTTTCTGAGATCTCTGTAGTGACAAACACTTTTACCGGGGCCTGATCATAAGCTTCAATCTCTTCTGGATTAAGTACTTCTAAGGTGACCTCTATAAATTCTCCTGCTTGAGTTTGTGTTACAACTTGGTCTATAAAAGTAATGACCGTAGGGACTCTTTCATCTGTGGGAAGCTCTATCTCAACACTATCACCAAGAGATACTGTTTCTTGGTCAGTCGCATCAACTTGAAAAACAACCTCTATTCCAATAGAGGAAATGTTATAAAGTGGTGAATTTAATGTAACTGCAGATCCCACATCGCTAATGTAAGAACCAACAATTATTGCTGTTTTTGATGCATAAGCATTTGTTGGGCTAAAAGTTTCAGATTGTGCGGAAAGTTTTAATTCATTAAGTTCTTCTTTTGCTTTTGCTAGTTCTGACTCTTGGTCAACTCCCTCGTTATAACTTTTTAATGCATCGTCATATGCTTTTTGAGCATTCTCTATCGCCAGTGCTTCCGTTGCATCTACTCCTTCGTTATAACTTTTTAATGCATCGTCATATGCTTTTTGAGCATTCTCTATTGCCAGTGCTTCCGTTGCATCTACAACAGAACCTTCTCCTTCTTCCATTTCTCTAATTCTTTTTTGTTCTTCAATTAAATCTTCATAGTCTTTAATTTCTTCGTCCCTTGTTTCTTGCGATTTAGCAATAGTTCTTGGGTTTGTAAGATCTTTTAAAAGAGAGATTTGTTGATTGTAGTCTTCAATTAAATTAGTAGCTGCTTGCCATGCTGCATTTTCTTTGGTGGAATTTTCAATAGCATCATCTAATGTTTTCTTTTTGCTGTTTACTTCAGCTAAAGTTGTGACAGAGTCTTTTTGTAAATCTTCTAATATTTTCTTTTTGCTGTTTACTTCAGCTAAAGTTGTTCCTCCGTTCGATATTGTGTCTTCTATGTTTTCAACTTCAGTTTGTTTTAAATTTATAGCAACTTGCTCAGAAGGAGTAATTTCAGATTTTGTTTCAATCTTATAATCAATATAAAGCGAGTTAAGCATATTCGATGTAGTTTCATCAAAAGTTTCATCAGGCACAAAATCTTCAGCTGCGTAACCTAAAAATACAAGAGCTCTTTCGAGCTGAAAAACATCTGGGCCTGGATCAGAATTGAGATCAAGAGTTCTGTAAAAGGGGGTCTTTCCCTCAACTAAAATTACAGGTTTATTGTCAACCGCAAAAAGTACTTCTCCAAAATTTATTATTGTTCCTTCTTTTGGAGCAAAAGTAACTACTCCAGATAAAGGTGAGTTAAGAACCCTGCTGTTCGTTTGTCTTAATGTGCCGTTATATTCTTCTTTTTTTGCCAAATCACCTTTTTGTATTTCAGTAGTAGTTAATTCTAGAGTTTTACTACTTGAGGATGTTTCTGTATTTTGAGTTCCAAAATAATAAGCACCGTAACCTAATGCCACCACAGCTATTAAAATGTATAAGTTTTTTAATTTAAATATATTTTTCATCATTGTTCCAATTAGATTAGTTTATTAAACCTGTATATTTTCTGTGAAATTATTTCACTTAGTTTTTTATGCACCCCACTCCTCATCTTTTAGCTCTTCTGGCAATTTATCTTCACATGATTGCCATGTTTGGACCAATGGATCATCTTCTCTAAGCTCCCAGTCTTCATCAATATAAGCATCTAACCTGACTTCTCTGTTGAAATAGTCTGGATCTGGGACTTTTGGATATCCACTTTCTCTAAAACACTTCGCCATAAATAACGATCTATCAATTTCTTTTGATACTTGTGCCGGGTCTTCAAATTGGTTTTCATCCGCTAACCCCCATAAATTATATTTCAAAGCACATTCCTCGATTATGTCCCAGAGTTCCTCAGCCTCTTGTTCGGTTATTGTTTCAAAATATGATGCAATTGTGGTGTAAAGGTCTAAAAAATTTTTTGGTTCTTTAAATTTATAACCTGATTCATTAACACATTGAACAAGTACTAATGGAGCGTCTTCGTCAGAAATTTCTTCTTGTTGGTCTTTAAGCTGTACACCAGAAGCAATTGCCTCCTTACCTTTATCAGTGTCAGCAACTGAAACAACAGATTGTTCTTCTTGTTGGAAGAATGAACATGCTGTTAAAAAAATGAGTACTAATGAAGCTTTTTTATACATAAAAAAATTATAAAGAAAACTGGAGTTATCCTCCACCTTGTTGTGGTGGTTCAATTCCAAGATCGTCAAAGCATTCTTCAGCAGATGCTCTAATTTGGTCTTCTAGATATTGTCCAGACTGAACGAGGCCAACAAGTATAGATCTAAGAGGTTTTTCAGTGTTTGGGTCTTCAACCTCTATTCCTTTTCGTCTCAAACATTGAGCAAATTCGAGTTCAGTGTCTAATGTATCTGCAACTTCTTCGGGATTTTCAAATTCTGCGGTGCTACCCAGGGGAATATTGTTTTCATCACCACATGTCTGTATTGTCTCAAAAAGTTCTTCTCTTCCTTTTTGATCAGCAGCTAAAAAAACTGGTCGAAGAACACTTTGTAAACTCTGATCATTTTTAGGATCAGTAATATCGTATCCATTTTCTCTTAAGCACTTAGCTAGTAAAAGTTGTGCATCTTCAACTGAAACGAGTTCTTCAGCAACTTTCTCTACGATCGTTGTAACTGTTGTATCACTTGATAAATCTTTTGTAGAAACAACTCCTTGCGAATCATCTGATGAAGAGCATGCAGAGATAAAAACAAATGTAAGTAATAAGAAGATTGTTAAATATTTTTTCATAAGGCTTAATTTAATACTTATTTTTGCCAACCACATTCTTGTAGCAACGGCATAATGTCATCTTTAGATTCCTTGAGCCCACTTAAATCAACCTTAGGTTCTTGTTGATTTGGATCAGGAACATTTAACCCTTTTTCTCTTAAGCATTTAGCCAATTCAAGATTTTCATCATATATTTTGGCAAGCTCTTCTGGATTCGAGGAAGATGAATCTGACCAGAGATTATATTTACTTATGCAGTAATCAACATCTTCCCCCAACTTCAGCTCCTCATATTTGCTGTTGCTCAACTGACTAATTGTTGTTTTTAAATCTTGTATATCAAATGGAGTTGCTATGTTATACCCCATTTCTTCATTTAAGCATTGGGTTAAAACAATTGGATAATCCTGTACTGCTATGACCGAAGTGGTGGTTGTTTCATTTGATAGAGAAGCTACTCCATCATCACTAGAAGTAGAACATAAATTAAAGAGAAGAGTAATAATTATTAAATGTGTTTTTTTCAATTTTATTTATTTCTCAAACCAAATAATGGCCTTAATGGCTTAATATTTTTTACTGCGTGATAAATCGTTAAAGATAGAAAGCAAATCAAGAACAGAACAATTGGAAATTTAATTATTGGATGAATATTTATACCAGCAAAAAAATACATTATTGCCATTTGTACGGGTAAGTGAACAATGTATACAGGATATACTGCTGTTTTATAATAGGTAAGTTGTGGTGAGTCTTTGTTTAAATAAACTGCAGCAAGGCCTAGTAATAAAAATATAAAATTAAAAGACTCGAAAGCTATAAGTCTATTATCCAGGGCATAATCATTTTGAAAATTATTCTCCCACCTGTATAGATAAGAGATAGTTCCAAAAACTAGATGAATACGCCAATTTCTCTTATTAGATTCCCAGAAAACATCACCCTGCGAAGTTAAAACAATACCAATTAGGAACCATAGAAAACCGAGTAAAAGCCCATGCTCAGTATTTGCGTATCCATTATAAAAATCTCCATAGTAGGAATCTGGGTTAAATCTGAAAAGATTTAGAAGATAACCTTCAGCAATGATAGGTATTGAAAATATAAATATACCTCCAGGTTTTTGAAGTAAAAAAGAAACGATACCTTCTTTTTGCTTTTTATTAGAAATATAATTTAAAACGGGAACTAACAGAATGCAGTAAATCAATATGTTTAAAAGAAACCATAAATGAACGCCATTAAATTCAAAAGCAGAAAATATTAACCATAGTGAGTCAGGCGACCATCCCTCATAATATGTAACAGCAATTATGAGAGAAGCTGTAGCAAAAGTAATTGTTCCAAACAGCCATGGGACTACAAGAATCTTGACTCTTTCTTTAAGGATTTCTGGACGCGATCTTTTTTGAAACGATAACCTTAGGGCAATTCCAGCAATCAAAAAAACTAACGGTAATCTCCATGTATTAAGTAAGTTCAATAATGGCCATATTCCATCAGTAACTCTTTTATTTTGAACAAAGAGAATATAAGGAGAGAGTGATGTAAATGAAATTCCAAGGTGATAAAAAATAAGTAGAAACATTGCTATGGACCTCAAGGCGTCAATGTCATATCTTCTCTCATTCATATGAACAATATTAACGCCTTGGTTTCAATTAATTAAACTGAAGTTTTTCTTTGAGGTCTTCAGTTATTGGTGTGGCTTTCATGGTTGTTTGGTCTGTGTAAACATGAACAGCCTCACAAGAACTTACTAATTCCCCTGTTTCTTTCAAAAACATTCCCATAATCCAGGTCATGCTTGAGTTTCCTATTTCTTTCACTTTGACGCCGATTTCTATATCTTGATCAAAATAGAGAGGCTTGTTGTATTGAACTAATACTTGTACGGTATGAAAATCTTTTTTTGTTTCATGAATTTCTTTCAAGTAATCGTAATTTATATGCTTAAAATAGGCAGTAATTGCCTGGTCAAAAAATGCTACATGGTTAGCGTTGTGCATCACCCCTTGAGGATCGAGTTCATAATATCGAACAGTTGCTTCCCAAAAAGATTCAAATTCATCTCTGGATAAAGTTATTTTTGACATCTAAACAAAAATTTGTGTTTTTGGTTCTATTCCTCCTGTAAGAGGCATTGCATATTCAAAAAATTCATTTGTTACATATGGCTTACTTTCATCCAAAAATTCTTGTGGCATGTCTTTTGTGTACTTTGCAACCTTGCTTAAATCTACAACATCAACATCACAGCTATATGTTTCTGATAGTTGTCTTTTAAGAATTACAGATCCACTTTGAATTTCCTTTGAAGCAACTACAGCGTGTTGTCCAACTCTCTCTGCTTCTTCAGCATCTACCTCAGAGACGTCGGCAAGAAAAGACCTTTGCAAATACCCAAAAGTATCAGCTCTAACTCTTGCTCCGTCAATGTGTTCTGAAACAATATTTGTTAATGTATCACCAAGTGCTCCTGAACCTGAAAGCTGTATGTTTCCGTGACTATCTTTTTTTCCAGCTAAGCCAGATCCTGTTTCGCTTGCGTATGTTTGCAAGAAGTATTCTCCTTCTTCGTTATGAATACCCTCAGAGACAGCAACTACACATCTTCCAAGTGAATCATAAACATCTTTGACTTCCTTTAAAAATTCATCAATTTTAAAAACTTTTTCAGGCACATATACCAAATGTGGTCCGTCTTCTTCAGTAGATTTTCCTAAAGTACTTGCGGCAGTAAGCCATCCGGCATGTCTCCCCATTAAAACATTTATCTTGATACCTTTTAAGCTTCTATTGTCAGCATCATCACCTTGAAAGGCGTGAGCTACAAAACGAGCAGCCGAACCGTAACCTGGGCAGTGGTCTGTTTCAAGTAGGTCATTATCAATAGTTTTTGGTATATGAAATGCTTTCATGTCATATCCTGTAGATTTTGCTCCTTCAGAAACTAAGTTTGCTGTTTCAGCAGAATCATTGCCCCCTATGTAAAAGAAGTTTCTAATATTTTGTTTTTCAAATATTGATACAAGCTGTTCTATATCAGAGTCTGTAGGTTTTTTTCTCACAGAACCGAGGGCTGCAGCAGGGGTTTTACCAATTCCATAAAGCTGGGTTTCAGATAAATCTGATAAATCAACAAAATCTTCACTGAGCATGCCCGCTAATCCATGTCTTGCACCAAGAATTTCATCAAAATCTGATTTGGTAGCCTCTTGAATAAACCCAACTAGTGATTTATTTATAACAGCTGTTGGACCGCCGGATTGTCCAATTACTGCTTTGCCTTGTGGCATTTTTTAACTCCCGTTTTGATATACAGATATAAAACTTAGGTAAGAGTTTGCTATTTCTGAAACAGCCTCTTCGCGTGATTTCTCACCAGCATGCCATCCTTTAAGAGAATTCCAAAAGATAGATCTACCAATTGCAAAACCTTTGTATCCGTCAACTGATGATCCGGCTCTTAACCATTCATTAACTTTTTCATCATTAGCGCCCCTACCAAGAACAACAGCTATGACATCTTCTCTGCCACCATCTTTAATTACTTTTGAAACATTTTCACAATCATTAGTGGTATCTAGTCCTTCAATTTTCCAAATGTCTGGATCAGCTCCTCGCTCCCGCATTTCCTCCACTACTTGTACAGCAAGTCTTGGTCTAATTTCTGAATCATATCTAGCCTGGTCACCACCAACACTTTCTAACTGTTGTTCAGATGCAGGAACTAAAAACTCTAAAAGAAATTTTCGTTCGTTTTCATCAAGCCAGTCAGATAGTGTTTTAATTCTTTCACCTTGAATTTGCCTTGTGTCTGTATCATCATCTGGGTTCCAACGCACTAAAATTTTTACAAAGTCTGCATTTACTTCCTTTATTTTCTCATCAAACTCATCTCCGTATTCGAAGTCGAACACTTTTTGCCCAGACTTTTCCACCGGAGCAGCAAATTTAATTCCCATTTCTTTTGCTTTTTCTTGTACTTGTATTCCAAATGCCTCATCAACTAATATTGCTGGGTCTCCACCCTCGATGCCTTGATTTCTTGCTTCAAGAAAACCATCAAAAATGATATCTTTCATGGAGGATACTCTTGCGATCTCATCACCGCTGGGTGCTCTTCCCTCAACGCCCAAAAGTCCTTTGGTTAAGGTGCCTCTGTGATCAAATGCAAGAATGTATAAATCGCTTGAGTATCCTTTCATAAGTCTCCTTTAAATTTTTTCTTTTGTTGTTTTTCTTGTAAATACAAACAACATTATTACTAAAACCATTAATGATAGTAATAGTAAATAATCTGAATAAACGTTGGTTTGAGCACTTTCTTCAAACACACCTGCAAGCGAACTGACCAGCTGAACAGTGGTAGTACCCCAGTTGCTAGCCAGTGTGTCATCAAGAAAATAGACATTTGAATTCTGTACTGCTGTTAAATTACCCCAACCATCCCTAATGGACAGGTCCTTATTTAAATAATCTGAGTGCCCAACAACTATAAAGTCAGGGTTAGATTCAATTACCATCTCTTCACTAAGTGCCGGATAACCACTACCAAATGGGTCTTCTTCAAGACCAGCAATGTTTTCAACTCCAATTGAGTTATAAATCTGCCCAATGAGGGATTCATTATTTACACTATAGATTCCGTATGTATAGCCAATTTCGTGGTACACAGAAACATTTCCAAAGTTTGAATTATCTAATATTCGATTAATCTCAAGCTTCATATCTCTCACTTTTTTACTTGCTTCACTACGTTTATTTATAATGTCACCAACTGTTTCAATTTGTAAATAAACATCTTCAATTGTTTTAGCCGGTGGTAAAAGTACATAGTTGATGTCTTGACCTACTAACCCATCAACAATTCCGTTAAAATCAAAAGCTACAATGACTATGTCTGGTTTTAGAGGAACTAATTCTTCTGCTGTAACGGTGTAAGCATCAATTCTTTCAACCGGAAAATCAACCTCAGAAAAAGCATCAATAGCTACTAAAGTATCTTGCCCACCTAGTGTTTGAATAATTTCTGTGTGTGTTGTTGATAATGAGATGACTCTTGTCTCTTCATTGTTTTCTTGCGTTACATTCGAGCACATCGAAAATAACAAGGCAAGAAAAATAATTTTAAATTTCATAATTTCCTTTCTTACCTTGAGAAAATGTACGAAATTTTAGAAACTTCATTCCTTCTCTCGAGGACTGTTGTCTTATGAATATTAAAGGCGACCTGACTTATCTTTCGAATCACAGTTGCGGGACAGTGTTAGGTTTTCACTAACTTCGCTTCATTATTCTTTTAAGATAATAGCAGATTAAATAGAATCGTCTTCTTCGTTTTCTTCGTTTTTTAAAACATCCATCAGTGTAGGTTCTTCAATATCTCTTGGTACATCAGGTCTCGGAAGGTCAGATGTAGATGGTATTTGTTCTGCTTTTTTTTCTGTTCTTGCCTTTTTAATAGAGTTTACAAATGACATCATGACTGTTTCTTTTGATTCATTGCTTGGAGTATTTTTAACTTTCTGTGATTTTTCTGAAGCATCTAAATGTGACTCCTCAAGCACAACAACTTCAATACCTCCGACTAAGTCCGAAACTAAATTATAAAAGAATGCACCTACGGTAGCAATAGCGGTCTGAGTCAACATATATACCACTGCCAAAGAAACTAAACCAGTAAATAGTGGTTCTATATTTCCAACCAAAGAAGCATCTTGATCTAGTAGAGCAAGTCGTCTTGCAATATCTTCCAATCCTTGTGGGACTCCAGCATTTACTAATAGGACCCACATAATTGAAAAGCCAAGAACAACAGTTAATCCGACGACGAAGTTAAGCACTAGGGTGACCTTTAAAACAGTCCAGGGATCAATTTTTCTAATTATTCTTCTAACTCTATTTACACGAACCATAATTAACTCTTAATTGGTATGAAAGCTGACACTTCTTCTTCTGATGAAAGCTTCATAACCCGAACTCCTTGTGCTGCTCTACTCATTTGTTTAATTTGCTTTACTGCACATCTTATTGCAGTTCCACCTGTACTCATAAGCATAACCTCTGTATCTTCGTCTACAGACCTTGCGCCAACTAAATTTCCTTTGTTTTCTGTGACTTTTAGAGCTTTTACTCCCATTCCGCCTCTTCCTGCTCTTCTAAATTCATCTAGTTTGGTTCGTTTTCCGTACCCCTTTGCTGTAATGAACAGCAGTGTTTCATCTCTTGAAGTTGCTGCACCTACTACTTTGTCTCCGTCTCGAAGTTTTATTCCCCTTACTCCCATTGCTGATCTACCTTGAGCTTTAAGGTTTTTTTCATCAAATCTAATAGCTTGACCTTTTTGAGAGACAAGTATTACGTCTTCTTCACCTGATGTAGTTTTCACGGAGACAACTTTGTCATCATCTTTGAGTTTTATTGCTTGTAAAGATTTATAGTTAGAATCGAATTCTTTGAACTTAGATTTTTTTACAGTGCCTTTTTCTGTCATAATTAATAGAAATTTTTCTGTCTCGTAATCTCTTGTATCAATAATTGCCTGAACTTTTTCATCCTGACTCATTGAAAGCACATTTTGGATTAAAGAGCCTCTAGCGGTTCTATTAGTTTTTGGAATCTCGTGTGCTTTAGCTCTATACACTTTTCCTTGATCAGTAAAAAATAATAAGTAGGAATGCACAGATGTAGAGAGCAAGTGTTCTATTACGTCTTCATCTGATGAAGCAGCTTTAACTCCTTTACCTCCTCTTCCCTGTTTTTTGTAGGAGGCCGAAGGAACAGATTTTACATATCCATTTGATGATACAGAAACAATAATTTCTTCATCTTCTATGAGGTCTTCAATAGATACCTCTCCTACATCGGGAACTATCCTTGATCTTCTCTCGTCACCAAATTTATCTGTAATTGCCTCTAATTCTTCGATTAATATAGTGTTTTGTTTTGATCTGCTTTTCAATATTGCTGCTAATTCTTTAATTGTTTCTTTTAACTCTTTCTTTTCATCTTCAAGCTTTTCCATTTCCAATGCAGTAAGTCTTCTAAGTGGCATATCCAAAATGTGTGAAGCTTGAACTTCTGATAGTTTAAATTTTGTCATTAATGATTTTCTAGCTGTATCAACATCTTTTGATGCTTTGATGACCTTAATAATTTGATCAATTTTTTTAAGAGCTAAAAGAAGACCTTCAACAATATGAAGTCTACTTTCAGCTTTGTCTAACCTGTATTTTGTTCTTCTTTGTATTACGTCAATTTGATGATCGATGTAATAGTTTATTAACTCTGGAACAGAAAGAACTTTAGGAACACCATCCACTAGCGCAACTGAATTAACAGAAAAGGTGTCTTGTAGTTGGGTTTGCTTAAAAAGTTGGTTTAGAACTACTTGTGGAACCGCGTCTCGTTTTAGTTCTACAACTAACCTTGTACCGTTTCTATCACTACTTTCATTTCTCAAGTCAGATATTCCTTGTAGTTTTTTGTCTTGTACAAGTGTGGCAATTTTCTCCATAATACGATCTGTAGATGCTTGATAAGGAAGTTCTTTTACAACAATCGCAGAACGACCCCTTCCAAGTTCTTCAACGTCTGCAACCGCACGTATTTTAATAGAGCCCCTTCCTTTCAAAATGGCATCTTTAATGGTTGGTGTATCAACAACCAAACCGCCTGTAGGAAAGTCTGGTCCTTTAATTATTTTTAAAAAATCTCTTGGTTTTGCATCTTTATTTTCAACTGCAAATTTTACAGCTTCTGTGACTTCTCTTAAATTGTATGGAGGCATATTTGTAGCCATAGCTACAGCAATACCCTCTGCACCGTTTACTAAAAGGTTTGGGAATCTTGCTGGAAGAACTTTTGGTTCGGAAGTTTCACCTGAGTAATTTGGTTCAAAAATTACAGTATTTTCATCGATACCGTCTAATAACTGAGATGATAGTGAAGACATTCTAGATTCTGTGTACCTCATGGCGGCTGGTGGATCATCAGGGGTACCAAAGTTTCCCTGAGGTTCGATGAGTGGGTATCTTGTACTAAAGTGTTGCCCGAGTCTTACTAAAGTTCCATAAATTGCATCATTGCCGTGGGGGTGGTAATTACCCATTACATCACCAACAACCTTGGAGCATTTTCTGAAAGGACCTGTGGGCCTAATTCCTGTTTCGTACATTGAGTATAAAATTCTTCTTTGAACAGGTTTTAAACCGTCTTTTACATCGGGTAATGCCCTTGAAACAATAACAGACATTGCATAATCTAAAAATGACTTTGAAATCTCGTCCTCAACCGCAATTGTTCCATTTCCTGTAATATTCTCTTTTAGTGGAGTCTCTTTAGTTGCAGTTTTTTTTGCTGGTGGCTTTTTGGCCGGTGGTTTTTTAGCGGTTGGCTTTTTGGCCGGTGGTTTTTTAGCTGGTGTTTTTTTAGCGGCTGGCTTTTTGGCCGGTGGTTTTTTAGCAGGCATTATACGTCCAAAAACCTAACGTCTTTTGCGTTCTTTTCAATAAACAATTTTCTCTTTGAAACATCGTTGCCCATAAGAACCTCAAACATGTCCGAGGCTTTTGCCATTGCTCCTTTAGCATCAGCAAGAGTTACTTTAATTAGCGTTCTTGTTTCTGGGTTCATGGCTGTGTCCCAAAGCTCTCCAGCGTTCATTTCTCCCAAACCTTTGAATCTACTTATATCAAATTTTTTATTCTTGTTTTCTTTTTTAAAGGCGTTGAGTTCATCATCATCCTTTAAGTAGGTAATTCCTGAAGCTGCTTTTAACCTATAAAGTGGTGGCTCTGAAATCCACACTTTTCCACCTGTAATAAGTCCTGGCATAAATTTAAAGAAAAAAGTTAGCAAGAGTGTTCTAATGTGAGCTCCATCTACATCAGCATCTGTTAAAAATATAATTTTGTCATACCTAGATTCCTCTTCGTTAAATTGTGACTTTATTCCAGTACCAATTGCTTTAATCAAAGCGCTGATTTCTTCATTTTGCAGTGCTCTGTTTTCGGTAACCTTTTGAACATTAATTATTTTTCCTCTGATTGGAAGTATGGCCTGAACCCTAGAATCTCTAGCTTGTTTTGCCGGACCAGCGGCAGAGTCTCCCTCAACAATAAAGAGTTCGCTTTCGGTTGGATCTGTTGATGAGCAATCTGCAAGTTTTCCAGGCAATCCAGAGGTCTCTAAAATACTTTTCCTCTTTGTTAGTTCTCTTGCTTTTTTTGCACTCATTCTAGCTTTTGCAGCTACGGCACATCTCTCTACAATAGCTCTACCTTCTTTTGTGTTTTTTGAAAGCCACTTTGGAAATTCTTCATTTATTAAAACCTGAACTTTTGATTTCATCTCGGTGTTTCCTAGTTTTGTCTTTGTTTGACCCTCGAATTGTGGCTCTTTAACTCTGACTGAAACCACCCCTGTCATACCTTCCCTAATATCATCACCTGTTAGTGAAATATCGGAGTGTAGATTTCTTTTTTTTGCAAAATCATTAATAGATTTTGTTACTGCTGTTCTAAGACCTTCTTCATGTGTGCCACCCTCAAGTGTGTGAATGTTGTTTGCAAAACTTTTTACTGTAACATCGTCTTCATTTTTCCACTGCAGGGCAACTTCTATCTCTGAATCTTTTGTTTGGTCTGAAAAAGATATGATTTTATCGTGTAGTGGTTCGAATCCCTCGTTTAGATATTCAACAAAATCAACCAAACCACCTTTAAAGTGGAATTGTTCCTTTGTTGCCGGTTTTACCCTGTTGTCAACAAGGGTTATTTTCAATCCTTTGTTTAGAAAGGCGGTTTGTCTCAGTCTTTCAGAAACAATGTTGTATTCGTAGGTTTGTGTTTCATCAAATATTTCAGGGTCAGCTAAAAAATTGACTTTTGTTCCGGTCTTTTTTGAAACTTTTCCTCTTTTAATTTTCGATTTTGGTTTACCTAAATCAAAGTCTTGATTCCAAAAATACCCATCTCTTTGAACCTCGACTTTTACAAAGGTTGATAAAGCATTAACCACAGAAATTCCCACTCCGTGTAAGCCACCGCTAACTGTGTATGCTCCTGATTCAAACTTTCCACCAGCATGAAGTGTGGTTAATACTGTCGTGAGTGCTGAAACTTTTGTTTTCGGGTGGGGTTTTACTGGTATTCCGCTTCCATCGTCTTCCACCGTAACAGATCCATTTTTCTCCAATGAAACTTTAATTGTAGAACACCTTCCGGCCATTGCTTCGTCAACAGAGTTGTCTAACACTTCCCAGATAAGGTGGTGTAAACCATTTGGTCCAGTCGAACCAATATACATTGCTGGTCTTTTTCTTACTGCTTCTAGACCCTCAAGAATTTTTATATCTTTTGAATCATAACTATTTGAATCTTTTTTAGACACGAATTATCTCCAAGATACGCTTCTATTTGTTTATTACAGCCCCTGCTGAACTCTTATTTTACTAGGTTTCTAGATTATTGCTTAAGATTAGATATTTGAATATCTATGTTTTTAAGTCTTATTTTGGTATTTTTTTCAATGTTTATAATTAAGTTTTGTTCGTCTAGTTGCACGATTTTTTTCACCCTGGAGTTGTCAACATAAACCACTAATGTTTCTCCTAAAACCGGTCCTGGCACAACATCTTCAGCCCATTTGTAGTGGCTGTTTGTAATGTAGTTTTCTATTTTTTTAGAATTTTTAAAATTTATACCTAAAGAATTATTGTTTGAATTTATTTTTTCTGGTTCTTTATTCAGCACTATTCGTTAGTTCTAACAGGCATAAGTAAATATTGATATGTTTCTTCTTCACCTTGAATAACAGCTGGTTTGTCGTTTCCAGAAAATCGTAAAAAGGCTTTGTTTCCATCCAACACTTCAATACCTTGGATTAAATAATTTGGGTTGAATGAAATTTTAAAATCTGTCACGTCTCCAACTTCAAGACCGAGAATTTTTATATCTATTTCTTCTACTCCGCCTCCAATATCTTTGTTTGTGGAAGATATATTGAGATTGTTTTCGTCAACTACTTTTAATGTGACGGGAATAAACCCTTCAGCAACTACTGTTGATCTATCAAGGGACTCCAATATCTTTTTTTTATCAACTTCTATTGAAAAAACGTTTTCTTTTGGAAAAAGAGCTTGATATTCAGGATAGTTTCCTTCAAGCTTCCTAACAGACGTGTAGTATTTTTCGTTATAAAAATGAAGCTCTCTTTCTGTTGAGTTTATAAAAATGTCTTGTTCGCTGTCCTCAAAAAGTTTTATAGTTTCGTTTAAAGACCTATAAGAAACGATTCCAGCATCGTCAATAGGTAAGTTGGATATTGTGTTTGTTGCCAGCCTGTAACTGTCTGTTGAGACAAGTGTTGTTTTTTCACCGTCGTTATCAAAGAAAACGCCCGTAAGTATTGGTTTTCCTCCCTCTGGGGATGCCGCTATACCTACTTTTCTAAGTGCTGAAAAAAGTTCAAAAGGAGCTAGTTTCTGACTGTTTCCTTGTTCAAAAGAGTTTTCTAATAAAGCTTTGGGGTATGTTAGGTGGTCTAGTTTTCTTAGTTTATATTCTGATTTATCGGCTTCAATCATTACTTCGTTTCCAAGATCAGAGAATACAATTTCTCCTGACGACATTTTCCTCACCACTTCAGATAAAATCCTTGCATTAACTAAACATTCTCCATCAACCATTGAGTCAACGTTGAGTTTGGCCTTAATAACCAAATCCAAATCAGAACCTATAACCTCACACGAACCATCTTCAACCTTTATATACAAACCTTGAAGAGAGGGTGTAGAAGGCTTAATGTCAACAGCTCTAGAAACAGATAAAACTACTTCTTTTAGATCTTTTGTTTTTGTTTTAAATTTCAAATTATTCCTTTATATATATAACAACAATAAAACTGTTTAAATTGTTTAGTAAACCAATTAAAGACTTAAACAACGACAAATTTATGTTGTAAGTTTTAAACACTTTAGACTCCTGTTAATAGCTTTTCTTTAGAAGAAACTTTATTGTTGAAAATGTTTATTTCTTTCTTCAAACCAGGAGATCCTTCAACCTTTTTGATTGAAGATAAAACTGTAGAGTGAGACCTGTTGCCCACATACAAACCAATTTGGTTTAATGAGTACTCAGTGTGTTTTCTCATCAAGTAAATAAAAAGATGTCTTGCATTACTAACTTGCTCACTTCTGTTTTTTGACAACACCAACCTTTTATCTACTTGATATAGTTCGGAACAATAATCAAGAATAAACTCTGGAGTAAGTTCTAAAACTTTGTTATTGGAGTACATAGAAACAAGTTCTGCAACATAGTTAGAATTTCCAACCCCTGTTTGTTTGTTGATTATAAGGTTGTTCACAACACCGTTAATTTCTCTGAAGCTTTGAAATTCTAAAGAGGTAAGTAAGCTGAACTCTTTCTTAGTTATAAGGTTTCCACCATATTCAGAGTTGTTCCTATTTAAAACCTTAGAAAAAATTTTTTGATCAGGTTTTTCTATGTCTGTAACTAATCCGTTTAGAATTCTTGAAACCAACCTTTCAGGAAAACCTATAAGTTCTTGGGGTTTTTGGTCTGATGCTAAAACCACTGCTTTTGAGTTGTTTAGAAAATAATTAATTGTATGAAACAGCTCTTCTGAAACTCCTTTTTTTCCTAGAAAAAACTGAATATCATCAATTAACAATATATCTACTGACCTTATTTTATTTTTAAAAACATCTATGTCTTTATTTTTAATTCCATTTATATATGACTCAAGAAAAGATTCAGAATCTATGTAAAAAGAAGAAATAGAAGATCTTTCAATTGTTTTTAGTAGATGAGTTTTACCAACTCCCGGCTTTCCATAAACAAACAGGGGGTTGAACCTTTTTCCAGGACTTGTTACAACATTTTTAGCAGCAGTTATTGCAAGGTTGTTACAACTTCCAATAAACAATTCATCAAAAACTTCCAGCTCATAGGCGGGTTGTTCCTGAACAGGTGTATCTTCTAAATTCCGAGCTTCCTCTGTAATCTCAAATTCGTTAGAGGGGATAGACACGGTCTTATCAAGAACAAAAACACAATCACCAAACTTATTTATGTTTTTATAAACTCTTTTTATGGTGTTCAAAACCTTTTTTTCAATTGAGTTTTTAATAAACTCTGAGTTAATAATGATGTTTAGGTTTTGATCTTCCCCAATTTCGAAGACAACTTGTTCTAACCAATATTTATCTGTTTTGTTTTCTATCTCATTATTTAAAGAAGACAGAAATTCATCAACCTTATTATTCATAACTCCGCTTACAACTTTATTAAACCTAAACGAGAGTGTGGAAATTTCATAGAGTGTGAAAAACATATTAATTTTCCATAAGGTTCATCAGTAATTCAAAGAAACCCAGTGTTTATTGAGGATTATATGTTTAAAACTATCAAATAACCAACAATCACTCATGTTTATAGAATCCTAGTTAGTTTGTTTTTCGCGAGTTTAAAAATGTTTTCGCGAACATATAAAATTAAAAAATAATTTTGGTTTGTTTAAATACTCTATTCATTTATTGTTATTAAAAGGTTAAAAATGAAAAGAACTTATCAACCTAGTAATAGAAAAAGAAGCAGAAAACACGGTTTTAGATCAAGGATGCGAACAAGAGCTGGTCGCGAAATTCTGAAAAGAAGAAGAAAAAAAGGTCGTAAAATTATTTCTGCCTAGGTTTTTAGTGAAATTTACTGCACTAAACAAAAAAAATCATTTTGAAAACCTAAGAAAAGAAGAGTTCTGCTTTGCAGATAAAGGCGTAAAAGTTTTTGTAAAAGAAAATACTGTTGGTACAAACAGACTCGGTATCAGCATTTCTAGTAAATACGCTAACGCTGTAAACAGGAATAGATTTAAAAGAAGGATTAAAGAAGCAGTCAGGGGTTTAGAAACAGAGTTAAACTTAGATATTTTAATTGAGGGAAGTGCGAATGCACCACAGCTCAAATTTATTGAGATTAAAAATATATTAACTAGACATCCACTGCTTTAAGACAAAAAAATGAAAATTGTAACGGTTTTATACCAGGTTTGCAGATCTTTACTTTCATACCTTGGGCTAGGCAATGGTAATTGTTTATACTACCCAACCTGTTCTCAGGTAATAACTGAAAGTCTTGAGAAAAAAGGTTTGTTTAAAACTACGCCTGTTGTTTTAAAAAGAATAGCAATTTGTAATCCATTATATAAGAAATTTGGTAAAAATTGGCAATATTAGAACCATTCGCACTCGCAATTGGGTTTTTACTCTCATATGTTTATGATTTTACGCTTTCATATGGGTTTGCAATAGCAATTTTAACTGTAATTATTAATGTTATAATTTTCCCCCTTACACTTCGACAAACTAGATCTACTAAAAGAATGCAAGATGCACAATCAGATATTAAAAAACTTCAAAAACAATACAAGGACAACAAAGATGAGTTAAACAAAGCCATGGCTGCAATGTATAAAGAAAAAGGAATCAACCCCCTTGGGTGTATACTTCCTCTAATTATTCAGATGCCGATATGGTTTGCTTTGTTTAGGGTTTTAAGAGAGCCTCTAAGCTTTATTCCTTCAACTTCCGTTCTTTTTAAAGATCTTGAAGTAAGCACAAGTCTTACATTTTTTAATATGGACCTTCAAATTCCACCCTCAGAGGTAGCGGGCTGGGTTGATAGAGTTCCATATTTAATACTGATATTATTTGTTATTTTGACAGCTTTGTATCAACAACAACAAATTACAAAAAAAACAGGTAAAAGCGACAATCCTCAGGCCCAACAGATGCAAATGGTGGGCAAAGTAATGCCAATATTTTTTGGATTTATATCTTGGACATTACCTACTGGACTTGTTGTTTACTTTTTAACTGGAAATATATTTCGAATTGGTCAACAGGCTTTAATTGTTAAGTTAGACGACCGTGAAGAGGTTAAAAAAGAAGATAAAAATGAGGAAGATAATGAAGATTCACAGTCAAATCCAATTCAAGAAGATCCTCGAAAAAACCGCAAAAAAAGAAGGAGAAAATAGTGGCAAATAACAAATGGGTTGAAGTTGAAGCCAGATCGATTGATGATGCAATAAAAGCAGGTCTAAACGAATTAAATTTAGAAGATGCAACTCAAGCAAATATAAATATACTTCGAGAGCCAGAAGGTGGTGTATTTGGTGTCGGTGGCACAAAAGCACTTGTAAGAGTCTCTGTAAGAAACGGTGGTTCCAGAAACTATACAAATAAAAGACGCAATAATAATCGAAATAACAATACCAAAAACTCCAATAAAAATGGGTATAAAAAGCAATATGATTCAAAAAAACCAAGGGTTGAAGCGGATAAAGACGAACAACTCAAGGTCTCAATTGATTTTTTGAAAGGATTAGTTAAGTCTTTTGGGCTCAAAGGTGATGTTGAAGGAAGATTGGAAGATGATAATTTAGTAGTCAAAGTTACTGGAGAGCAAACAGAAGCTCTTGTTGGTGACAAAGGTTTTATCATTAGATCTTTACATGAATTAACCAGAACAGTGGTACAAAGAAAAACAGGTGCAGGAACGAGACTTAGACTTGATGTCGCAGACTATGCACTAAAACGTAAAGAAGCACTTACTATATATGCTGAAAGACTTAGTAAACAAATACTAGAAGACAAGCAGGAAGTAATGTTAGAACCGATGAACTCTGTAGATCGTAAAACTCTACATGATGCAGCTGCAAATTTTGAAGGAATAAAGTCATATTCAGAAGGAAGAGAACCTTATAGATCAGTAGTCTTTGCGCCCGAAGAAGAAGAATGACTTTCGAACCCCAAGTTCCTGATTGGGGTAAACAACTTGTTGGTGACAATTTAGATCAGCTAATCATTTATCATGACTGGCTTTGTAATACCGGTATAAAAACAGGACTTATTAGTCCAAAAAGCAAACAGTTTGTATGGGATGAGTTCGTCGTACACTCTCTTTATTTTGGAAAATTATTATCTGAACTCTCTGCTGAGGTTAATTTAGTTTCAGATCTTGGAACTGGAGGAGGAATACCTGGAATTCCAATAGGAATCACTACAAATCTTACAGTTAATTTGATTGATGTAAAAGAAAAAAGAATTTTTGAACTTTTACGTATAATCAAAATACTCAATAATAATAATATTTTTGCGATTAAGGATGATGCGTTTAACCACATAAAAAATGGTGGTTTTCTTGTGTCTAGATGCTTTATCTCAAGTGAAAAAGTAATAAATTCTTTAAAAACTGATAAAAATACTACATATTTGGTCTCATCAAACGGAGAAGACTTAGATTACGATTCAAATCTGTTTCACGTGAAACACGAAAATTTTAAAATTAATAAAGATGATATAAGACACATTGATGTTATAAATGTTAAGTGAAAACAATTTCTGTAGTTTGTCAAAAGGGTGGAGTTGGTAAGACAACAACAGTAATTAATCTTGCTAGTGTACTTTCAAGAAAAGGCTTAAAAACACTAATTATTGACACAGATCCTCAAGGAAATGTATCTACATACCTTAATCAAAACAAAACTTCTGAATTAAATACCTCAACAACGCAAATTTTAGAGGGTGAAAACAACATAGAACCTGTAAAAGTATTTGAGAATTTACACCTGATACCCTCTGATATAGATATTAAAAAACACAATTCAGAAAAAATAGTAGGTGGTTCAAAGCTGAGAAAAATTCGACAAAATGAGACAATAAAGACATTTGATATAGTATTTATTGATACACCACCAACTATGAGTTCTCTGGTTCAAGAAGCACTTTCAACATCTGATTATTACTTTATACCAAGTAAACCAGAGTTTTTAGCCGTGGAGGGAGTAGGCCAGGCAATGTCATTTGCTAAACAAACAATTTCTGAAGTACCCCACACTGATCCCCATTTTCTCGGGGTTGTTTTGAATCAAGTTGATACAAGACGTGCAAGTTACCACGACTTTGTTTCAGAGCTAAAACAAATATTGTCCGATAAGTTATTTACAACACATATATCACAATTAACTGAAATTGCAGATAGTCCGTTCTATGCTAAAACTGTATTAGATTTTAGTGAATATAGTAAAGCTAGAATTGAATTTGAAGAATTAAGCAATGAATTATTAGAAAAGGTTGGATTATGAAAAGATCCTTAAGTTCGCTTATAGAAAATACAGATGTTAGAGAATTTAAAGTAGTCGACATTGAAGTCGAAAAAATTTCTGAAAGTAAAACTCAGCCAAGAACATATTTTGATGAAAAAAAGCTAAGTGAACTTTCAGAATCAATTAAAAAAAGTGGGGTACTTCAACCAATAATTGTACAATTGTTGGGTAATGATAGATATCAATTAATTGCCGGTGAAAGAAGACTTCGAGCAAGTAAAGCAGCCGGCCTAAAAACAATACCCTGTTTAGTTAAAGATGTAACGGACAAGGATGCTGCAGTTCTTGGTCTTGTGGAAAACGTACAAAGATCGCAACTTAATACTATTGAAGAAGCACTGGGTTACAAAAGTTTAAAAGAAACATATGGCTTAAATGCAAAAGAGATAGGCCTTCTGGTGGGTAAAAGTAGACCTTTTATTGCTAACTTATTACGTATTTCTAACCTAAGTCAGAAAGTTCAAGAAGCTTTAAAAGAGGAAAAAATTTCTTTCGGACAAGCAAGACCTTTAATAGTTTTAGATGAAAACTTACAAGACAAATTACTTTCCGAAATTATTAGATCATCTCTTAATAGTCGTCAAGTTGAAGAAAAGGTGAGTGAGTTAAATGGTAAGTCTTCTGTGAGTGAAGAGGTTTTGCACCTTAAGAGTGATCTTGAGAATACGTTAGGTTCAAAAGTACAAGTCAAAAAATCAGGAAAGTCATTTAAAGTAAATCTAAACTTTCAAAACATAGAAGCATTTAAAAAATTTATAGATAAATTAAATTAGTATCAAAAAATTTCTGAATAAACTTCAGAAACTAAATCAAAAACTGTATCTATATCAATTTGGTAAAAATTACCATTTATTACCAAGGACACTGATTTTGTATTTTTGAGAAGAATATTGTTTTTACCAACTATATCAAAGTTTAATTTTGCTCCAATCTCTTCAGCCAATTTTTTACCAATATTACTCACAGAATGTTTTCCTTTGAAATAATCTACAGACTTTGTTTTATTGTTTTCAAAAGTTAAGAAAAGTGATGGATTAATTTTGTTTACAAAAGAAATAATATTTTCTTTACTCATGTCTTCCCCAGCTTCGGAAGCAAAAGTTATTTTCATTCCATTTTCTGTTCCAGCCCTCTTAATTGATTCATAAAACACTACTTGTTCTCTGTACTCACCGTTGTTTTCTATGTTTATGCAAATATTCAAAGCTGAGCCTGTTGGTTTAAAGCCTTTAATTGCTTCATTAAGAGACTTGTCTAAAGTTGGCCTGATCAATTTTTTTATTTCAATTGCTGTATTCAAACCAACAACACCGTCTACAACAAGTCCTCGATTTTCTTGAAATGCTTCCACTGCTTTCATTAGATCTTTTGTGTACTCGGAGTTGATTGGTTCAGAGTAAAACCCAAGTCGTGACAACATTTCTTGAAGCTCTTCTATATCAGACCCTTTTAATACAGGATTTGAAAAATTGAGAATCCGATCACCTAAATCATAACCATGATTTAAAAGTTCTAACCAAAGATTTTCTTTGGAAACAGTTTTATCTATATTGTAATCATTTAAAAAAAGCTCAACTAATGACTTACATTCAACTGAATCAGTAGGAAACTGATAACCTGCTGCTTGAATTTTGTTACTTAAATCTGAAAGTTCATCAGATGACAATTCATCAATATAACTCAAGTTTTCTTGATTAATGATCTAACCATCTTTCAGAATCAATAGCTGCTTGACACCCGGTTCCTGCTGCAGTAATTGCTTGTCTATATATCGAATCTGCAACATCTCCTGCTGCAAATACTCCAGGAACAGAAGTACTAGTGTCTGTTGTAAACCCAGTTTTTATATAGCCCTTTTCATCTAATTCAACGAAATTGTTAAGAAACTCTACGTTTGGATCATGACCAATTGCTACAAATACGCCGTCTAAGTTGAGTTCAGACTCTGAACCATCTACAGTATTCTTTATAACTATAGAAGAAACGGCTCCATCACCAATAATTTTTTCAACAGTACTATCCCAAACCACTTCTATTTTTTCATGATTCAAAACCCTATCTTGCATTATTTGACTAGCTCTAAACTTATCTCTTCTATGTATCACGTACACTTTCGTTGCAAACTTAGTTAAAAATAAAGCTTCCTCCATTGCTGAGTCTCCACCACCAACTACTGCTACTTCCTTTTCTTTAAAAAAGAACCCATCACAGGTTGCACAAGCAGAAACACCATATCCTTGAAGTTCTTTTTCACCCTCAACGCCAAGCCACCTTGCTGATGCACCTGACGCAATAATTACAGATTTAAATTCGTATTCACCTTTACTACTAATTAATTTAAAACCACCATCAACTTTCTCTATTGAGTCAATTATTTCAGTTTTAATGTCTGTACCAAATCTTTCAGCTTGTCCTTTAAAAACTTGCATCAACTCAGGACCCATTATTCCATCAACAAAGCCAGGATAATTTTCAACATCAGTAGTAAGCATCAGTTGGCCACCAGATTCTAGCCCTTCAAAAAGTACTGGCTCAAGACTTGCTCTACCTGCATAAATACCAGCTGTGTATCCAGCTGGACCAGAACCAATTATTGCTAAATTTTTCATACTTTTTTTCTCCAATAACTTTTAACTGATAAAAATAAAAACAGAATACCCAGAGAAGCAAATGCGAAACCAGTTGGATTAACTCCAAGGAGTAACCCCAAACCCTGCATAATTTTTATTATCCCTATAAATATAAATATTAATGATAAGAACAACAACACAATTAAAAGGAAACCCAGTGAAGCAAATCCAGTTACTCGTTTTACTGGCTTAACAACCAATCTTTTAATAGTATTTAGCAAGCCTTCAAAAGACTCTATGAAGCTATCTTCTTGTTCCATAGAACTTATATTAAGCTAACGAGGATTATTAATGAAGTTCTATTTATGGTTGCTTGTTGCCAAAATTAAATAGTTGGTTTTTGCATAAACAAATCCATTATTTAAATACAAACTTTGTGCATGTTTATTCTGTGTTTGCGTGTTTAAGCGGACGTTAATCAATTTTTTTTGTTTTGAAAAATTAACAATATTTTCAAGCAGTTGCTTACCTAAACCCCTGTTTTGATAATCTTTTACTATTCCAAATCTCTGCAAAAATCCATAATTTCTTGTAATACCCAAGATGCCATAACCTGCGATGTCATTATTAAATTTTTGGATAAATAAATAATTGTGTACGCAGCTTTCAATCGTTTCTTTAAATGCAGCACTTGAATTCTGCCAATAAGGTTCAAAAATATTATGGTCTAATTTTAGAACTTCAGGAATTTTTGTATTGTTAAATATTTCAACATTTTCAATATTTTTCTCAGTTTTCTTAATACTTTTTAAGTTCATTGATAGTACGTTTAGTTTTTCTAAAATTTTCCACCCAGCTGATAGCCAAACTTCAGAATTATTCTCATCAACCATAGATGAGTTAAAAATAAGATTCTCATGTAGTGCAAGTTGGTTAACCTTTTTTAATAAAGGTTTTCCACCATATATTTTTTCAAAATAAACAACTGGTAATTGGTCATTCCACTTTCTCGTATAAAAGGTACCTTGCCAGGTACTATGTTTCTTCTTTTCATTTGTTAAAAACATATTTTAAAATTTTCTTATCTTCATCATGAGTTAGTAGATCATGTGCATTATCAAATTCAACTAATGCAATTTCTTCTATTTCATCATCAGGCTCATTTTTGAAAGGTTCAATTACTTCCATTTCATAAAGCCAGACAGTTTTTTGGACGTTTTCCCCTGCTTGATTAATTTCGTATCGTGATTCAGCGATTGGTTTGTTGCTTTTAGCTTTTACTTCAAATCCAGTTTCCTCAAAAACTTCTCTTACTGCAGCATCTACAGGTTTTTCTCCATCTTCCATATGGCCTTTTGGGTAACCCCACCAAGAACGCTCATCTCCTTTAGAGTTACTTCTTTTATTTTTGACTAATAAAATATGCTTATCTAAAAGAACTATTCCACCTGCTGCAAAATCTACTTTTGAATTCATACTTCTATTCTTTCCAGTCTTCTTCTAAGCTATCCATATGGTACCAAGAACGTTGTTAAATCTAATTGACAAAAATGAATATTTAAAAATAGTGACCGACCTTTACATATCTAACGGTTTTGAGTTCTATCTTGTTGGAGGTGCAGTTCGTGATGGCATATTAGAGATAGGTACAAAGGATTTTGATTTTACTACTAACGCATCCCCTGAAGAGTCATTGGATCTGTTAAATAGTAATGGTTATAAAACCACAGAAATTGGTAAGGATTTTGGAACTATTGAACTTCAGATCGGCGAAAACTCAATTCATATAACAACATATAGAAAAGATACATATGAAAACTCTTCAAGAAACCCATCTATTGAATCAGTAGCAGATTTAAAGACAGACCTTTCAAGAAGAGACTTTACAATCAATTCAATAGCTTATTCAATCAATGAAAACGAACTTGTCGATCCTTTTTTGGGTTTAAAAGATCTAGCCTCAGGAATAATTAGAACTCCAGATGATCCGATTATTTCTTTTTCAGACGATCCTTTAAGAATGTTAAGAGTTTGCAGGTTTATAAGTACTCACGGATTTTCACCTGACAATGATACTTATGTGGCAATAAGAGACAACGTAGAGAGAATCAAGATAGTTTCTGTTGAACGAATAAGAGATGAAATATCAAAACTACTTGTTGGTAAAAACCCTTCACTTGGTCTAAGAACTTTTGTAGAAAGTGGCTTAAGTTCGTATATACTTCCGGAATTAAACGAACTTAAAATTGAAGTTGACCCAAACCATCACCATAAAGACGTTTACGAACACACCCTTACTGTAGTTGACAATGTGTCACCTATACTAATCAGAAGACTGGGAGCTTTGTTTCATGACATTGCTAAACCAAACACAAAAGGTATTGAAAATGGGAAAGTTCATTTTCGACACCATGAAGTTGTTGGTGCAAAAATGACAAAGAAAATTTTACAAAACTTAAAGTACGATAAAAAAACTATCAAAAGTGTTACGAGTTTAGTTGAGCTGCACCTGAGACCGCATACATTTAAAATGGGCTGGACAGATTCTGCAGTTAGAAGATATATTGTTGATGCTGGTGAAGTTTTGGAAGATCTCAATAATCTAGTTAGAGCTGATGTAACAACTAAAAATAAACAAAAAGCACAAGAAATTTTTGAAAAACTTGATGAGATGGAAATAAGAATAAAAGAAGTTTTAGAAAAAGAAGAAATGTCAAAACTCAGACCACCAGTGAGTGGTGATGAAATTATGAGTCTTTTCGATTTAGAACCAGGCCCAAAAGTAGGGATGATAATGAAGGCCCTATACGAGCAAAGAATAAACGAGGGCGAAGTGTCTAAAGAGGAAGCAGTAAAGCTGGCAAGGGAAACATTCGATAATCTATAATTGTATAAATATTCATTTATATGTATATTTATACAATGAAGAAATCAACTATTCAAAGACAAAGATTAATTGCAGATTTTATAGATTCAGAAAACGTCTCTTCTCAAAATCAACTCAAGGGGCTTCTTAAAAAGAATCAAATTCAAATTACTCAAGCAACACTATCTAGAGATTTAAATGAACTTGGAGCAATCAAGAAAAGATTAAAAAATGGAAGACTAATTTATGTGCTTCCCAAGAATCAAGACAACAATGCACAGGTTAAAATTGCGAAAAAAGCATTAGAAGATTTTGTACTCGACGTAGAACCAGTTTCAAACCAAGTTATTGTTAAAACTACAACAGCTGCTGCACAAGTGATTGCAGAGTCTATTGATAATTTATATATCGACAATATTGTTGCTTCAATTGCAGGCGATAATGTTGTATTAATAATTTCTACCGATGAATCTAACGCAAGAGAAGTAGCAAAGACGATTGAGGATAATATAAAATAACTTAATGCTGCTATTTTCAGAATACGATAAAAGTTTAGAAAACATCTACATAAGCCAACCGGTTGTAGATATAAATCTTGGAGACACAAATAACTATTTGGTCAGGTTTCCAAAGTTTAAGAGAGTTACTCACATGATTCTTGCGTTTGATGCGGAAAATTTATTCTTAAAATCAAAGAGTTCTTACGGTTATTTTTTTAATTTAGAGTCACTATTGACTGATTTAGAGGAAAAAGAAAACAGAGGTTATTTTGTTGTTGCTGTGACCTCAAACTCTAGCAGGCAAAACAAATAAAAAATGGAGCTGTAATTCTACATAGTGGCGGCATAGTTTATAGAAACAACGACACTTGGTATCCATTTCGACAAGATTCAAATTTTTATTATTTAACAGAATGGCCTGAACCTGATGCTCATGCTGTAATCCTCATTAAAGACTCAAAACCTGAGTTGCACTTATTTGTTCAAGATAGAAATGAGGAAATGGAGACATGGGAGGGGAAACGTATAGGTCAGTCTGGTGCGGTTGAAGAATATGAAGCTTCAAAAGCTTATTCATTTCAAGACTATGAAAAAATACTTACGAATTTGCTCAGAGGATTTAATGATATTTATTGTGATTACTCTTCAAATAATTTCGAAAAATATGACAAGAAAGTACTTACTCATGCAGTTCCGTATGATCAACGAGGTGCTGATTTCAGTAACGCAACACTGTACTCACTACAACCATTAGTTTCAGAGCTTAGATTAATTAAAAGTGATAGAGAGATTGAGCTACTAACAAAAGCCTGTGATATAACAGTAGATGGTCATATTCATGCAATGAAAACTGCAAATGCTGGAATGTACGAGTATCAAGTTGGTGCAGAGATGGAAAGGATATTTTTTGATAGAGGTGCAGAAAGATTAGGCTACCCTTCAATAGTTGCAGGAGGTCACAATGCTTGCATACTTCATTACTCAACAAATAGAGATCAGCTTGATGAAGGAAGCCTACTTCTAATTGATGCAGCAGCCGAGTATGGAATGTACTCTTCTGATGTAACCCGTACTTTTCCCGTATCTGGAAAATTTACGTCACCTCAAAAAGATATATACGAAGAAGTGTTAAAGGTACAAAAAGAGGGTGTAGAAGGAGTAGTTGTGGGTAACTCCATGAAAGAAGTACATCAACAAACTATAAAAACTTTATCTGAATCATTGGTTAATTTAAAACTAGTTCCACTTGGCATAGAAGAGACAATCTCAATGATGCATTTTTTTGAATTCTTTATGCATGGAACTGGACACTGGCTAGGTCTCGATGTACATGATGCTGGAAGTAATGAGGTAGACGGACAACCAAGAGAGTTTGAGCACGGAATGGTGACAACTATAGAGCCAGGGATTTATATAAGACCAACGAAGCCTGTTATAGAGTTTCCTTTACTTGAACGAGATCCGAATGAAATTAGAGAGCGTAGAAAAATTTTGGGCATGGAAAAAGCTACAAAAATAGAAAAAGAAGAAATAATGAACGCCAAGACAGTAAAACATGAAATTCCTAAAGATCTTTTAGGTATTGGTGTAAGGATTGAAGATGACATAGTTTGTACCAACAGTGGACCAGTTAACCTCACAGTGAACACCCCAAAAACAATTGAAGAAATAGAAGCAATTACAGCCTAAAAAATGTCCTCTCCAAGATTAATTTACTCAATTTATGAAAATCGTTTACGAAATAAATTACTGAACGAAAATTTACCCAAACATATCGGTTTAATTCATGATGGTCATAGAAGGTACGCAAGAAAAGAAGGGTTACTTAGTTTTGAGGTTTCATATAAAATTGGGATGACAAGACTCAAAGAGTGTATTGGGTGGTGTGATGAAGTAGGAATTGATTTCATCACAAGTTGGCTTTTATCACGAGAAAACTTATCAAGACCAGCTGAAGAATTAGAACCATATTTCCAAGTTTTAAATGAGCTCTTCGAAGAGCTATTAATTGACGATGTTGTTGATAATTTTAAAATTGAATTTATTGGAAGTACAGATCTTTTACCAGATTTTTTACAGGACACTATTAAACAACTCAAAGAAGTAAGAGGAGGAGGACAAAAAACCTTAACCATTGCTTTAGGTTATGGAGGACGTCAAGAAATTTTAGATGCTATTAAAGGATTAATAGATCAAAACAGGAACGATGAGAATGATTTTGATGAATTAATTAAAAATGTAACAGATGAGCAACTACGAAAACATTTGTACTCTCCTGAAACACCAGATATTGATCTAATAATTAGGACAAGCGGAGAGTCAAGGTTGTCAGGTTTTTTATTATGGCAGAGTGCTTATTCAGAGGTAATTTTTCAAGATGTTTATTGGCCTGAATTTAGAAAAATTGATTTTCTTCGGTGTCTCAGAGAATACTCACAAAGAGAGAGAAGATTTGGAAAATAGTATATTTACAAATGATTGATATTGAAAAAATACGTGCTGAAACTCCGGGGATAGAATTTACAACACACGTTCTTGCTTGTGGATCTTCTCTTATGCCCAAAAAAGTTGTTGATGCGATTATAGAACACACTCAACTAGAGGCTCAAATGGGAGGGTATGAAGCAGAGGCAAGAAAAGCTGAGGAGCTGAACAAAATATACGACATAGTTGCAAAACACATAGGTGCAAGCTCTCACGAAATTGCACTCATGGAAAATTCAACTGTAGCATGGAGCCATGCCTTCTATGCACTACCTTTTAAACCAGGTTCAAGAATACTTACATCAGAAGCAGAATATGCCGCAAATTACGTAGCTTTTTTACAACGTGCGAAAAGAGATAATTTAACAATAGAGATAGTTCCATCTGATGAAAGTGGAACTTTAGACATAAACGCTTTGGAATCAATGGTCGACGAAAAAGTTGGCTTGATTGCTATTTCTTGGATTCCAACAAATGGAGGTTTAGTAAACCCAGCAGAAAAGGTGGGTCAAGTCGCCAAGAAATATAATATACCTTATCTATTAGATGCTTGCCAAGCAGCAGGTCAAATGTCCATAGATGTAAAAAAAATTGGATGTGATTTTTTATCAGCAACCGGAAGGAAATTTCTACGTGGCCCAAGAGGTACTGGTTTTTTATACATTAAAGATAAATGGCTAAGCACAATCGAACCAGCCATGATTGATCACTTTGGTGCTCCGTGGATTAGAGAAGATGTCTACGAATTACGGGAAGATGCAAGAAGATTTGAGACATGGGAAAACTCATATGCACTTCGAGCCGGTCTCGGGGAAGCAATAACATATGCTGATGATATAGGTATTGGATTAATTCATGAAAGGGTCCAGTTACTAGCTAGGTTAAACAGAAAACTTCTTTCAGACATTAAAAATGTTCAGTTGCGTGATATTGGTACTGAGCAGTGTGGAATTATTAGTTTCTCTATTGAAGGAAAAAAAGACCCTAAAAAAATTGTTGATCAAATGTCTGAAGCAGGCTTTGCTATAGGTTTAGTCGAGCCAGAAAGTACACTTATAGACTCAGAGAAAAGAAACCTACCCACATTATTACGTATGGCCCCACACTATTACAACACGGAAGAGGAAATCGAAAAAACCGTAAAACAAATTAGCTTGTTGTTGTAAGCCTTCTTTAACTATAATAAGTTTTCATATATGCAAAACTTTCTAGAATCTACAAACTTCACAAGCATCTTTATTGGATTGGTTGTTTTAAAATTCCTTTTAGAAACATATTTAAAAGTTAGAAACCTTAAATCGATCGAACTTAACAAAAATGCTATTCCTGAAAGGTTTGTAAATGTTGTTACTGAGGAAGAGTACAAGAAATCAATATACTACAATGTTGACCGAATTAGATTTCAAATCTTCACAGCTTTATTTGGTGCTGTAGTATTGATAATTTTTACTTTGGGAGGATTATTTAATTTTCTAGCTGAAATAGTGGTTTCTTCGACTTCATCAGATGTTCTCGGAGCAGTTTTATTAGGACTTTTACTCTTGGTAGTTGAGCAGGTAATTTCAATTCCAATATCTATATACTCAACATTCGTTATAGAAGAAAGACACGGCTTCAACAAAACAACAACAAAAACATTTGTGATAGACATTTTTAAAAGTTTGTTGATATCCGCAATTATCTCATCAGTTATTTATGCAACTGTAATTTACATAGTTGTAAATTTAGGAGATAACTGGTGGATATACGCATTTGGAGCTGTCTTTACCCTCCAAGCAATTATTTTCTTTCTCTATCCAGTATTAATAATGCCACTGTTCAATAAATTTGAACCACTAGATAATGAAGAATTTAAAAAGCCAATAGAAAAATTATTGAAAAAAGTTGATTTTAAATCAAAAGGATTATTTGTCATGGATGCAAGTTTACGAAGTACGCATGGCAATGCTTTTTTTACTGGATTTGGAAAGAATAAAAGAATTGTATTTTTTGACACACTGTTAAAAACAATTACTCCAGATGAAATGGAAGCAATTCTTGGTCATGAATTAGGACACTATAAATTGGGGCACATAAGGAAGACACTAATTAGCTCCTTAGTATTTGGTTTTATTGGTTTCTATATACTAAGTGAAGTACTTAAAAGTAACAGCTTCTTTCTTGATCATGGGTTAGAATCTTTAACTGTCTATTCTAAGTTTTTACTATTTTATTTGGTTGCTGGTTCATATACATTTTTTACTAAACCTTTCACATCAGCACTATCTAGAAAAAGAGAATTCGAAGCTGATGATTTTTCATTTCAATTTACTGACGGAGAGTATATGATTTCTGGTTTGTTGAAACTTAGTAAAGACAATGCTTCTAATTTAACTCCAGACCCTTTATATAGTTCTTACTACTACTCTCATCCTCCAATTGCAGAAAGAGTTGCCAGCATAGAAAATAAGTTAAAATAAGCATATGAGTACAGCTGACGAAATAAAAAAGTTAAATGAACTGCTTAGAGACAGGGTTATCACCCAAGAAGAGTTTGATTCACAAAAAAAGAAGTTACTAGATTCTTCCACAACAACAAACTCAACAGATTGGCTAGCTTTATTTTTACTAACTTTTTTTGTTGGTGTTCTAGGTGTCCATAGATTTTATGTTGGAAAAATAGGTACAGGAGTTCTTATGCTTATTACCCTCGGTGGATTAGGAGTATGGTACTTGGTAGATTTATTACTTGTTGTGACGGGGCAATTTACTAATAAAGACGGTCAAAAAATCCCAAGAACCTAACTGTCTAAACTGATCCAGTAAACACCACCAGCTCTTGTTCCAGCATATAAGATTCTATTTTTTTCTGATAATTCAAGAGAGAAAACACCGAGGTGCTTCAAGCCCATATTAAACTCTTCCCATGTTGTTCCACCATCGGTACTTTTGTAAACTCCAAAATCTCCCAAGACGCCTCTACTTTCTGAGAGTCTAAAATAATCTACAGTCCCTACATAGATATTGTTACTATTTTGTGGATCAACAATAATATCTCCTACGCCAAAAGATTTTGGAATGGAAGAGACAGTTAATTTTTTCCAACTATCTCCGCCATCTGTACTTTTGTAAACTCCGTCGTCATCTGTTCCTAGATAGAGTGTCTCAGAATTATTAGGATCCACAGTCAATATATTGGTTTCAAGGCTATCAAGTCCATTGTTAATTTGAGTCCAGTTATTGCCACGATCAGTACTTTTAAACACTCCTGCTCCGTCACCTACTTTATCTGTATATTCTGTAGCTCCCTGAGTAGTTGCATAAAAGACATTATTGTTGTTTGGATCAACTATTAATTTACTTACATGAACATCTCTTACGAAACCATCATCAGAATTTCTCCAAGATTCTCCGTTGTCTTCTGATCCAGTTAACCCCACACCTTCTTTTGAATATTGATCTCCACCACTACCTACAAGAACTTTGAATGGTGCTTCTTTCTCCACAACGATTCCGTGATAGTGACAATTTCCACCTTCATCTTCATCATCACAAAGATCCGAACCTCCTATAACCCTCCAAGATTCCCCAGCATTTGTTGATTTATAAACCCCTCCGTTAGTTGTTGTAAATATTGTTTCTGGGTCTTCAGGGTGAGTTGCTAGCTGCATACCGTACCAATTTTTTATACCAAATGAAGCAAAACCCCAGTTTTTGCCACCATCTATACTCTTAAAAATTCCTAGATTATAAGTTGTTGCATACATAGTTCCATCCAATGCAGTAATTAGATCTACAACTTCAGAACCTACAAAACCTGTATTTGTTTCAATCCAAGTTCTACCATTGTCGTAAGTTCTGTATATACCTTGAAGACCTGCCATAAACACCTCAGACTCACTTTCACCAAACGTTATTATTTCCACACCAACGTCGGGAATAATAGGGTGTTCTTTTGTGTCTAAGAAGACATCAGATGATATTCCAGCATCTTTACTCACAAATGTTTCTCTTCCGAAAACCGAGTAAATTTCTGAATCATCATATTCATTTATATACACACCACCCTCTGATGGGTCTCCGGTAACTTCTTCAAGTAATTTCCAGCTTTCACCTCCGTCAGTACTTTTATAAATACCAGGACAATACTTGGAGACACTTTCTTCATAATCAGGATCATCATTATCTACATCGGAACAATCTGAAAATGTATAAAGTCCAATTCTCACATAAATTATGTTTGGATTATTTGGATGAATTGCCAAACCTTTAATATCTGATCTATGGAAAGTGTCACTTAAAGACTCCCAAGACGAGCCTCGATTATTACTTTTTAATAGCAAATTACTTGTACCAACAAATATATGGTCATTATCAGATGGACTTACATAGAGAACAGTTACTTTATCTATGTCTTCTTCCTCTAGTTCTTGTCCTTCTTCTAGCTCGATTTCTTTAAAAACTCCTTTTGGTATGGAGGATGATTTTGTCCATGAGGTTCCAAAATCATTAGATATAAATATTGCTGAATTTTTTTCAGGAGTACAATCGTCTTCACCTTTTTCATCTTCACAGTCTTCTCCATTTGGAAAATATCTTCCTGCTACATACAGAGTAGAAGTATTTTGCATACCTATAGCAATTGCTGAATATTGTGAACCATCTATTTCTGTTTCATTCCAAGTTTCTCCACCGTCTTTAGAAATAAAAACACCTGAATCTGAATTACTTGTTGCTTCGGTATAAAACGCTATTTGATTGGAATTTGATGCATCAACGACAACCCCACCCATGTTTCCACTTATAGTTTTTTTCAACTCCCATGTAAATTCTTTATTATCTACTAAATAAAGATTGCTATCGGAGAGTCCAGAATTGTCTGTTGTAGTTACCCAGTAACCATCTGAACTTTTAAAAATACTCGTAATTGTTCCACCAAAAGGTCCATTTACTTGATTCCATCTAGAAGAGCTTAAAGCTGGGTCTGGTAAATCAGGTAATTCTGGAGGTATAAAATTTAAAGTCTCCTCATCATCATTTTCTTCTTCATCCTCCTGATTATCGTTTTCTTCTTCATCCTGATTATCGTTTTCTAAATCATCCTCCTCATCAGAGGATATCTCTACCAATTCAGGACCAGAGGAATCATTGCTTGAACAGGCGGAAACAATTAAAAAAAACAAAATTAATAAGATTAATTTGTTACTATTTTTTATCATCAATGACGATGTTAGTCTTGTAAAATATACGTTGCCTGAATATTTTACGGAACACTTAATACAAACAAAGCTTGAAGTGTCAATGCAACTGTTATAAATAAGAAAATATATTGGGTTTTATCACTTTGTTGATGGCCAAAGATTTTTACTGCTAAATCATGAGCTAATACCACACTTATCATATGTCCAGCAAGTGTCACAATCACCATAATTGTCCAAAGCACAACAGGTTCTAAAAAGTAATCAACGGTGGCATTCTGTATATTAAAAAGATTCCATCCAAAACCAAGCGGATCATTAAGTCTGTATAAAACTGTTTGTGATTCAAATAAAAGAAGTCCTAGGTAGTGGGTGACATGATATGCAAAGGCAATTGGAAGCATTGTGTGACCAAACTTGAGTGATATTTCATTTAATTCAATATCTTCTTTACTTACTTTGATTGCGAAATAACAAGCAAACCTGTAAAAAACTATCACGATTAAATTCATTGAAAGGAACGCAATAGTTGAGAAAAATGTTTCGTAAGTTCTTGATCCAAAAGTATTAAACCAAAAAGTTGTCTCTCTTAACCCATCGTAAGTAACAGTACCAATCATAAGAAGTATAAAATACTCCATACCTTTTAATTGTGCGAGGTTTGCTAAGTTGTTTAAGAGAGTTTTAAAAACAGGAGCTTTATTCGTTACTCTCATTTTGCTATAAAGATGATGCAAAAGAAGCAAGGGATCAACTTCAATAATCGTTTTTTTATAATACTTCTGCAGTGTTGACACTGTAAGAAATAAAATTAAGAATACAATACCTATGTGTCTTGGGTTTCCTGGTTTACTCCAAACTAGCTCAAACCAGGTCAAACAAAGAAATAAGAATGCTGCAGGGTAGACATTCTTCGGTTCACCTTCTCTATTAACCAAAATTGAAAAAGGATTAAATTTTGCATATAGATCGCCAAAAAGAAGCCCTAGAACAGGCACTCCAATCCACAAAAACACCCATAAAATTAGTGGAGTTATTGAGACTGTTGCAGCCTCGTTGTTTGCTAAACCAGGGACTATTAGTAATGCTAAAATCAACAACCCAAATAATTTTCCACTCAATGATTGTTTGGTTGAAAAAAGAGTTTCTCTTGATATTAAAATCGATTCTTTCCAAGAAACTTTTAAAAATACAAAAGTAACAACAATAGTTAAAACTGCTGCATTAAGGACCATATCAAAGGGTATAGGTAGATCACCTACATTTATTATTCCATGAAACAATTGAGGAAAGTTAATCAATAATTATTCTTTCTAAGTTCACGATTTATTGTAAAATTAGATTAATTATAAACAGGGTATTTTATGTGTGTTTTATGTAATTTAACTCAAAATGATATTGTAGAAGTAGCTTTGGCAGTTCAAAATACTGTTGATGGTGACCACATGGCAATCCCAATAAAAACTGCAGTAGAACAACTCCACACACTTGATGTAATACAGTCAATGTTGTTGAATGCTAATTTGATTGCTTTAATTTTTTAAAATTTATTTACAGTTAGCACATTCTTCAGTACATAAGCCAATCATTTCAACTCTATGATCTTTGATTTCGAAATTAAAGTTTTTCTGAATCTTTTCAATTTCTTTAGTGAGCATTAACTCAAATTCGTCGCTAAGTTCAACATCAATAACTTCACCACAGTCACTACAAAAAAGATGATGATGATGGGGATGGTCTTCAAGTATAAGCTCTACAACTGTTGAGTTATCAGGTGAAGTAAATTCATTCAAGATATTTATTTTTTTAAGATCATTCAAAACTCTATACAGTGTTGACTTTGCAACACTATCTTTAAGCTTTAACTGAAGTTCATCAATGGTAATAGGATTGCCAAACTCCATAAGGGCCTCAAGAACAAGAATTCTTGGGTTGGTTATAGAGACACTATGTTCTGATAATATTTTTCTAGAGCTATTAGACATTATTTTAATTATACTTTCAAATTTTAAAAAAATGAGATAAATTCTCATTTATCCTTGACAAACTAATAAATGAGACTTATTCTCATTTATTGTAATTAGAAGGAGACTTAATTGAAAAACAATAAGTTATTTAAATTTGGTGTAATAGCACTTTCAATAGTGCTTGTTGCTTGTGCCGGTGGTAGCTCAAACGAAGCTGGCTGTCCGGTAATAGAAGACAGAAAAATCAATGTTGTAGCAACAACCCCTATGATTGGTGAATTTGTTAGCCAAGTAGGCGGAGATAATATAAACCTCACTGTCATAATGCCACCTGAGGCAGATCCACATACATACGAACCAGCACCTCAAGATGCTGGAACTATTGCTGATGCTGATCTAGTTTTTTACACGGGATTAAAATATGAACCGGCAGCAGTTGTTAAATTGCTTGAAAGTTCAGCATGTAGTTCAAATGTTTTAGCTGAAGTTGGTGAAAACGTTTACCCTATTGAATTTAAAGATGGCGGACATGACGACCATGGAGATCACGGCGATGAAGATCATGACGATCATGATGACGAAGATGGCCATGATGAAGAAGAGGGTCATGATGACCATGATGGACATGAAGGACACGGCCACGGAGCATACGATCCCCACTTCTGGTTTGACCCAAATAGAGTTGCTTACGCAACTGAATATATTGAGAGTAAATTAGTTGAATTTGACCCAAGCAATTCTGCAAGATATGAATCAGCAGGAAATGCTTATATAGATGAACTAAAAGGTTTGATAGGTCAAGTATCTGACTTAATATCTACAGTTCCATCTCAAAATAGAAAACTTATAACAACTCATGAATCGTTGGGATACTTAGAAGCTAAATTCGGACTAGAGGTACTTACCACAATTATTCCGAGTCTTAATTCAGCGAATGAAATATCACCCGCAGAATTAGTAGACGTTATTGATGTAATTGAAGACAACAATGTAAAAGTTATCTTCATTGAAGCCGAAGCGCCTTCAGTTTACGCAGAGACAATTGTTGCAGAAACAGGCATTAAAGCAGCTGAGGGCTTATGGGTTGAGACTTTAAAAGTAGGTCAATCATATCCTGACTTTTTAATCGCAGCCGTTGAATTAATTGTAGATAATTTAAGAAACGCTGATTAAGTTAGTTGTAGATAACTTTCAATGGCTTTTAGAGAGGTATCACAATGGATACTAAAGAAGTAAATAGTGCAAGCACCCCGCTGATAATTTCAGATGGGTGCTGTGTACATTTCGGAAACACTCCTGCTTTGGAGAGTGTTAATTTTTCTATAGATAAAGGAAAAAAAGTTGCAGTCGTTGGACCTAATGGTGGTGGAAAGTCAACATTGTTTAATGCTATAGCAGGATTAGTGCCTCTGGAAGAAGGTTCACTTACTATTGAAGGGAAAAATCCTGAAGATTCAAAAGGTGCTGTCAGTTACGTACCCCAAAAAGATTTAATAAACTGGAATTTCCCGCTTTCAGTAAAACAAGTTGTGGAGATGGGTTTAATAAATAGAAAAACAATAAGTATTTTTTCAAGAAAAAAAATTAATAATAAAATTAAAGAAGCTCTTAAAAATGTTGGTCTTCTTGAAAAAATAGATGAAAATATTAAAAGCCTATCAGGTGGGCAGATTCAAAGAGTCTTAATTGCAAGAGCTTTAGCTCAAGATGCAGACATACTATTGCTTGATGAAGCTTTCAGTGCAGTTGATATTGGAGCACAAGAAGATATTATGCAGTTGATAAACAGTATAAATCTCGATGGAAAAACTATTTTAATTGCAACACATGATGTAAATAATTTAGAAGATAAGTTTGATGAAGTTCTTTGTCTTAATAAGCATTGCTGTGCTTATGGAGACCCTTCTGAAGTATTAACACCAGAAGTCATTGAAGAGATGTATGGCTCTCATATCGACCTAATAAACAACGCACACTTACCATCCAGTAAAAACAATGATTGATATTTTTTTAGAACCATTTAAATATGACTTTATGATTAGATCTTTAATTACAGCAATTGCCTCAGGTGCAATGCTTTCAACACTGGGTCCATTCACAATTAATAGAAATATGGGTTTTATGGCTGATGCTATGGCTCATGCAACGCTCCCAATTATTGCAGTTGGCGTATTTTTAGGATTTAGTATATCTGAATTAGGAGTACCAGCAGCCATATTAATTGCAGTACTGCTTGGTGTAATAATTAAAAATACAAATGTAGGTGAAGACACAGCCATTGGCATTATATTTTCATCTTTTTTTGCTTTAGGTTTTGTATTGATATCTTTGTTGAATGTAACAATAAATTTAGAAGACTTATTATTTGGCCAAATCCTTGCTGTGAATACATCGGATGTTTATATAGTTGTATTTTTACTCTTACTTGTGGTCACAATAGTTTTATTATTTTTCAAGCAATTATTGTTTTATTCATTCGACCCTATAGGGGCTGAGGTAAAAGGCTTGAATACTTCTTTTTTAAATTATCTATTTTTAATTCTTTTATCAATTGCAATTGTAGGTTCATTGCAAACAGTTGGAATTATCTTGGTACTTAGTATGCTCATTATTCCAGCTGCGGCTGCAAAGCTAGTATCAAACACTTTTGTTACTTCTATAAAAGTGAGTATTGTTTTTGGAGTAACCGCATCAATTACAGGATTATATCTTTCATATTTTTTCAACCTACCTTCAGGTCCATCAATGTCACTTGTTGCAACTGCAATATTTGTTGTAGCTTTTTTATCAAATAAAATAAGAAAAAAAGGTTCTCTATCAACAGTTACAATTTCTTAATAAAGTAAATATATATGACTGAAGAAGTGTATTCAATATGGCTTCAAAGCTCTACATGTAGTCAAAATATTTTTAATTTTATTGAAAAATACGCAAAGGAAGAGAATAAAGATACATTTTTACCACATGTCACCTTAGTTTCTCATATTTCTTCTAAGGAAAACGGAATTAAAGTCTTAAAAAAACTTTCAAGTCAAAAATGTGAAGTTGTTTTTGATAAATTTTCTATAGGCGACACTTACTTTCAGAAACTTTATCTTGAGTCATCTAATAATTCATATTTTTTTAAGACTGTTTCAAAAATAGAAGTCTGGCCTAGTCTTTGGGTTCCTCATCTTTCGTTAAGCTATGGGGATGAGTTACCTAAATCTTTCGATCCAGGGGAGCTTAACGAACTCATCCCCATAACCATTTCATTTGATACACTGTCTCTTTACAAGACAGGACCAAAGGTTTCAGAGTGGATGGAAATAACCACTCAACCTCTTCATTAGTACGTACATATAAAATAAAACCTTTGAGGGTTTGGCCCGGGAATTTAATTTCAGTGACAGTAAACAAAAAACCGGGCGGTGCCCGGTTTAACTAAACAACGACAAATGGGCACTTACCTACGTAGTAACCACCAATGCCAGTTGCTTATCTTATACATAACTTTAATTTAAAATATCATACTTGAAATTGCAAATATAAGAATATGAATATTTTGTTAACCATATTTTTGACAAAATATCATATATTTAGTTTCTATATATTATTGAACGCATGGAAAAAATAATACATTCAGTAAATTTAACTAAAGTTTACGGCGAAAAAGAAACAAGTGTAACTGCATTAGACAACATAACAATTGAATTTATAGAGAATCAATTTACTGCAATTATGGGGCCATCTGGTTCTGGTAAATCTACCTTACTTCACTGTCTAGCAGGTTTAGATAGACCTTCATCAGGAGAAATATTTTTAAGAGATCAAAATATATCAACATTAAACGACAAACAACTTACAAAAATTAGAAGGGACAGCTTCGGCTTTGTATTTCAAGCATTTAATTTAATTCCTACCCTGACAGCTGAGGAAAACATAACATTACCTGCATCAATAGCAGGTAGAAAACCGGATATGGATTGGGTAAATACAGTAGTTGAAACTGTTGATATTGGTGATAGGTTAACCCACAGACCAAACGAACTATCTGGTGGTCAACAACAAAGGGTTGCAGCAGCAAGAGCTATGGCAACTAAACCAGAGGTTATATTTGCAGATGAGCCATCAGGAAATTTAGATTCAAAATCAAGCAAAGAGCTACTTGCATTTATGAAATCAGTAGTAGACGAGTTGAACCAAACAATAATTATGGTAACTCATGATCCGTTTGCTGCATCATTTGCTCAAAGGGTTGTAATGTTAAAAGATGGGAAGATTGCAAGTGATTTAAATGGGCCAACACAAGAAGAAATTGTTTCAGAGGTTACAGCATTGACAAATATCTAATGTTTGGATTTACAAAACGCCCTTTATTTTTAATCGCTTGGAAAAATTTAAAGACCTATCCGGTTAGAATTTTTTTAACAACATCTTCAATAATTTTAGGCGTTGCTGTCATTATCGCTTCAAGCATTTTTTCAGAAAGTAACAAGTCCGCTTTCGACAATTTATTTTCTGGGATTTATGAAGGAGTAGATTTAGTAGTTCAGCCTATCCAAGAAGATTTTGCAGAAGGATTTAGTGGTGATGGTGGACAAGGTCCAATATCATTTGAAGTTAAAAAAATACCAGATAATAAAATTCAAGAAATTACAAACTTGCCTAGTGTTAAGGCCGCCTGGGGTGAAGTTTTAGGTTTTGCACAATTTATAAAAATAGTAGATGGTGAAACGGTATTAATATCTAATGGATTTGCTCCTACATTTGGAGCTGCTTGGGATAGCAATTCTTATGCGCAGCAATGGTCATTAGTAGATGGAGAACCTCCAACTAATACAAAAGAAGTTGTTATGGATATTGTAACTGCTGAAAATCATGATTTTTCAGTTGGAGATCGAGTGACAGTATTAGCTGGTGCAACACCTGCATCATTTACAATTGTTGGAATTGCAGAGTTTGCTAATGTAGGTGCACCAGGAGGCGCAACGTTTGCTTTGTTTGAATTTAGAACTGCTCAAAGATTATTAGATTCAAGAGATGAAGTGGATTTGATTAATGTAGTTATAGAAAATAATTTTGACATTAATGATGTAAAAACTCAAATAACAAACCTAGATGCAGAAAATTTAAATGTAATAAATGCTCAAGAGGCTGCTGCAGAACAAGCTGATTCAATTAAACAAGGTCTAGATTTTTTTAATACAATACTCAATGTCTTTGCAGGTATTGCAATCTTTGTTGGTGCTTTTATTATTCAAAACACATTTAGAATACTTTTGCTGCAAAGAACAAAAGAGCTTTCCTTACTTAGAGCCTTAGGTACATCAAAAAGACAAATTTATAGATTAGTTATCTCAGAATCTTTATTTATGTCTGTAATTGGATCTGGTCTTGGAATTGCTCTTGGAATTGGGTTAGCTGTAGCAGTGAAAGAGGGACTTCAATATTTTGAGTTTGGATTACCTGATGGACCATTGGTTTTAACTACCGAAGCTGCAATAACAGGATTAATTATTGGAATAACGGTTACAATTTTATCTTCTTTATTACCAGCAAGAAAAGCTTCTCAAGTAAGCCCAATGGAAGCAATAAGAGACAGTGTGTCAACACCTAAGAGAAAATCATTATTTATTCGATTAGTTTTCGGCTCTCTTATTTCTGTTGTGGGATTCGGATTATTGTTTGGTGTTTTGTATGACTTTTTAGATCTCCCTACACTATCTTCTCTTCAGCAAGTTGGCTTTGGTGCAGGTGTAATATTCATTGGAATATCTGTAATTACTCCATCTATTACAAAACCTTTTGTTTTTCTTTTTGATAAAATTTATGACTTAGTATTTGGAATTCTTGGAAAATTAGCCACAGAGAATTCAAAAAGAACCCCAAGAAGAACTGCTTCAACAGCGTCAGCTTTGATGATTGGGTTGACATTAATTTCTCTAGCAAATGTTATAACTACTTCATTCAAAGCACAGGCTGAGTCATTAATAAGTGAAGTAATACTTGCTGATTATCAAGTAAGCGCTTCTAACGTATTTGTCTCTCCTGGAATCCCAACTGGATTATCAGAAGAACTTTTAGAACTTGATGAAGTTACAAAACTATCTAGAACAAGAGCAACAGTTGTTGGGTATAATCAAAGACCACTTATCCTTGGTGCAGTTGATGAAACAGTCTTTGATCTTGTAAAAACAGATGATATTTCTGGTAATAGAAAAGACTTTTTGAATGAAAATGCAATCGGAGTATTAAAGCAAACTGCTGAAAGAGAAGAGCTTTTTGTCGGAGACGAAATTGTATTAACGATTCCTGAAGAAGGAGAAAGAACGTTTATTGTTTCTTATATTTTTGATTGGACTACCCAACCTCCTGCTGAATTTTTCGTACTCCTTGAAAGCAATACTTTTTTTGCTGATGAATCACTTGATACGGAACTGTATTTTAACGTAAATAAAAAAACTCCTGAATTAGAAGATAAAATTAATTCAATTGTCGATCAATATCCTGGTGTAGAAGTGAGAGATGAAGACGGTCTTGTTGAGGAAGCAAACAATCAAATACAGTTACTTTTGAATGTAATATATGGATTTTTATCGATATCTATTTTTGTAGCATTATTTGGAATTACCAATACCTTATCTCTTTCAGTTTATGAAAGAACTAGAGAAATTGGTCTCATGAGAGCTATAGGGACATATAGAAAACAGATAAGAAGGATGATATTTATAGAATCTTCGATAATAGCAATTTTTGGTGCAGCACTTGGAACAGGTTTAGGAATATTTTTTGCTTGGAGTCTTATACAAACACTTGCAGATGAGGGTTTCACTGTCTTTGCAGTTTCTATTCCTCAAACAGCGTTATGGATTGGAATTTCAATTATTGCTGGTATTATCGCTGCAATTCTTCCTGCAATAAGAGCTTCGAGACAAAATATACTTGATGCTATCTCTTATGAGTAAAAATTAGTAGGTCGTAAAATATCTATATGGCACAGCATGAGATAATTGATTTATTATCGGAGATGGTAAAAATTCCATCTATTAGTGCTGATAAAGATCATAGAGATGACGTAGATGCTTCAGCTCAATTTGTTGAAAACTTATTTGCAGATTTAGGTCTCAATACACAGGTAATAAAAGTCGCTGGTGGTATGCCAGCAGTTTTGGCTCATACGGAAATCGATCCGGATAAAAAAACGGTACTTCTGTATGCCCATCATGACGTTCAGCCTGTAGGTGATATAAATCTTTGGAAAACAGACCCATTTATACCTGAGATGATCGATGGAAGATTGTTTGGTAGAGGATCAGGAGATGATAAATCCGGAGTTGTTGTTCATTACAACGTCATTAAACAATTAAAAAATGAATTTCCAGTCAACATCAAAGTATTTATTGAAGGGGAAGAAGAAATAGGTTCACCCACAATGTCCTCATTCATTGAACAAAATAGAGATGCTTTAGAAGCTGATGTAATTATTATTGCTGATTCATCAAATGTAAAAATAGGAGTTCCCACTGTTACTACTTCTCTTCGAGGATTAGCTGATGGAATAATTGAAGTAGATCAACCAATGAGACCGATTCACTCTGGTGTTGGTGGTGGAGTTGTGCCAGATGCCTTTATGGTACTCAGTAAAATTATTGCATCATTCCATGATGAAAAAGGCAATCTAATGATAGAGGGTTTAACTCCAACAGATATGCAAGTAACCGAACTTGAAGAATCCTTTCTAAAAAAGATGCTTGGTTCAGAAGAAATTCATTTATTTGATACTGAAAGTATTTCCAAAAGGCTTTGGCTGGAACCTGCATTAGACGTTTTAGCTATTGATGCTCCAGCCGTAAAAGATGCAGTTAATCTAGTTATCCCTAAAGCGAAAGCAAAAGTAAGTTTGAGACTTCCTCCAACAGAAAATCCAGAGCATGCAATGAAAATGCTTGAAAAGCACGTAATGGAAAATATTCCATGGAATGCCTCAGTTAAATTCATTCCAAACTCGATGGGCTCTGGCGTAGTAGCTGATCCAAATAAACCTTTTACAACAGAATTGGTAAAAAGTTTTAATTCAACTTGGAAAAATGAAACTGCTTATATTGGTGTAGGAGGTTCCATACCTTTTGCTAACGATTTCGTTAGAGAGTTTCCAAATGCAGAACTTGTTTTAATTGGTGCTGGTGATGAAGAGTTAGGAAATGCACACGCTCCAAACGAGAGTGTACAAATAGATCATATCGAAATGCTTATTGAAAGCCTAGTCAAAACTTTAAAGAATATATAAATTCACTGAATATTTAAATGGAAATAGGAATTGATTCATTCGCAAAAAAAACTCTAACAAATGACGGTGGTACGGTTCAAGATGATGCCAAGGCTATGGCAGAACTTATTGAACGTATTATTCATGCAGATAAAGTTGGTCTTGATGTTTTTGGGCTTGGTGAACATCACAGAGAAGAGTTTTTAGACTCTGCTGCCCATAATATACTTGCAGCTGCAGCTGCTAAAACAAAGAACATTCGTTTAACTAGTGCGGTTGCAGTAATAAGCGCAATGGATCCAGTTAGATTATTTCAGAATTATTCTACTTTAGACTTAATTTCCAATGGAAGAGCAGAAATAGTTGCGGGTAGAGGTTCTTTTACCGAAGCTTTTCCGCTATTTGGACTAGATTTTAATGACTACGATAATCTTTACGCTGAAAAATTAGATCTTCTTTTAAAAATTAGGGATGAACAGAAAGTTACTTGGTCTGGAAAGTTTAGACCACCATTAGAAAATCAAACTGTTTATCCAAGACCTGTTCAAAACAAATTACCAATTTGGGTAGGTGTTGGAGGAACTCCTGCATCATTTGTCAGAGCTGGCACTTTAGGTCTTCCACTTATGATTGCTGTAATTGGTGGAGAAACGCACAGATTTAAACCGTTAGTTGATCTCTATTATGAAGCTGCTGATAAGGCAGGTCATGAAAAATCTTCTCTAAAAATTGGACTTCATTCACTTGGTTTTGTTGCAAATACAAAAGAGGAGGCAATTGAAAAATATTATCCTGGATATAGAGTTTGGTTTAATCAGATTGGGCAAGAACGTGGGTGGCCACCGGTAACTATGGAAAGGTTTGAACAACAGATTGACGATCTAGGAGCTTACATTATCGGAGGCCCAGAAGAAGTTGCTGAAAAATTAGTTCGACATAGTAAAGCTTTAGGTGGAATTTCTCGATTTACCTTTCAGATTGATAATGCTGGCCTATCACATGATGACTTATTACAAACTTTTACTCTTATTGGGGAAAAGGTAAAACCTTTAGTTCTTGAAAAAATCTAATTTACATAAAATTTAATAAAATCTTATACAAGCCAAATAAAATTTTTGTAGAATAGCCATGTAATTTAAGGAAGTTAAATTGCATCAATAATTTAATTAGAGGGAGCTTATGGAAGGTAGGTTTATTTATGAAAAAATTTTTTACACAACCAATTGGTGAGTTCTCAAGACAAAATTCACTAGTATTTTTGGTTATAAATATTGTAGCGTTAGCTGCAAACTTTGAATTATTTGATATAGATCCTGTACAAAACTTGATAAATTTTCTTTGGGGATTTGCACTTTTTGGTATTGTAATTTCGGGTTATTACTTAGCAGAAGGTTATGTTCCAGAATATTGGAAAACAGCAGGTGGTGTTTTGGCTTCCGTTATATTAGTTGGAACATTTCTTGAAATGACACCCGAATATCAAGAAACTGGTTTTATCCCTATGTATTTTTTCTGGGCTCTGAATCAATTGATTTATGGAGTAGTTTTAAGAGGAAATGGCATAGTACGTCCAGTTTTTGAAAATCTAGCAATTATAGGGGCACTAATAATTGTTTTTGGAACGGCTTCTGATTTATTTGGATTTGAAATTCCAGAAACAGTTGATATTGTATTTTTAGTTGGATGGGTCTCTTTGATTACAGGGGTAAGTTTAGGAAACTATTTTGCTTGGGGTGACAAATTGTCATCAAGCGCAGAATAAAAGAAAGGAAATAAATTATGAAATCGTTTTTTGCATCAACAGATAAAGAAAATGCACAACAGGCTGGTTATTTATTCCTGATTACTAATATCTTAGGATTTATAACTACAGGATTAATGGGAATGGAAGCTCCTCCGGGAGAGTTATTGGTTAGCTTTTTATGGGGCTTAAGTCTTGCTGGTATTTTTCTAACAATTAAACCATTATTGGGAGATAATGTGCCTGAAAATTGGAGAGAAGGCACAACTTTTCTTGCAGCAGCAATTTTTGCAGGAAACTGTTTAACACTAGGGAGTGATGGAAATGAGTTTGGTCCGTTTTTCTTTTTTATTTGTTTAAACATGGTTGCTCTGTATGCAGTTTCAGAAGGTGTTATTGGTAATATATGGAGATACAACCTTTTAGTCGGAGGGCTTATGGGAGTTATTTTTGCTGGGGCTGGGACATTTTTTGGATATGAACCACCAGAAGCTTTAATGCCTCTTCAATTAGTCCTGTGGTTAACATTTATATTAGGTTTAGGTGTAGGTCCATTATTAGCTTGGAGAGAAAGATAGGGCTTTGTAAACATACTTAACTGACGTATTAACAAACACGTTAGGAGAGAAAATGTATGTAAGACTTGGGTTGGCAAACCCTAAAGAAGGTATGGCAGATGATGCTCTAAATTATTTTAGAGATGTTGCAATTCCGGTTTATGATCAGGTTAGCGGCCTGTTAGCAACTGGAGCTTGTCTAAATAATGAAGGTCAAGTTATGGCTTGGACAATGTGGTCGGACAATGAGGCAAAAGAATCTGCAATGAAAGAATTTCAACAAAATCTTGCAGGACTTGCAGATTTTTTAAACGAACCACCAACAATACTTGAAGGACCAATGGTGGCTGCTCAGCAATATATCATGGTTCCTAAAGACGGGGGAGAATCATTTTTTGCTAGATTTGTTGTTGGAGGTGATATGCAAGAAAATAAAACATATGATGATGCTACTAATTTTATGAAAGACACAGTCTATCCAGCATATGAAAATGTAGATGGAATATATGCTACTGCAGCTTGTAAAGTAAACGACAATACTGGTTTTAGCTTTAACTTTTGGACAAGTCATGATGCTGCCCATGCAGCATCTGATGTTATTACAGAAGTTGTAAAAGACGCTGTTGCAAATTTACTAAAAGAACCACCCAAAGAACTTACAGGAGAATGTCGAGTATGGAAAAATTATGTCGATTTTCCTGTTGGAAAATTGTAAAGAAAAAAGAAAGGTAACTATGTTAAGTAAAAAAGAAGCTCAGCTTGGTGTGACTATGGCAAGGATTGCTGCTATTGGAACTATTATAATATTTGGTATTCAGGCTCTATTGATTGGTCCAGATCAAGTAGGATACAGTTCACAATATGGTGCGATTGTAGATGTCGTATCTTTTGTTCAAATATTTGGATTTTTATTTACAATACAACTGACTAGACAGTTATTTGGTGAAAATAATCCATATTTTAGAATTGTTGGAAGAATTTTATTTGCTGCAGCTGTAATACAGTTAACAGGAACGTTGTCAGCGACTGCTAATAGCAATGCAGTATTTGAAACAGTTCTTTCAACAGACCAAGCAGGTGCAGTTTCTAATATTGGACAAACTGTGACATTTATACTTTATGGTATTTGGGCACTTTGTCTCATCAGTGCTGATGAAAATAAACTTGTCCCATCATGGGCAAGAATGTCTGGCCAGGGAGCTGCATACTTAGTAATAGCTGTACAGTTTGGGTCATTATTTGGATTAGTGCCTGCAGCTGCTTTTGTTCCAGTATTTATTATTGGTGGTGTAGTTTTGTTTCCAATATTTGTCTTTGGAATAAGTGTTGCGTTTCAGTCACACGCACCTATTGATTAACAAAATAGAAAGGAAATTATGTACTTTAGAGTAACAATTCCTGCACTGCAGGATGGAAAAAGAGACGAAGCAGTTTCTTATGTCAGAGAAAAAGTTATGCCAGAGTTTGAAGAAACACCTGGACTTTTATCAATAATGGCTGCAATCACCGGAGAAAATTCTGGTATCAACCTGTCATGCTATGACAGTAAAGAGTCTTTAGACGCTGCACAAGAAAAAATTGATGGTGTTTTGGCTGGTGCAGCAAGTTTAATGTCTGCACCTCCTATTGTTTACGAAGGAGAAGCTGTTTATGGTAAGGTATACCAAACTTTAGCCAAAGATAGTCAAAGACCAAGCTACTTGAGGCTTGTTGTTGGTGTTGCAAAAGATACTGATGCAGTATTAGATTTTTTAAAAGAAAAAGTGGAACCAATTTACGAAGAATCAAATGGGCTTCAAGTTACAGGTGCAATATTCGATGGAAACAGCGCAATAAGTTGGAACTTTTGGGACTCCAGAGAAGATATGGATGCTGCAGTTATAAAACTACAAGCAGTTCTTGATAGCGAGTCAGAGTCTGAATTATTTGATGCAAGCACTGTAGCTCATATGGGACCAGTGTACGCAGGTAATTTGTTTATTGATTTCAATAAAGGAGACACTCCAATATAAATCTTTTAGAATAAATAACTAAAAAAAAGGGATTTTTATAAAATCCCTTTTTTTTGCATTGAAAATATTTAGCATATTTCTATGTTTAGAAAAATAACTCCAACCAGAGTACTTCTTATTATGTTGCTTCTCTATATACTTTTTTCTGAAGATGATACTGCAAGAAGATTTAAGCAGCTTCCAGAACTATTGTTAAATTATTTTTAAAATGAAGTTATGAATCTAAAAGATTTTTCAGATGTCGAGTACATAAATTTAATCACTTACAAAAAAGACAAAACACCTATTACAACACCGGTATGGGTTGCAGACTTTTGTAACTCATTAGTTGTAACAACAAGCCTTAACGCTGGAAAAGTAAAGAGAATCAGAAACAATGGTAAAGCGACAATTTACACTACTAACCAAAATGGAACCAAAAAGCTATCAGAAAGTCTTGATCTAGAAGCATCTCTTGTAGAGGATGAGGATATGAAAAAAGAGGCTGCAGATATAATTAGGAAAAAATATGGTTTGATGGCAAAAATGATTATGAAAGGATCTGATATTAATAGGGCTATTATTAGACTAGAAGAAAAAGGAGGTGAAAAATGATGTGTCCAGAATGCGGATGTGAAGACGAAAATTAATTTAAATTATCTTTATGCCATTTTATGATGTGATCAAATCTTTGCTTTCTGTGATTTGGTGTTCCAGATCTTGAAAGCTCATGGCTCTCACCCGGGAATCTCAGCATTGCTGTTTTCACACCCCTTCTTTTAAGGTTAGAAAATAACTGCTCTGCTTGCTCTATTGGACACCTGTAGTCTTCTTGTGAGTGAAGAATGAGGGTTGGAGTCTTAATATTAGATGCGTAGGTGATTGGACTTTTCTTTCTGTATAAGTTTATATTTTTGTCCATATCATCAAGCAAATACATCTCGGGAAAACCAACTCCTATGTCTGATGTCCCAACCATTGTTTCCCAATTTAGAAGTGCTCTTTCAACAATTGCAGATTTGAACATACTTGGATTATGACTAATGATCCAAGAAGTCATAAAACCTCCATATGAGCCACCCATAATTCCATCGTTTTTATTTGTGATGCCCATTATTTTTTTCATATTTTTAAATGAAGTGAGAACATCATACATATCTGTTACCCCCCATTTATTTCCACAGACATCTCTTAGGAAATCATGACCTCTACCACTTGATCCTCTTGGGTTACAAGCAATAACATTAAAACCAGCAGAAGCATATGTTTGAAACTCGTCAAAAAAAGTAAATGCATACTGGCTTGCTGGTCCACCATGTATATTTAAGACTGTTGGCTTATCTTTACCCACAAAAATTCCCCAAGTATCTATTTCTGATTTACCAGTATCAATTCTTTTGTACTGACAATCCCAGGTTCTGACTTTCTTAGTAAATGATTCATTAGCTTTAGATATTTGCGTAAGTTGACCATTACTTAACTCGTATATTTCATCAGGATTTGAAAATGAATTTGCTATAACATAAGTTTTTTCATTATTAAAAGCAAAGTCTTTAATTGTAATTTCTGAATTTATTAGGTCTATATTATTTGTACCATCTCGTAGTAAAGTTTTTCCCGAGTCTTCATATAAAAAATATAGAATACCTTCATAAACTTCTGCTTTAACTACATTTCTATCAAATGAAGGATATTTAAAAGATACTTTTCCTGAGCTTGAAATCTTTAAAATAGAAGTATTGGTGGGCCAATCAAATCTTTTTCTCATACCTACAGCATGAAGACAATCTTCGTAATAGAAAAGATTTCCCATACTACCTTTTGAGTAAATATCTTTAATTTTTGCACCCTCTATTGCTCCAATTTTCTCTTCAAGCATTGTTCCTTTAAGATTGTATTGATCAAAAGAAAGAACAATACCTTTCTCTCCCTCAACTAAAGATGAAATAGAAATAATATCGTTTGCGTCACCATCAACAATTTTGGTAAATTTTTTGGTTTGAATATTTACTTTATAGACATGAGCTCTTTTGTTGTAAATTATGCCTTTTGTATCAAATCGAAAGGGAAGATTTTCATAGTACATTGGCTCTGAGTTTTTATCTTCAATATTTTTAAATTCTTTACTCCACTCACTTGTAATAACATATATAGACTTTCCATTACTACTAAATAAATAATTACTTATACCACCTTCAATTTCAAAGACAGTATCTATAGACCTGCCTTCTTGCATATGAATTGTTGACAAGGTTTTTTTGGATCTGCTTTTATCTTCAACAGACCTATTGGTTTTTATATAAAAAATATTATTGTCTTTATCCCCAAATTTTGGATTACTAAAGTTGTTGATGCCTGACTTAAAGCTTTTCCACTGACCATTACTTCTTTTCCACAGTTCACTTACATAAGTGTTTGTGTTGAAGTCCATTCGAGTGCTTTGTACCACTAGTGTGGTACCTTTTCCAGCCAGATTAGATAATGTATTAAAAGAGTTTAAGTCTGCAGGTTTCATGCATTAATAATTCTATTTGATTACTTTATCTGCCACAAGCGTTATTACCATTGAAGAAAGTAAACCAATAGCAAAAGTATTCAAGTCAGCTAAGCCGTAAAGATCTGTCGGAATAAAAACTCCTCCAGGATTTACTTGAGTGTCTATAAATAGATACCTGTATACATAAACAGAAATCAGAGATCCGACAAACGGAATTAAAAGTAAAATATCCTTGCTAGATTTTTTTATTCTGTAGAAAGCGGGAAATACAAGGCATGCAGCAAATAAGTCGGCTACTAAAAATACATTAAATATACTCGTTACTTCAATTGATATAACTAATGCAATACATACAACCAGTAATGTTATTAATTTAGCTTCTTCAGATTTTTTCTTGAGGATATCTAATGAAATAGTTGATGCGATTGCATTTTCCAAGGTATCAATACTTGACGTTACAAGAAGGGTTGCTAGAGAAACTAGCAATATAATTGTAAAATTATTTAAATCCAGCTGTTCAATGAAACTTAATGAAGGTGACTCTATCCCTTTTCCTGCACCAACAGCACCACCAATTCCTAAAAGTAGAATTGTTAAGAATGCTCCGATTCCAGAAAAAACACTTGCTTGTTTAATAGCTTTTGAGTTTTCTGCTGAAAAAGTTCTTTGCCAGTAACCCATAGAAAAAACCTCGGCTGCAGTTACAGCAATTATTACAGCTAATGCAGATTTGAGACTAAATGTTTCAAAAGAGCTCAGTCCTCCTGCATTAGCAAATGTTACTATTTCAGAAAGACTATTTTGACTTAACCAAATGGTAAACACAATAGCTAGTAATAAAATTATTCCATAACTTTGAAGTCTATCTGTAAAGTAAGATGCTTTAAAACCATGTCTAAAAAGGTATGCCAGTGTAGTTATTGCAATAAGCAAACTTATTAGAATTCCACGTACTGAGGATATTGATTCAAAAACAAAACTAATTGATGCAAACTCTGCAATTAAAAAAGCCCCCATGTAAATCACTGCTACTATTGAAACGATTTTTTGAGCAATGTTGCCATATTTAGTTTCTACAAACTGTGCAAGAGTTGCCCCTTTAGGCAACAGATCTGCAATTTTTGGACCAAATATATAAATTAATATAAACGGTGTAGCTGCTGATAGAGCATAACCATAAATATCGTACCCTAATCCATACCACGCAACTTCAGCTGGAGAGGTTAGGATCCAAAGACCCATTCCACTTGCATAAAAACTTAAACTTAGACCAAGCACACCCTCTGACTTATTTAAAACAAAATACTCATTTTCGTTGGACTTTAAACTTCTTGTTTGAAAGTAGATCCATGTCAAAATTGATACAACTAATAAGTAAATTACATTTTCATTCATACATACCTCATTCCTATAAAAGTAATGGGATTTGAGTCCGAGTTCCCTTCGTTAGAATTACCTAACAGGTTCATACGGTCGGTTTTTTAAACCCTCTCAGCTTTTGCTCCCGTTAATTTTATATTACTAGCAATTAATAGTAAAAGTTATCTTTTAAGAGACATTACTATCTCAATAATGAACTCAACCGAAAAAACTAATATAGCACAACCAACTTTGCCCCAGGCAATCGGTGCAATATTAGTTGCTGCTTTTATGTGGGGATCAGGCAATGTTCTCTCAAGGAGCTTATTAATTGAAGGGATAAATGAAATATTCTTAGTCACATTGAGGGTTACACTAATTGGTTTAGTATTATTTTTAAATTATTTTTTATTCATACGAGAAAAATTTCAAATAACAATATTTAAAGAAGCAACTATAACGGGAACTTTTTCTGTATTTTCTGTAAGTTGGTTTTTTATTTATGCGCTACAGTATATTTCTTCAGGACTTGTGACTTTACTTATTAGTTCGGCACCTGTATTTACAGCGTTGTGGTTGAAAGTGCTTTTAAAAGAAGAAAGAATTTCAAAACTCAGATATATAGCTATAGTCACTGGGTTTATTGGGATTTTTTATTTATTTGTAACAGGTGAAACAGGATTATTAAATGATGGAAATATTTTACTTGGTGGAACTCTTGCATTCTGTGGCGTTCAGTGTATTGCCTTAGCGACAGTACTTAACAGAAAGTATGCTCCTAAATATAAAGTAGCGACTTGGCTTACATACCAATATCCTTTAGTAATCATTTTGAGCATCACTGCATATCTAATTTTTGACATCGAGCCACAGCAACTATCAACATCTCAAATTATTAGAGTTGTAGCACTAGTCGTCTCAAACCTAAGTGCATTTACTGCTTTTACTTGGCTTATTAGAAGAGTTAGCGCATTACAAGTTGCATCCGTAGACTATTTAGTACCAATTGTTGGAGTAACTGCAGGAGTTATATTTTTAAATGAGACTTTTAATTCTAATGTGATTGTAGCTTCTGTTTTTATTTTTATATCGTTGTTATTAAACACAAAAGAAGAATTCTCTTCTTAAATCAGAGTTCTTTTTTAACTTTTTTAATGTCTTCTAAGGTAAGCCATTTTGGCTTACCTTTTTCTTTAGATGGATTTCTTAATAAGTATGATGGATGAAAAATTGGCATGTACTTTATATCTTCTTTTATAATCCAACTACCTCTTAACTGTGAAATAGGTTTTTTTATTCCTAGATAAGATTCTACAGCTGTTGATCCCGCTAGAACTATAATATTCGGTTTAACTAAATTAATTTGTTGGGTTAACCATGGCATACATTCAGAAACTTCGTTTATCAAAGGTTTTCTATTGTCTGGAGGTCTACATTTAACAATATTGGAAATATAGCAATCTTTGTTTGTATCAATTCCAACTGATAGGAAGATATCATCTAGCATTTTTCCAGATCTTCCTACAAAAGCTAGGCCCTGCTCATCTTCTTGTTGACCGGGTCCTTCACCAATAACAAATAAATTTGAATCTGGATTACCTCTTCCAAAAACTACATTGTTTCTTGTTGTAGATAATGTGCATTTTACACATGAGGTACATTTGTTTTTTAAAACTTCTAATTTCATTTACTTACCATTTTATTTAAAAGTTCTATAAATGAGAAAACCCTTGAAAACTCCGCAATCTGTTTCCAGATTTCCTGTCTCAAGGGTTATCTCGTAATACTTCTTATAATGATCATCTATAAAGATTTTCTTCATAAAAAGTACTCTAAATTTAACTAAAAATATTTATAAAATCAAAAAAAAATTTAGGAATTTTTCCCACTCTTTCTTCTATTGATAATCAAATTGAACATAACAGCTACAACTGTCACGCCTAATAGTGCGCTTAGAACAGTAGATAAGAAATTATTATTTATGGCATTAATTCCATAATCATCAAGTAACAGTACAATTCCATCTGTTTGTGTGAATCCAAATTCTTCTGCAACTGATTCTAATCCATCTGGTGATGATGAAGCAAAAGGTGTAATAAGACTCAAAAGTAATATCAAAATAATAAATAATCCGTAAAAAGAAACTTTAGTAGTGTTTTCATCACTTCTGTCATGAGCGTAAACTAAGTCTGGTCTGACACGCATAAGTAGAGTGATGATTAATGCGGTAATAATTCCCTCACCTAAACCAATAATGAGATGTGTCGTGACCATCGCTATAAGAACTGTACCAACTGGAATCGATATTGTGCCACCAATTGCATATTGAATTGTAAAAGCTATTGAAGAAAAAACTACACTTAAAATTCCAGCTAGGACACTAACAGTAACAATAGATGTTTTATTTTTACCAATAAATTTGATCCAGTACTTTACAATAATCCAACTAGTTGCGCTTGTAACAATTGCCATATTAAGAACATTTACACCTAATGCACTAAGACCCCCATCAGCAAAAAGTAAGGATTGTATTATTACAACTACTGATAGACAAATCAAACCTAACCTTGGCCCCAAAACTATTACAGCAAGAGCTCCACCAAGTAAATGACCACTTGTGCCTGCAGCAATTGGAAAGTTAATCATTTGAAGAACAAAAATTAGTGCTGACATCATTCCAGTTAACGCTATAAATTTGTCAGCAATTAAATCTTTTGCTGAACGTATATAAGCCCAAAGTGTTCCAAAGCTAATCACGCCAGTAGCAGCAGACATAGTCACATTCATAAATCCATCAGGTACATGCATACAAAGATTATAAACTAATAAAGTCTTATTGCAAGAAGTTTGCAATAAGAAAGTTAGAGAATATTTTGTTCTTTAAACCACTGGTGAATTTCACTTAGCACAAACATTCTTGTATCTTGGTTTAATATTTCGTGTTTTGAATTTTCTACTCTTAAAAATTTAACATTGCCAAGCTGTGAAATTTTATTATTTACCTTAATTGGAACTATTTTATCATCAGCTCCGTGAAGAATTAATGTTGGTATTTTTAAATCATGAATATTTGTATTTACAAATTTTTGAGCATTATTTATTTCATTTCCAAATTTAAAAGTTAAACTTCTAAATACTAAAGGATCATTAAAGTATTTTTCAACGGTATCGTTATCTGTAGATAAATTTCTTCTTGTTACTGGAGAAGGAGCTCTTAATTTTGGAAATAATTTAGATAGACCACCAGACATATTTTTAATAAATTTTGGGTAATTATCATCAAAATGTGGTGCTGACAAAATTAGATAATCTGGATTTATTTTGTTTTGAAGAATAGCTGATACTGACACTAGTGAACCATATGAATGAGAAAAAATTATTTTTTTATCTTTTGATTTAATTTTTTCATAAGCTTTTGAAATTGCAATCATATTTTCGTCCCAAGATTCTATATGCCCTTTTTCATCAACTTCTCCATGACCAGGTAAGTTGAATGAATGAGCCTCAATACCAAGCTTTTCTAACCAGGAAACATTTTCTTGATGACGCCCTTTATGCTCAAACAATCCGTGTATTACTAATGCTCCAAAACTAGACACAAGTTCTCCTTTTTTTTATTAAATTAATAATAATGAACATTGACTTCATAAAAGTACCATTTTCAAACAATCCTTCTATGCAGAAATTTGATGGCTTGCTTTATAATCAAAATCCTGATGAAAATTACTTATTTGATAAAAAAGTGCAGTTTGAGAAATATGGACTTGATTTATATGGTCAAACTGAACAGTTTGAAAATAAGAACCTAAATAGAAAGGTAATAGAACTCTTTGGCTCAGATCAAACAGACTCTTTTTTTGAAACTGCCATGAAAATTGAAGAAGATATTGCGGTGATGCATAATGGAAAATTGGTTGCTATATGTTTTTGCTTTCCTAGTGGATGGATTCCAAGTAATGAATTGAACTCTGATCTTTCAAAATTACATGGTCCCGTTGCAGATAATGAGCTGTTGATTAAATCAAGTAAGAAATTAGTACAACATATGAGTAAACATACAATTCGTAGATGGGTTTGGAATATAACAACAATCTCAAATTTAAGCAATCATCCAAAGATTAAGAGACCAAAAATAATTGATTTTGATAGCCTGTATTTCAGACTTGAAACACAAATATCGACTCCATTAGATAACGAATCGAGTTTATTTTTAGTGAAGGTTGATGTATTTCCTTTAAAAAAAGTCTGGAACGAAAAAATGTTAGAAAGCATAAATTCTATGAGCGAAAATATCTTAAAATATAAAAATTTAATTGAAATAAAGAAATTTTTAAACAGCTGATCTTTTCTCTTTTACAATTAAAAATAAAATTAGTCCAGTAAGGATTGTTGTTAATGAGTTTGTTGTCATTAAAGGAATATCATTTAAATAGTTGCCATACAGAAACCAAGATAATGATCCTAGGAATAAAAATACATAAGTTAATAATGACAATCCTTCAACATTTCTAGTTTTTAAAGTTTTTATAGCTTGAGGCAAGAAAGATACAGTTGTGAAAAAAACTGCAAAATATCCGAAGATAACAAAATTCATTACAATTTAGATTTTACAGAATGTTTCTAAAAATGGTGGGCCTAGTTAGATTTGAACTAACGACCTCATCCTTATCAGGGATGCGCTCTAACCAGGCTGAGCTATAGGCCCTTTCGTCTAATTAACATTAGTCTATCAATGGAAATATTTAAATTTTTTTTTCATTTACTGTAAGATACAGTGCATAATGTAAATGCGAGGGGATGTAGCTCAGCTGGAAGAGCACCTGCTTTGCAAGCAGGGGGTCGTGGGTTCAAGTCCCATCATCTCCACAATAAGGTAATCTAAATATATGGATAAAAAAGATTTAGAAAACTTATCTTTAAGTGAATTATTAAAGCTAAAAGAATCCATCAATGATGAAATTGAAAAAAAGCGCACTCAACAAACACTTTCTAGTGCTAATAGAAAAGGATTATCTTTAGTTTGGATTGCAGTAGCAATTGCAATTGCAGCATTTAGGTACTTCAGTTCATAATGGAATATTTAATTGCTTTATTTATTGGAGTTATAATCTTTAGATTTTTAAGAAATTCTATTTCATCTTTAGCCAGCATACCTCCTGAGTTAGACACAGATGATGTAGTTGAGATATCGCAATCCTTCATATGTAATAAATGTGGTACGGAATTAACTATCAATAGACAATCTGTTGTTGCGAATGAACCACCAAAACACTGCAAAGAGGCTATGGAGCCTTTAGATTAATAAACTTATCAAACTTGACTCGCTTCAGCCAGTTGATATCAAATCTTAATTCGATTTATTAATTATTAGTGATAGGTGCCTAGATAATTTTTATTACTTGTAATTTGTAGTCATTATAAATCCTGCGCCAATCAGGCCTAATCCGCTCCACAAATACCACCTTGAAACAGATCCAGGTAATAAAGTTAAATAATTAAGAACTATTAGAAGCACTCCCACAATCATCAGCGTTGACATTAAAACTGTGTACCATCGTGGTGAAGGCACATTACTTGTCGACATTGTACTAGAAATTTTTTTTGACTGAGTAGGTCTACTATTTTGTTTTCTCTTTTTTGAAACTGGCATATTTTACAAATTAGTATTAGTTTGAATTTATTTCAACAGTATTATTTTTCCTTACCTTTAGCAGACCATCATTTTCAAGACTGTTAATAGCAGTCATAATCTTCTCTTCATCTTCACTAGTTTTTTTTGCAATATTTTTTATAGTTATTTGGTTTTGCATAACGAGGAGTTTTATGATTTTTCCCCTCAATTCCCTGTTTGAACCTTCAAATTTTTCAACAGAATTTTCAGACCTTATAATATATTTTTTACAATTTTTTTCTAATGGGCAAATATTACATTTTGGGTTTGAACTAGTACAAATAGAACTACCAAGATCCATCAACGCTTGATTTAAGTCTCTAGAGTCAACGTCTTTAAGCAAAAAGTCTGAATATTTTTTTACATAATCTTTTGTACTGTCGGCAGCAAAATATCTTGTTAGCACTCTCTCTAAATTTGTATCAAGCGCTAATACCTTTTCACCATATGCAAATGAGAGAATTGCATTTTTAGTATATTGACCCACACCAGGAAGTAATTCAAAATTTGGATATATATTTTTAAAACCTTTTTCTGAAATTAACTTAGAGGATTCATAAAGTCTTATAGCTCTGTTGTTATATCCAAGTCCAGACCACATTTTTAAAATAGTCTTTAATGTAGATCTTGACATTGATTCAGGAGTCGGGAACTTTTTTATAAATTTCTGATAGTAGATATTCGCTCTATTAATTTGAGTTTGTTGAGAAATTATTTCGATTAAAAGTATTTTCCAAGGATCGTTTGTATGCCTCCAGTTAAATGATCTCTTATTATTTTTATACCAAATTAATAGGCTTTCTTTTAGTTTTTTTGTCTTAGTCTCCAAAAGTTAACTCTACGACCTGACCTGGCTCTACAAACTCACCTTTTCTCGGTATTTGCATCCTGACTTTACCGCTAGTGTCACCAATAACCGTTGGAATTAGATCTAGTTCTTCTAGTATACTTATTGCTTCTTCATAACTTAATCCATCTACTTCAGGCATTTCTATCCTTATTCCTAAAGAAACTACAACTTGTATTATTTGGTCTGGTGTAACAATCTCTCCAGCTTCAGGTAAAGTTCCAGACACTAATCCAATTTCAATATCTTCTGAATATTCCTCAACTAGTTCATATTTAAACCCTAAAGTTTCTAATATTTGTACAGCATCTTCAGGTGATTTTCTCGAAAGATCACTTATTTCTATGAGACTAGGCCCCTTTGAAACTACCAAATCGACACTTGAACCAGGACTCATTTTTGTTCCAGCTACTGGATTTTGTGATATAACAAAACCTCTAGGTATATTATTATCGTTTACTTCAAGTAATTGACCTAAAATAAAGCCGCTTTCCTCAACAACATATATTGCTCTTTCAGTTTCTATATCAAGAATATAAGGAATAGGAAAAGCTTCGGGACCAACAGAAACAATAATTGTAACTAGTGATTCGGGGTTGATTATTGTGTTTGACGGAGGTTGGGTTCTAATTACAGAACCAGCTGGCACAGAAGAGTCGGCTGCATTTTCAATCCCAACTTTAAATCCTAAACTTTGAAGATCTTCCAATGCTTGTGCCTGTTCACTTCCAGTAAGATCTGGAATTTCTACTAAAGTTTGTGTACCTCCATCAACAGGAAGTCCATCAAAAACTTTTGTTAAGGTCCAAATGGTACCTATTACAACACCAACCGACAACAATAAAGCAGGTAAGGTAAACCTCAATTTTATTTTTGGATTAGTAAGGTCTACTAAGTTTTCCCTTGTTTGCTCTGACTGTAACATTTTTCTTTGTTGGAGAAGAGTGGCCCTTAAGTCCTCTGCCGATTTAAACCTATCATATGTGGCTTTCTCAAGAAGTTTTAAAATTGCATTCTCCACACCTCTTGGAAGATCTTTTCTATATGTAGAGAGTTTTTCAGGCTTTTCTGTTAGATGTTTTGTTGCTGTTGAAATGGGAGAGTCTCCACTAAAAGGTGTTCTGCCAGTTATTAGTTCATAAAGAACTGTTCCTAAGGAGTAAAGATCAGACTCAATAGAAACAGGCTTACCCTGTGCCTGCTCAGGGGAAATATAGCTTGCAGTTCCTAAAACAGAACCAGTTTTTGTAATATCACTTTCTTCGTTTTGTAATGAAACTATACCAAAGTCTGTGACCTTAACTTTCCCATCGGGAGTTATCATAATATTTCCTGGTTTTATATCTCTATGTACCAAGCCTTTTTGATGTGCAGCATGTAATCCACTAGAAACCTGTGCACCAATAAATAAAATATCACTAAGGCTAATTGTTTTGTTTTTTGAAATAATTGATGTTAAAGTATCGCCCTCAATATATTCCATTACAAAATAAGGTTCTTCTTCGATTCCCCAATCAAAAATTTGAACAATATTTGGGTGATTTAAATTAGCAGCTGTTTTGGCTTCTCTTTTGAACCTATCAACAAAAGTTTCTTGATTTACATAGTTAGGTTTCAGTGTTTTAATAGCAACAAATCTCTCTAATTGTGTGTCACGTGCCTTGTAAACGAAAGCCATTCCACCCTCACCTAAAACTTGGAGGATTTCATATCTTTCTTTTACAATCTGACCAATTTTCATAACTAAATTATATTTATAATAATGGCAGTAATGTTATCTTTAGGTTCTTGTAATAAAACTTCACTAATCAATGTTTCAGCGCTGATACCTTCTTGTAATTTTTTTTTGAGATATTCTTCGCCTATTTCGTTGTAGAGTCCATCAGTACATAACAACACTACATCACCTTTTAATAAGTGGATATCTTTTGTTTGAATTGATAATTTCTTTTTTGTACCCAATGCTTGAATTAAGACATTCTGATACCCTGGAACATTCTCATCTTGTGTTAGTTTAATTAGGTTTCGTTTTGATAGAACATAACATCTTGAATCTCCTACATGAGCAACTTGTAAAACACCATCTTCATCAATTTTGATTGCTGTCATCGTTGTTCCCATTCCTTCGGAGTCTTTATTGTTTTCTTGATATGTATAAATTGCTTCATTAGCTTTTTCTACATAGGAAACTAGGTCTTCGTAATCTTCTTTCATAACAGATGAAGCTAAATCGCTAGCCACTTCACCTTTTTTATGTCCCCCCATACCATCAAAAACACCTGCTTTAAATGGCACAAAACCGCTCCCAGATATGTCTGGAAAAACAGAGTCTTCATTCTTTTTTCTTACTGGTCCGCACTCACTTTTTACAGACCATACAACTTTTAACTTTCCCACCTACAAACAATCTTAGTTGTGAAATGTATTTGTTTTCTTACACTTAATAAAGAAGTAGAATGTTTTTCGGGATAGTTAATTATTTAAAATATGGTTGTATATGAAAAATAGTTTAAAAAATATTTTATTTGTAATTGTTGTTTCAATTCTATCAACAGGGGTTTATCAATATTATCAGAGTTACAACGAAGCTAGATTATTTAATAATTTTTTAGATAGTGCTGCTTTAGTGTCTTCACTTCATCTTGAATCTTCAGAAGAATTCAAAAATGTTTTAGATTTTTCTGAAATTAGTCGTGAAGAATTTGAAGATAAGATTGGTAAAGTGGTTTCAAACTCTAGAGAAGCTTTTGAAATAATAAATAATACTGACGCATCTCTGACACTGAAAGAAAAAGAGCTGCTATCTTTAGCAACATCTTATTGGCTTCAGGGACTTGAGATGTTTGAAGTGTCTATAATCACTTTGATTGATAACCCTAATTCTGAAAAAATTCAAGAATCTATTGCTCAAAGTATCTCTGATTTATCAATTGGTGACAGATCTTATTCCGAGTTTTTATTTTTAATTAAGCAAAATGCAACCTCAGAAGGAACATTTCTACCTGTGCTTTATGAAATAGAGTATGTAGGCCTTGAAGACAATTCGTTCAGGTTTGCTGATTTGCTTGTTGAGAAAGCTGAATCCAGTACAGGTGGTTTATTTCTGCGAAGAAATTTATCTATTTCAGGTGCAGAGTTTAAACCTAATGCAATTGCAGTAACAGAGGAAGATTATTTAGTACTACTAAATGACAAAATAGAACTTCAAATAGTAATAACAAATGAAGGAAATGTTGATGCTTACGATGTTGTTGTTTTAATTTTAGTAACTGATGAATATGGAGATACTGTTCATGAGCAGCAATCTAAAATTGATTCGATAGGTCCTCAAGAAAGCAAAATTTTCTATAGTGATGCAATTAATATAGAAGCAGGTGTATTACACGAATGGTTTATTAAATTAGAAGAAGTAGAAAAAGAGGAAAACTTAAATGATAACTTATACAGTATCTTTGGTTTTATTCCTCCAGAAGGATAAGTTATGTTAGACCCCTTGATATTGAAAGATAATTTAGAACTTTTAAAGTCAAATATTTCTAGAAGGAATTTAAAAATAGACGTTGAACATTTAATTTCTTTAAACGAGGAACGAAAAACTTTACGATTTGATGCAGAACAAAAACGATCTCAACAAAAGGATTTAGGCAAGCAAATTGCTAATGCAAATGAAAGTGAAAAAGAAAAATTATTAAGTAAAGCAACAGAGTTAAGCAACGAGGTAAAGTTATTGTTTGATCAAGTTGATAAAAAAGACGAAGAGTTTCTAAATCTTTGGGTAAAGATTCCTAATTTAATCTCTGATACTTCTCCTGACGGAGAGTCTGACAAAGATAATTTAGAAATTAAGAAAGTAGGAAAAGTTAAAGACATACCTAATCCAAAAGATCACTTAGAAATTGCTTCTAAACTTAATTTAATAGATGTCGAAAAAGCTTCAGAGGTTTCAGGCTCAAGGTTTGCTTATCTTTTTGGAGATTTAGTTAAAATTGAGTTTAATCTAGTTTCTTGGGCATTAAATAAATTATCAGAGAAAGGTTTTACTCCGACGGTTCCACCGGTTTTGGTGAGAGAAAATGCCTTGTTTGGCACAGGCTTTTTTCCAGATGATGCGGAGCAGGTTTATGAAATTCCAAATGATGATTTGTATTTAGTGGGAACATCAGAAGTCCCTCTTGCTGCATTACATTCAAACGAGATTATAAATATTGAGGAATTGCCTTTACGATACGCAGGTTTTTCAACATGCTTTAGAAGAGAAGCTGGTACTTACGGAAAAGATACTACAGGTATTTTTCGAGTTCATCAATTTGATAAAGTTGAGATGTTTTCATTCTGTAATCCTCAAAAATCTGAAGAGGAGCATGAATTTATTCTTTCTGTGGAAGAAGAACTCTTACAATCTTTAGAGATTCCATATAGAGTAGTAGATGTTTGCGCAGGTGATTTAGGCGCTTCTGCTGCAAAAAAGTTTGATATTGAAGCATGGATACCTAGTCAAAATACATATAGAGAAGTTACTTCTTGCTCTAATACAACAAGCTTTCAAGCAAGAAGACTCAATATAAGAACAAAATCAGAGGGTGAAACTAGCGTTCTACATACTCTAAATGGAACCGCAATTGCAGTTGGAAGAATTTTAATTGCCTTAATTGAAAATAATCAAACTAAAGATGGTAAAGTCGAGTTCTCTGATAATGTTGCCGAAATTATTGGTGTTAAAAACCTAGGCTAACAACAAACTAGCAATCATACTTATGCCAAGCACAACATATGTTGCACGAGCCACTGCCTTATTTTTATCTAAACTATTTTGAAGCTGCTCTCCTAGTATTAACCAAACTCCCACACAAAAAGGCAACACTAAAAAATATATCAACGCACCTTGATTGTTTGTTATATTAAAGGCAGTGAGGCCTGATACCGCCATTACAACACCCTTTGGGTTTATCCACTGAAAAAGACATGCTTGAACGAAAGTAAAAGGTTTATCAACGGAAGAATTTTCTTTATTTGTATCTAAAGAAGTGGTGGCGATTCTATAAGCAATGTAGGTAATTACTGCATAACCAACATATTGAAGGTAATCAAAAATTTGAGCTGGTACATAAGAAAGCAAAAATCCACCAACAAAAAATAAAAAAGTGAATCCCAACCAGATACCTAGAAAATGAGGTATTGATGCTTTTCTACCAAACTTTATTCCAGACGCCATAAGCATAGAATTATTTGGCCCTGGTGTGATAGCAGTTATAAATGCAAAAATGAAAAACTCAAACATTTGGTTATATTAACATCAACACTTGAGATAATTAAATAAGATGAAATATATATCAGATGAAGACAAAATGAGAGTAGCTCTTGATGAAGCAAGAAAAGCTCGAGATATTGATGAAGTGCCTGTGGGCGCAGCAATATTTGATAAAGACGATAATTTAATTTGTGCAAATCACAATAGAAGAGAATTAGATCAAAACCCAATTTCTCATGCGGAGATACTAGTTTTAGAAGAAGCTTCAAAAATCCTAGGAACCTGGAGACTTGAAGAGGCAACAATAGTAGTAACTTTAGAACCTGACACAATGTGTGCAGGTGCAATTGTAAACGCTAGAATTAGAAAGCTTATTTATGGTGCACCAAACCTTAAAGCTGGTGCAGCATATTCATTATATAATATCCCACAAGACCCTCGACTAAATCATTATGTCGAGATAAAAGACAATATTCTTTCCCATGAATCTGAAGCTATATTATCCTCTTTCTTTGACAGTAAGAGATAACTAAAATAGAATCTCAGGTTTTTTTCGGAGGGATCGCATAGTCTGGCCTAGTGCGCACGCTTGGAAAGCGTGTAAGGGTTTATCCCCTTCGAGGGTTCGAATCCCTCTCCCTCCGCAAAAAGAAAGAGACCATCTGGAGGGATGGCCGAGCGGACGAAGGCGATAGTCTTGAAAACTATTGTATGTATTCCATACCGTGGGTTCGAATCCCACTCCCTCCGCTGACTTGGAGAGGTGACTGAGTGGCCTAAAGTGCTCGCCTGCTAAGCGAGTGGGGAAGAAATTCCCTCGAGGGTTCGAATCCCTCCCTCTCCGCAATGCGCCCGTAGCTTAACTGGATAGAGCATCTGACTACGGATCAGAAGGTTGGGGGTTCGACTCCCTCCGGGCGTGCTCTATTTATTTAAAATATCCATTATCAATGGATGTGCAGATTTTATATCCTCTATATCAAAGCTAACTTGGTACTTTAATTTATAAAATTTAACAGCAGATTCTCGATCTGAATCCCATTCAACAGAAACCAAATCCATTGCAGTTAGGTCTTGATTCATGATTATATTTGGATCAGCTCCAGCATCTTTGAGAAGTTGAACAATCTCTGTTTGCCCAAAAAATACTGCACAGAATTGCGCAGTAACACCTTCATCATTTTGGATATCTAAATCCACATCATTATTAACTAATAAATCAACAATTTCGTAATGACCTTGGCAAGAAGCGATAATTAAAGCTGTTTCTTCTCTCCTAGAACCTTTAGAGTTTAAATCTGTTCCATACGCTATGTGTTGTTTGATAGACTCAATATCACCTTTTTTTGCTGATACCCAGATATTACTTGAAGGTTCTTTAATTTCTTCTACGGATTGGTTGTTTGACGTTTCCTCACTTATTGATGTAGTTTCATTTTCTTGATTGGTGCTGCTACAACTTACAAATAAAATTAATAAGAAAATACAAACAGATAAATTCCCCCTTCTCATAATCCGAGCTTAATAGACTATGCACAGCTTTACTAATTAGTTTTAACTTAGTAACTCCAAAGCGGTTCTTCTAAATTCCAACCTGTTTCATTTCCCCAAGTGTTTAAATATGTAACCTGATCTACAGGATTTCTTTCAGCAACTCCCCATTTGCCTAATGGATAACCTGCAGTTACAACTGCATCTATTTTCCAACCTTTATCACTAGGAATATTCAAGATTTCAAAGGCTTTTTGTGGTTTGAACATTCCAAGTACTGTTGTTAAGCAAGTTCCTATACCATGAGTTCTTCCTGCAAGCATTAAGCTCCAAATTGCAGGAAATATAGAAGAACCAGTTGGATCATTTCTTGATAACACTACAAACATTGCAGGAACTTTATGAAAATTTTCTGAAAGCCAGGTTGCAGACTTTGTAATTCTGACTACTTGCTCAGCTTTTTCATCATCAAGTACATTGGATGCTCCCAAATCAGAAGTTCCTCCATAAAATTCTTTAACATAAAAATCCCAGGCTTCTCTGTACAGTTCTCCTAATTGATTTCTAATCTCCGGATCAGTTACTACAATAAATTTCCAACCTTGACGATTAGAACCACTTGGTGCTCTAATACCAGCATCAACCATTTGTTTTAAGACATCCTCAGGAAGTGGATCTTCACTAACTCTTCGCATTGCTCTTGTTGTATATAAAGCTTCGAATACATCCATCAGACAATCTTACTAAGATTAATTAGATGGATGATAAATTAATCAAAGAAATTAAAGATAATACTGCATATATCTGGATTAATAGACCAGATAAAAAAAATGCTCTTGACTCGGATGTTTGGTTTGGTTTACCAAAAATTATTGAAGAAATAAATGACAATGATGAAGCTAGTTGTATTGTTATATCCGGTAAAGGTGATAGCTTTTCTGCTGGTATTGACATAACAATGTTTATGTCTGATATGAGCTTAAATGAAAATTTATCTTCAACACCGCAAGATAGACGAGAATTAATGGATCTTGTTGAAAGAATGCAAAGTGCATTTACAACTATAGCTAAATCTAAAGTACCAACGATTGCATTAGCTCATGGGTTTTGTATAGGTGGTGCTACAAGTTTAGTCTCTGCTTGCGACATTAGATTAGCTACCAAAGACGCAAAGTTTTCTATCGGCGAAACAAAGCTCGGTTTAGTTGCCGACGTAGGGGTTATTCAGAGGATGCCAAAAATTGTATCAAGTGGAGATATGAACGAACTTGCACTTACAGGTAGAGTTTTTGATGGTGAACACGCTGAGAGAATTAGATTTGTTAGTAAGGTATATGAAAACTCAGATGAGTTATTTGAGGCAGGAGAGAAGCTTGCCAATGAAATTTCATCCAACTCCAAAAGAATTGTACAGGCAACCAAACAAGCACTAGAAAAAAGTTCTAATTTAACAGTCGACCAAGGACTTGAATATGCAAAGCTTTGGAGTACTTCATTCTTAGTCTCAGAAGACCTCAGAGAAGGCGTAATGGCATTCCTTGAAAAAAGGGATCCTAAATTTAATGAATAGAATTATAGGTTGAAATAGCAAACCTATCGGTCATTCCTGCAACGTAGTCTACTGAGTTTGCAATATCGCTTTGTTTTTGAACATAATTTTCTGGCAGTTTGTCAGGATTTTTTTCATAATATACTACTAAAGCCTCAACAATATTTTTCGCTTCAGACCTCTGGGCTAAGGTTTCTTCTCTCAAATAAACTTTATCAAACATAAATTCTCTTAATTCATGCATCACTTTTAATATTTCATCGTCCATTTGTAAACTGCCACCTGAAGAAGCCTTAAAAACACCTGAGATTAATGAATTGATCCATGTCTTTCCTGGTGAACCTAAAACAGAAGTAATGCTTTTTGGTATATCAGATTCTCTTAAAACACCAGCTCTAATTGCATCTTCTACATCGTGAGAGAGATATGCAATTCTATCAGCAAATCTACAAATTAAACCTTCAGGAGAAAAAGGTGGTTCTTTATATCTCCAAGGATGTTTTTCAATACCATTTATAGTTTCTTTTGTTAGGTTAAGAGGTTCTATTACAGACAACATTCTTACGGAGTTTTCAGAGTGGCTCCAGCCACCGTCTAGCATTTCATTTAATACATCTTCTCCAGTGTGTCCAAATGGTGAGTGACCTACATCATGTCCTAAGCAGATTGCTTCAGTCAAATCTGGATTTAAACCTAATGTTCTAGCAATAGATCTACCAATTTGGGTTACGTTAAGTGTATGAGTCATTCTTGTTATAAAATGATCTCCATCAGGATTTATAAAAACTTGTGTTTTATGTTTTAGTCTTCTGAAAGTTTTTGAGTGAATAATTCTATCTCGATCCCTCTCAAAACATGTTCTGAATGTATCTGATTCTTCATCCAAGTATCTTCCTAAAGACTTGGAAGCAAAAGTAGCATTACTGGATAGGGTAACATGTTCATTCTGCTCTCTCCATATCCTATCTCTAAGGATAAATGAATCGTTCATACAACTACTTTACAAGTTGTAGCTCTCTAGTAAAGAGCTTAATTCCATCCAGTCATTTAAATCTTTTGTTCCAGAAACTGGTCTATTGTATGGGCGAACAAATCTAAGAATCAATTTTTCAGGCACGTGCTTAACAAAGTTTTCTAACTGATGAGGGGCATCATCAATATATACATCACAGTTTATGCTCCACTTATCTTCAATAAAATGGATTTCTTTAGAAGGAATTTTATTTTCTCCAAGCCAAATAAGTGTGTCGTGTATTGACCACCATGGTTTAGAGGACAAGATTACAATTTCATGGCCTGCCATGGACAACTCAACTAGTACCTCAACAGCATTGTTGTATGTTCTTAAATTTTTAAATATAGAAGAACCATTAAAATTTTTTGCCCAATTCCAAAAATCGACTTCTTCCTCAAAGTGAGTGAGAGGTTTTGATAGGCCCCATTCAGTAATATCTTTCTCTAGAATCTCTTTCCCGAAATCTTTTTTGTATTGAGATGTCCATCCATGAGTAAAGTCTGCTACAACCCCATCTAAATCAACACCTATTCTCATTTGACTTAGTCTAATTGTATGATGCATTATGGAAAGTAAAAGATAGTAACATTTATTTATATGCAAGAAGCACTCTACAGAAAATATAGACCCAGCTCTCTAGAAGAGTTAGTTGGTCAATCTGATGCTGTAAAACTTATTAGTGAACAAATAAAAAATAGTAACTTGAGTCATGCGTATTTATTTTCAGGACCAAGGGGAGTTGGTAAAACTTCTTTAGCACGTATTATTGCAACAACAATTGGATGTGACCCAGTATTTGATATTACTGAAATAGATGCAGCGTCTCACAATAAAGTGGATGATGTTCGAGAGCTTAACGATAGTGTTAATTTTATTGCAAGTAGCCCAGGAAAGAAAAGAGTATTCATCCTTGATGAAGTACATATGCTTTCCAATGCTGCTTCGAATGCATTTTTAAAAACCCTTGAAGAGCCACCCGAGCATGTAATTTTTATACTTGCAACAACAGAACCAGAAAGGGTAATTGAGACAATTAGAAGCAGAACAACACAGATAGCATTTAAAAGAATAAAGAGTGCTGACATCGTAAGTTCTCTTGAAAAGATTAGTAAGGCAGAAAAAATCAAGTTATCTGAAGACATTTTAGATTATATTGCCAATCAAAGCGATGGTTCACTAAGAGATGCCATTAATCTTTTTGAGCAGACTTTTTCAACCTTTGGCAACAAAGCCACTATGGAACAACTTTATAGTATTTTAGGAAAGGTTACGATAACTGATTTACTTCAAATATTAGAAGCTATGGGAACTCAGGATACTGCAACTGTTCTCAAGGTGCTAAGAGCAAATTATAAAAACGGATTACAGGCAGTTGATATCTTAAATTCAATAACAGATCTTTTTAGAAATTTATTTTACTTTAAGTATCTGCCTGAAGATGAAAACTTCACCTCATTGAGTGATTCTGAAAAAGAGTTAATTAAAAATTCTAATGATATTATTTCTGCAAAAGATTTATCAAGAATTTTAGATATGCTTGACGAGATTAACCAAAGTATTAAAACTTCACCATCACAAGAATTAAAATTAGAACTATTTTTAGTAAAACTTATTAAACCACAATTGGCTACGGATATTAAGTCTGTGAGTAGAAGAGTTGATATGCTAGAAGAGCATGGTGTAACAGGAAAAATTTCTGAAAAACAACAAACATCTTCAGATAAAAAAAAACTAGGTAATGAAAAAGTAGCTAAAGATAAACCTACAAAAGAAATTACTAAAAAACCAATTGTTAAAAATGATATTGAGAACTTCGATGTTTATTGGCCAAAAATTCTAGAGGAGGCAAAGACGATTCTTACACCAAGAAAATACTCTTACTTAACACTTGTAAAACCTGAGGTTTTAGATTCAAATAATTTAACTCTTTATATAGATAGTGAAAATGAATATTTGATATCTGAACTTCGCAAGTCAGATGAAATTATTGAATTAATTAAATCAAATGTTACCCAAAAAATGGGAGTAGAAGTAACTGTTACAATTCAACCGCATGAAGGGCTTCAAAATAATAATCAAACAAATAAAGATGTACAAGGTAACATTAGTGAAATTTTTGATGTTGAGAATATTGATTAATTTTCTTTAAGATTTAATTCACTTAACGCAACTGTTATTCTTCTTGAGCCTTGATTTTGAGCACTTTTACATAATTCAATAAAGCTCCTTAACTCACCAGTTCGAAATTTCTTTAACTCATCACCAGATTCGATTTTTGTGTTTCTTTCTCTTTCTAAAAGTTTTATTTCTATCTCTTTTGCTCTGGCTAGGTAAGTGCTACTAACCTCGAATAAAGTATCTACCCCATCAGCTATTGGTGGGTTGATGTGGCCCATAAGAACATCAACGTACTCATTTATTTCATCGTGCAAATCTTGGGCACTAGAAAGACCTTTTTTTAATGGAAACTTTTGCATTATCTTCTTTTAGCTATATTAATATACTCAAAGTTTAGCAAGCTTAATGAGACAAAAATCACTACAGGTATAAGTAATAAGCTAAAAATTAAATTTAATATTCCAGAAAGTGAAAATGCGATACCAAAAACAAAATAAACTAAAACAAGAACCAAGGTAATTTTAGAAAACTCAACTACTAAATTTTTATTAAAAATTTTTTCCGAATTAAATTTAACCGATACGAGTAGCACTATGCAATATATGTATAAGGAGAAAATTATAATCCATGCATATGTCTGAGAATTACTTGCAGCATTAAAAAGTATGATTGAAGTTAAAAGAGTAATAAAGCTACCCGTCACTACAGGAAACCAAAATTTTTGCTGGACATAATACGATCTTGTAAGAATCTGGTTGATAGACCAGGGAATTATTGCAAGAGAAATAATTACAAATACTTTGCTAACTCTAGCTGTATCTGTACTTGTAAAAGCTCCTCGTTCATAAATTATTTTTATTAAGTAATCTGCATTTACAATTGCAGCAACCATCAACGACCCGCCAATTAGAAACAAATAAGATAGCTGTTTTTTTACTATTTTAGATAATTCATCAATTTCGTTTTTTTGATAAAGCCTAGAAAGCAACGGATAGCTTGCCACTCCAACTGCCTGAGCAATAATACCAACCGGAAGAAGGGCTATCCTCCTTGCGTATCTAAACGTTGCAACACTTCCAGCCGTAAGAAATGTACCAAAAATCCTAAATAGCTGCTCATCGATTACTGCAATTGATTGACCAATAATTAATGGGAATGAAATAACAATGTATTCTTTTAAGTGTTTTATTTTTGGAAAAAGAAAATAGAAATTTAATCCTGATTTCTTTGCACCATAAATCTGAATTATAAAATGACCCATTATTGAACCAATTAATGTTCCAAGAGCAAAACCTTCTACAGTAGCTTCGGGGGATGATGAATTTATCCATCCAAATAAAATAATTGTTGAGTTATAAATTACTGGCGCAAGCGCCGCATACTTAAAGCTGTCATGAAAATATTGATATGACATAAGTATTGCTCCAATAAAGAAAAATACCTGGCTAAAGACAATTGGAGTAAATACCTTTGTAAAAAAATCTAATGACTCGATCTCTAAAAAATCTGCAAACTGAAATCTGAAAGAATATGTTATTACTGAAAAAAGTACAAAAACTATTGAAAGCCCGTAAAGAATTGAAAGGAAATATTTTTCTAACTCTTCTTTGTCTTTCTTACTCATTATTGGTATCAATGTGATTGCTAGATAACCTCCAGCAGAGAGATAAAAAAGAAAGTCAGGAATTATAAACGCTAAGTCCAATGTATCTGTAGCTTCAGACACTCCTGCCCAATTAGCTAGAAGTATTTCCCTAAAAAATCCAAGCATTCTACTTGCTGCATAAGAAAAAGTTATTATTGAGATAGATCCAATTAATTTTTTATAATTTTGCATGCAACTCTTTCATTTTAGATAGTAATTCATAAGGAACCTTTATTGGGGAACTTTCGTACCCTATACCCAATAGATTGTTTGGTTTCCTACTTCCATGAAAATCACTTCCACCTGATACTAAAAGTTTTTGATTTTCACACACATCTAGCAATGTATTGATGGTGTTATGAGAGTATCCTGGATAATAAACTTCAATTCCGTCAATTCCCATATCTTTTAGTGTTTGAATATAATTATGAAATTTATTATCTATCCAGTTGTCTGACTTTGAATATAATTTATTGCTCATAAGAGTATGAGGATGAGCAAGAAACACTAAGGATTTTGATTGCTTTGCTAAATTTATAATTTCTTTTATACCCAACTGGTGATTATCAATCCCATCTATTTTTCCATTACCAAGATATTTTGAAAAAGCCTCAGAAATGTTTGAAACATAATTTTTTTTAACCATAAGTTCTGCAATATGAGGCCTTCCAGGTACTTTTGTCTCTAAGCTATCAAGATCTTTTTTATCAATATAAATTTCAAATTTTTTCAAATTATCAATAATTGAATAATTTCTTTCAATTTTATTTTGCCTCAATTCGATAAGTTTTTTATCTAGGGGAGACTCTTCATTAAGAAAATATACCAACAAATGAGTACCACCAAATTTATTAGTATCATCAAGAAGATCCCAACTTACACTTATTTCTACACCTTGGATTATCTCAATATTGTTTTGTTGAGGAACCTTAGTGAGGTATTCATGATCTGAAATACAAATAGCCTCTAATTGTAGTTCAATAGAGGATTCAATAATAGCTTCAGTTGAATCGGTTCCATCAGAATTTACTGAGTGAACATGTAAATCTATACTCATAAAACAAGAGTACTAGGGTCTTTAATTCTTTAATAAATTAATTAGAATGTTTCCAATGAGTTTAATAGTACAAAAATTTGGCGGTACGAGTGTTGCAGATACAGATTCACTTAGAATTGTTGCTGAGAGAATTATCGATTGCAAGAAAAACGGTAATGACGTAGTAGTTGTTCCATCTGCAATGGGTTCAAGTACAGATGAATTAATTCAACTTGCAAATGATCTCTCAGAAAACCCAACACCAAGGGAACTGGACATGCTCTTGTCAGCAGGTGAGAGAATCACAATGTCATTATTATCAATGCATCTTAATAGTCTTGGATATAGTTCTTTTTCTCTTACTGGTTCACAAGCAGGGATAATTACAACATCTAGACACGGACAAGCTGAAATAGAAGAAATAACTGGTGAAAGAGTTAAAGAAGGCTTAGGTAATGGAGACATTGTAATTGTTGCTGGGTTTCAGGGATTTAACAGAGACACTAAAGAAATAACAACTTTAGGTAGAGGAGGTTCTGATGCTACTGCAGTTGCACTTGCTGCTGCTCTTGGAGCAGAGAGGTGCGAAATATTTACTGATGTAGAAGGAGTATTTACTGCAGACCCAAGAGTGGTCAACTCTGCTGAATTAATTCCAGAAATTACTTATGAAGAAATGTTAGAAATGGCTTCTTCAGGCGCTGGAGTTTTAATGGCTAGGTCTGTAGAATTCGGCAGAAGGTATAATGTACCAATAATTGTAAAATCAACATTTACAAATAACGAAGGTACTGAAGTAAAAGAGAAAGTTATGGAAGAAGCATTAGTTAGCGGAGTGACTCATAATACTAAAGAAGTTAAATTTACTCTTTTTGAGGTACCAGATCAACCTGGAATTGCAGGAACAGTTTTTGGTTCACTATCCGAGATTGGTATCAATGTAGATATGATTGTCCAAAATGTGTCCAAAGACTCTATAACTGATATTTCATTTACCGCACCGACTGAACAAAAGGATGCTGTTGAAGACATGTTAAAAAATATTGCTACAGAACTTAAAGCCAAAGGTTATGATGTTGATGAAAATGTCGGAAGAGTTTCGATAATCGGTGCTGGGATGAAATCAGAATCAGGAGTTGCATCGAAAATGTTTCAAATATTAGGGGAAAACTTAATAAATATTTCAATGATTTCAACATCCCCTATCAGAGTTTCTTGTGTAATTGAAAGTAAAGATATAAACGCTGCTTTGGAAGCTTTACATAAGGAATTCATAGAAAAAGAATGAAGATAGCAATTGTTGGTGCAACAGGCCTTGTTGGCACAAATATTATAAATTTATGTGAACAATATTTCGATGTAGATGTTGAATACTCACTCTTTGCCTCAAAATCTTCAGCAGGAAAAAAAATAAAAATTAACGACAAAGAAGTAATCGTTAAAGAACTCAATAAAGAAAATATTGGAGAATACAACATTTCACTATTTTCAGCTGGCGGTGAAAGATCAAAAGATTACGCACACAATTTTATAGACAACGGGTCGTTTGTAGTAGACAACTCATCTGTTTTTCGAATGAACGATGAAGTTCCTCTTGTTGTGTATGGAATCAATGAAAACATAATCACAGAAGAATCAAAACTGATATCTAATCCAAACTGTACAACAATGGGTTTAGTAATGGCTTTAAAGCCCCTTCATGAAAGGTACACTTTATCTTCTATGACTCCTGTTGCATACCAGGCAGTATCTGGTTCAGGAGCTGAAGCTATAAAATCATTAGAAAAAGAGACTTTATTAGGTGATAAATTAGATGCAAATTATCAACAAGCTTATTATTCAAATCCAATAGCTCAGAACGTTATTCCTCTTGCAGGAAGCTTAACTGATAATGGATATTCTGACGAAGAAATGAAATTTGTGTATGAATCAAGAAAAATACTATCAATTCCAGATTTAGTCGTTGAACCTTCTAATGCAAGAGTTGGAGTAAGAACAGGTCATGGAACTTTTTGTTCTGCAGTATTTGAAAATGAAGTTGATGTAGAGGAATGCATTGATTTACTAAACAATTTTGATGGTGTAGAAGTATGGAGTAATTCATTACCAACCCCATTAGATGTAGAAGGTAAAGATGAGGTTTTAGTCTCAAGGCTTAGACAAGGACTTTCATCAAAAAAGATATTAAACTTTTGGGTTGTTTCTGACAACCTTTTAAAAGGAGCTGCTTTAAATGCTGTTCAGATAGCTAAATTTGTTGAAAAATTATGATTTCAATGGATGAAAAATTAGCTAAAAAACGAAGAAAAGTATTGGGACCTCTAGGTAGGTTATTGCTAAAAGTATTTAGATGGGAAATTAAAGGAAAAATTCCTGATTTAGAAAAAATTATACTTATAGGAATTCCACATACAGCTATGAGAGATGCTTGGTATGCATTACTAGCTGTATGGGCATTAGATTTAAAAATTAATTTTTTTGGAGCAGCGTGGGTTTTTACTAGACTTCCGAGTTTATTTACGATATCAAAAAATTTAGATAGACAAGGAATACCTTGGCCATTTTGGTGGTTACAAAAGTACTTGATGCTAAAGCTTGGAGGGATACCTGTTTATCGTGTTAATTCCAAAGGATTAATCAAAGGAGCAGTTGAGGAGTTTAAAGGCATTAATAATTACATTTTAGTTATAGCTCCAGAAGGGGGAGTTGAACCCGTTAAGCAATTTAGAAGTGGTTTTTACTACTTGGCAAAAGGATTAAATATACCTTATGTGCCAATTGAGATTGATTTTAAAAATAGGTGTTTTGGAATTCAAGAGCACAAATATGTAACCGGGACATTTGAACAAGAATCTGAAAAAATAGCTAAATTATTTACTGGAGTTGAGGGAGCAACTAGAACTTTTAAAATGTTATAAAAAATGGGATAAAAAGACTTAATATGTAGTTTCCAACTGGTATCTGTTTCAAACCCAAAAGATTAATTCCAACCCCAACTAGCAAAACTCCTCCAATGCCCGCTATTGAATCTGCAACGCCTTGATCTATTGATCCACCAAGACCCAATGCACATAGCGTAAAAAATCCTTGATAAATTAGAATTGAAATCCCGGAGTATCCTGACCCTTTTCCACCACTGGATGTTAAGAAAAGCACTAAAAAACAATCTAGTGCTGTTTTAATTAATAGCAATTCTATGTTTCCTTCTACTACGTCTAGAAATGGACCAACAATCGCAAGTGGACCAGTAACTACGATTAGAGATGCAGTTAAGTAACTTTCTATAAACTTGCTTTTCTCTGTATTATCCTTTTCAAATTTATTATGTAGATACTCTCCAAAACTTTTTATTCTATCTTCTATTCTTAAATAGGTACCGACAATCGCACCTATAAGAACTGCTACTAATGTGAGTAAAAACTCAGGGCTCTTTAGTGACTCTCTTATTCCTAACGTGAGAACAAGTAGACCAAGTGGTAATAAATTATTTTCAAAATTTTTAATTTCTTTTTTAATAAAAAGTCTTGTTAAAATTCCAACTCCAATAACAGCAAAGGAATTTATAAGTGTACCTATTCCTGGGAACATTATTTTATAAAATCAGTATGACTTTTACTTGGAGTAGGGCCTTGTTGCCCTTGGTACTTACTTTTATACGTATCTGATCCATATCCAGATTCTGAAGGTGATTTTAGATAGTAAAAAGAAATCTGACCTATTTTCATTTCAGGGTAAATTTTTATAGGAAGATTTGCTACATTTGAAAGTTCAAGTGTTAAATAGCCAGAAAATCCAGGATCAACAAAACCTGCAGTAGAGTGAATTAATAAACCAATCCTTCCAAGCGAACTCTTTCCTTCAAGCCTGGCAACAACTTTATTTGAAAGAGAAACTTTTTCATATGTTGTTCCAAGTACAAACTCTCCAGGATGAAGTACAAATGGTTCATCAATTGTTGCAGACACAAGTGTGGTTAGATCATCTTGTTGAGCTTTTGGATCGATATGTGAGTATTTGTGGTTTTCAAAAACTCTAAAATCTGACCCAACTCTTAGATCTACACTTGAAGGTTGAATATATCCCTCAATCAATGGAGATATTTCTATTTCATTATTTTTAATTGAGTTTTTTATATCTATGTCTGATAACATTTTCCTCTTACTCCTTGAATATATTAATCGTTTTATTAAAAATTATCTGTTTATTAATGACGCAATAGACCAAATTGTTATTAAAAGTCCAACACTAGTCAAAAAAATGGTTCTTGTTAAATACATATTTTCTCTTTTATGATCTTTGTTAAAAAAAGCAGCAAGGTTACCTGCAACCATAGCTGCGCCAACACCAAGCAAGAGAAGAATAATTGTTAAATCTAGTGCAAATGGATCATTCATAACTTATATTATGATAATGAATATGATCAAAACTAGTGAAGTGATTGAAATATTTTTAAAATATGAAATCTCAAATTCAAAAGATGAGAGCAGATATAAAATTTCAAAACTTGATGGCATTACAAATACAAGTTATTTAGTAAATCTAAATGATGATAAGTATGTTTTAAGAATACCTGGAGATAATCCAGATGTTATAAATAGAAAATCTGAAAAACAAAATACATCTAAAGCACAGGAATATGGATTGACATTACCTTACTTAATTTTTGATGAAGACACAGGAGTAAAAATTTCGAAATTTTTTGATATCTATACTTATAAATCATCAGATTTCAAAAATGAAAATATGAGAAAAGAAGCTTTTAAAAAATTATTTGAATTACACAATTCAGATCTAGTTTTTGAAAATAATTTTTCTCCATCCAATGTCTTCAATGAAATTGCAGATACCTCAAACCCAATAGAGAAAGAAGCTAGAGAAGTTGGATTTAAGGTTGTTAGAGAAATTAAAGAAATCGGTATTAACAATAATCCATGCCATCAAGATCTTTACTCTGGCAATTTTGTCATATACAAAGATCAAACATACCTCATTGATTGGGAGTATTCATCGATGGGAGATCACTTTTTTGATTATGCTGACTTATTTTGGCAAAATGAGTTTGATCTAGATAAGAGTATGCGTCAACAAGCTCTCAATGAAATTGGTATTTTAAAAAAAGATGACATTGAAAAATTTGAATATTTTGAAATATTATCAATGATTACATGGGGATTGTGGGCTTTAAAACGATCTCCTGATGATAATGATGGCAATAATTCGCTAATAAAAGCAATAAATTTAGCTACTAATAAAAAACTTTAAAAAGATTTTCAATTAATCATAAAATTCCATTAGAATTTCGCAGTTAGCAAAAAAGGAACAAATTTAGTTTATGGGATCTTTGATTAAAAAAAGACGTAAAAAAATGTCAAAACACAAGTACCGCAAACGTCGTAAATCAAACAGGCATAAGAAGAAAAGCGTTTAGTTAAATTTCTCTTTCTTCATTTAAGAATTCTTCAATTTGTTGAACAAGGTTATCTTCTGAAAAATTATCTTCAATACTAACATCAGCTTCTTCTAATTTAGAAACATATTCAGCTAAGTCCTGCGAGTTTTCCATAGCTTTGTTGATTTTTAGTTCAAACTGTTGTCCTTCACTTTGAATTCCTGAATCATCAATATCAATTTTTAATATATCAGACGTCTTGTTTAGAAGTGCACTCATTCCTTTTGGATATCCACCGCTACTAAGATAGTGAGGAACTGCAGCCCAAAGACCTGCTGTTTCAATACCATTATCTCTGAGAGTTTGACCAACAACACTTGTGATACCAGTAGGTCCAGAATAATTTGGATTAAAGACATTATATCTGGAGTGAAAGGTTGGATCTCCACTAACACCAAATATTGGTACAGGTAGTGTATGTGCTACTTGTCCAAAAAAAGCACCTAGCGTAACTGCTTTTTTAACTCCTAGTTCTAGAAGTGTGTCTGTAATATTTCTCGAATAATCTTTCCATTTCATTGACGGTTCTTCACCAAAAACTAAAATTAGGTCACTTTTCAATTTATAGTCTTCAATTGAATAGAAAGAAGTTTGAGGCCAGTGGAAATTTCTTTCTCCAAAGTCTTTAACTTCAACAATGGGCCTTCTCATTTGATAGTTGTAGTAAGAATCTGAGTTTAATTCCGCGAATGGTTCGACATCATATGTACTGCTTAAATTTTCAACACAACCAGTTGCAGTGTTACCAGCGTCGCTCCAACCTTCGAATGCAAGTATTGCAACAGGTTCTGATAAAAGTGGCTTTCTATACCAAACTACATCTTCCATATTTGAAGAATAATGTACCAATAGATTTATTTAAGATTAAATTTTAGAGTTTTCTTGAAGAGTTTATAACTACCGAAATACTTGAAAGAGCCATTGCTAATGCTGCCAAATTAGGTGTAATTAGGCCAACAACTGCCACAGGTATCATTAGTGTGTTATAAATAAAAGCAAGAAAAAGATTTTGATATATTCTATATTTTGATTTTTTTGAAAGATTAAATATTTCACTCAGAGTTTCTAAACCTCCCTTGTGAATTAATATGTCTCCAGAAACTTGTGCAATTTGGCTACTTGAAGAGGTTGTTACTCCAACATCCGCCTGTTTGATTGATGGTGAATCATTAATCCCATCACCAACAAAAATTACTCTGCCATCTTTTTGAATATCTTTTACAAATTCAAGTTTTTCTTCAGGGCTTTTGTCAGAATAAAATTCTTTAATATTTTGTTTTTCAGCAAATTTTTCTACATTAATTTTTTTATCACCAGACAGAATTATGATATGTTTCTCTTCTTTAAGCTCCCCTAAAAAATTGTTAGATACGGATGATTCTTCTTCTAGGTATAAAAAATAATCCTGATCATTTATTGAAACTTTAAGAGAAGAGTCATTTTTCTCTTTGTTTTTTTCAATTTTAATGAGTTGTTCTTCAACAATACCTTCAATTCCAACGCCGGGTTTTTCTTTTATATTTGAAGCAGGAAGAAGTGTTAAATCCTCTAACTCTGCTTGATATACAATACTTTTTGCAATTGGGTGTTGAGAATAATTTTCAAGACTTGCAATCAACTGCAAAACAGTACTTCTTGGAATAGTTTCATTAGGCATCTGAATTTCCCTGATTTTAAAGATACCGGAGGAAAGAGTACCAGTTTTGTCAAAAACCATTGTATTTATGTCTCCAAACTTTTGAAGAATATCAAAATTCTTAAAAAGAAAGCCTTTTAGTTTGCTAACTGTTGCAGTTTTAAATAAAACTATTGGGGTTGCTAGTCCCAGTGCACAAGGACATGCAATAACTAATACAGCAATTGCATTTTTTAAGGCGTCTATCAAGGCAACATCTTGAATTACAAACTTGAAGGCAAAAGTGATAAAACTAGTAAATAAAACAACCGGCACAAAATACTGTGTAATTGTGTCGAGTGATTTTTGAATATCTGGCTTAGTTCCCTGAGCATTTCTGATTAAGTCTTCGATAATGTTATAAGTTGATTTTTGGTAAGATTCTTTTACTTCAATCTCTAGATTTCCTTGTAAATTAATACTTCCTCCAACAACCTGATCTCCTTTTTTCTTCGTTAAAGGAATAGACTCTCCAGTAAGAAGGCTTTCATCAACAGTAGTTTCACCTTCAACAATCTCACCATCAACAGGAATAATTTCACCGACCATTACATTGAAACGATCTTTTTCTTGAACATCTTTTGTAGGTATTTCAATTCTGTCTTCATCTCTATTTACTATCAAAGTTTTTGGCATACGACTTTTTATTGACTCTGATGTTTTCACAGACTCTTCTATTACTCTATCTTCTACTGCCTTACCAATAAGTAAAAAAGACACAATAAATGCTCCAGTATCAAGAAACATTTTATTTTCACCCGATGAAGAACTTACTGAAGAAACCAGCTCAGCCGGTAATAGAGAAATTAACAAAGAGCTCAAGCTTCCAAGCGAGATTAAAGTGTCCATATTGAAATCAAGATTTTTAATTTTTTTAAACGCAGATATATGGAAATTTCTTCCAAGAACTAAAACAACAAAAAAACCTATAAAGTAGGATATTAAATCTAAACCTGCTTCAAAAAAATACTTAAGAGAAACGGTCATTAATAATGAAGCTATTGGGGTAAAGATTTTAAATTTGATATTTTTTTTAGTGTTATCTTCAGAAGCTTCTTTTGCTTTATAGCCAATCTTATTTACCGATTTAATAATTTCATCAAAATCAAAACTTTCATCATCTGTGATATCTACAATTGCAGATTTTAAAGGAAAGCTCACTGATGCATCTAATACATGTTCGTTTTTTGTTAGTACTCGCTCAACTCTTGCAGCACAAGCCGCACAAGTCATACCATCAATATCTAAATTGACAGATTTAGCTTGATTCGACAACTGTATAGCCTTGTTCATCGAGCATGTTAGAAACCAGAGACAAATCTAGATCTGAGGAAGACTTTACTTCTACTGATTTTTGATCAATATCAACGTTGACAGTTTCAACATTTTCGAGACTATTTATAGTTGACTCAATTGTTTCTTTACAGTGCCCACAACTAATTTCAGGTACAGTAAATTTTGTTTCCATAATTAAATAATAATAATGATGTGTTTATAAAATAAGCCCCTACTTTCATAGGGGCTTATCGGAAACCTCATGGGGGAGATTTCATTAGGGGGGGAATTTAAAACTTAAGCAGTTTCTTGGAGAATTCTGCCTCTAACTCTAGGATATTTCACTGGAGCGTGATTGAAGCAATGATCTCTTTTGTTATATATACTTAGTTGAGTACTGCAAGATTCATCTTTACATACTCTGCCCTGGTCAAAACTTTTTGATGGCCTTATTCCGCCCTTAATTTGACTAGCTTTTAATCCGTCTGTCATTTTATTCCTTTATATACTTTGTGAATATATTCACAAGCTTAACACTTTAATTTTAGATGGCAACTTTATTTCGACAAGTTTTTTTGGGATAAAAAGGCCTCATCGTTCCATTTTCTACCTAAAAAGTCCTGAACCATGTTTTCAGCAGGTACAGTTCCTCCAGGTTTTAGAATTTTATTTTTATAGTCAACACCAACAGAATTAGACAATACTCCTTCATTTTCAAATCTACTAAATAAGTCATCACCAATTATTTCAGCCCACAAATAACCATAATAAGCTGCATCATACCCACCAAGTAAATGTCCAAAAGCTGCTAGGTGATTTATATCTTTCGGATATGTTATTGTTGTAACTTTTTGAGCTGCATGTTCTACTTCTAAAAGGCTGTCTTTAAAGTTTTCACCATGTAAATGTTGGTCTGCAAGACCAAATGAAACCTGCCTGAGTGCAAGTAAACTAACTCCAATATTTTTTGATTTATTTAATTTTTCACATATTTCTTCAGCCAATGATTCACCAGACTCAATATGCGTTGAAATTCTTTTCATACACTCTACTTTCCATACCCAATGCTCCATAATTTGACTTGGTGCTTCAACGAAGTCCCATTCACAGTTTGCACCAACAAATCTCGTATATTTTGATTTTCCAATTCCGTTGTGTAGAACATGGCCAAATTCATGAAAAAGAGTTTCAACTTCATCGAAAGTCATTAATCCATCACCTGAGTTCGGGTTTGGAAAATTTGCAACCATTGAGCATATAGGCAACTCTTGTCTGCTAGATCCACCTGAAGATATATCGAATACTGCAGCGTGTGTAAATTTTCCTTCTCTCGGATAAAGGTCTAAATAAAAATATGCTAATTGTTGACCATTTTTTTCCCATAAAGACCAAAGCTCAACATCTTCATGCCATGCAGTTTCATTCGATTCAGATTTTATTTGCAAATCAAATACTTCTTCACAAACTTTAAACATTTCAGTTTTCACATCATGTATGTAAAAGAATTTTTTTAATTCACTATTCTCAATGCTGCTTACTTTACTTCTTTCTTTTGAAATGAAATAACGTATATCCCAAGGTGTTATATCAGAAATTTCGATGTTATCTATAGCAAGTTCACTTTTTTCAACTTCAGCTGCTTTTTGTAATTTTGGAATCAAGCTTTCATACATTAACGCTACATTTTTTGGTGACTTTGCCATCCTATTCTGTAATCTATATTCAGCCCAAGTGTTAAATCCAAACAACAAAGCCTTTTCATTTCTTAGTTGAACAGCTTCTTCAAGAATTGGACTGTTTTCTTTTACAGCTCGATTGTTAAAAGCCTTCCAAACAATTTCTCTAGTTGTTCTCACACTGCAGTTTTCCATAACAGCATTGATATCTGGATAGGCCATTGTTATAACAAAGCTATCATTATTTTTTCTTAAGTTTTTAAGTTCGTTTTGACTCAGGCCTTTTAGTTCACTTTCCAAAAACAAAACTTCAGTTTTATCTTTTGCAATATTTTCTGCAAAAGAAATACTGAGATCTATAAGCTTTTTTTCGATTTCTGTGAGCCTATTCTTTTTTTCATCTGATAAACCATGTCCTGCGTCTTTGAAGTCAATTTCTAAGTCCTTGAAAAATGTTTTCGATTCCTCATCTAAATTATTTGTTTTTATTTCTTTAAACTTTTCGTATAAATCTTGATCTTTAAATATCTCAAGTGCAAAATTTTGTATTTTTGAATCAGCTTCATTTCCAAAATCTCTTATCTTTTCATCCGGATGCACATCTCCCATAAAGGCAGTGCGTCCAGAAAGATCATAAATTGTACTCTCTAGCTCATTAAAATTCGATAAATCGATATTTTCAGAAGATTTAATATTACCAACCAAACCTTTACACTCTTCGATTGTATTTTTTAAGTCTTCTTTTAGTGTTTCTAAAGATATATCTGAATAATTGTACACTCAACTCCTTTAACTTTTTATATGATAGTATTTAGTTATGGAAATCAAACTTGAATTTTGTGTAGTTTGAAACTACACACCTCGTGCAGTTGGCACGATTGAAGATATCTTAGAAGTTTACGGTAACAAAGTTACAAACATTCAACTAATTCCAAGCGGTGGTGGAGTATTTGAGCTCCATTTAAATGAAAAATTATTATTTTCAAAAAAAGAACTTGGAAGACACTCAGAAGATGGAGAAATTCTCAAATTAATTGAAGAAGATCTTGGTTGAATTTACCGTTTGACTTAACCCTATTTGAAATAATTTTTATTGCAATTTTGCTTTTTATTGGTTCTGCCGTTCAAGGCGTTTTGGGTTTTGGCTTTGCGGTTATCGCTTCACCAATAATTGTTCAAATTGAGCCTCGTCTTGTACCTCAACTGCTCGCGTTACTTGGTTTGCCGCTTGCTTTAAGAGTTTTTTACAGAGAAAAAGACGAAGTTGATTTATCTAAAGTCAAGCCATTAATTTTAGGCCGATTAATAGGGGGACCAATTGGACTCTTATTATTGTTAAACTTATCTGAAAAATATTTATCAATTTCTGTAGGGCTTATTGTTTTTATAGCAGGTGCAGGCTCTTTTTTTGGGTGGGAAATAAACAGAAATACTTTGAATTCCTTTTTTGCAGGTACTTTTTCAGGTATTTTTGGGATGATCGCAGCCATTGGCGGTCCTCCCGTAGCTTTGCTTTACAGGAATACTAAATCTCAGGAATTTAGGCCATCTCTCAATAGTGTATTTAGCATAGGCATTTTGATTACATTGTCTCTTTTAATTCTTAGTAGCAATCTTTATATTGACCATCTACTTTTATTTATGTTTTTTCTTCCAATTGTTTTGGTAGGCATAAGAGTTTCTAGCTCGCTTTTCTCAAAAGTCTCAGACAGTTTTATTGCCCAGTCAGTGACTTATTTTTCCATTATTTCTGGGCTTTATGTTATTTTGAGAAACATAAATTAGTTTATTTCAACTAGGGGGATTATTAACATATAAGCATATGTTTATGAACGCCATTATTGCCGGCTTGCTTTACTTCTTAAGTTTCCCTCCTTATGATTTTTGGTATTTAATATTTCCTGCACTTTATATTTTTTATTATTCATTGCTTTCAAGTAAAAAATCTTTTCTGTCAGGGTTTATCTTTGGGTGTGTTGCTTATGGTGTGATTCTATTAGGAATTCAATCAATAGGACTTGAAGCTTGGATACCGTTGACATTTTTAATGGGATTAATGTATGGAGTATTCTCAAAATTATTTTCATATTTAAATAAAAAATCTGGAAATAATTTCTATGTATTGTTGGCAGCGTTAGCAGTCTTTGATCTGATCAGAGCATATTTTCCTTTTGGAGGATTTCCTTGGGGTTTTCCATCAACAGTTTTACTAACAGGCCCTATTGATAGCCCATTATTTTTTGAAGTACCTTTGACATTCAGAAACTTTGGACCAACCGGATCTTCTCTTTTACTACAATCTCTTCCTCTGATAATTGCACTTGGTATTTTTTCAAAAAGCAAACCAAAAAATTATTTAAAGGATTACAGCATATTTTTAGCAATAATTTTAACAATATTCATTTCAAATTATGTTGTTAATGACTATCAGTACACTCAGCCAGAAACATCAGAACTCAATATCACAATCGTTCAAGGAAACAGTCCTTGTCCCGGTGCAAAAAACAGATGCAGCAATGAAAGGCAAAAAATATATGATAGCCATTTAGCTCAAACTCAATCTCTCGAAGGGAATTTTGATTTAGTAGTTTGGCCTGAGAGCTCAACAGGATTTAATAATGATCCGGGAGTACATAGTAGAGTTCAAAATGACGTTTCTACCCAAGCTTTGAGATTAGATTCATATTTTTTAATTGGGGGAGACAGACCTGTACAAAAAGAATATTTCGAAAATTATGGAATCTTTATTAACAGAGAGGGAGAGGTTGTAGATCAATATTTAAAACAGCATCCAGTACCATTTGGAGAATATATCCCTTTTAGAAAATATTTAGATTGGATTCCTCCACTAGCACTAGTTCCTCGTGACATGATTAGGGGAGGTGGTCAAAAAATATTTATGGTTAATGATACAAAAATATCAACTGTTATTTCATTTGAAGGTTCTTTCCAAAGATACATTAGGAACAGTGTCTTGGACGGTGCAGAGTTGGTTGTAATCCTTACTAACCAAGCAAGCT
>CACNQV010000002.1 GCA_902622665.1 uncultured Candidatus Actinomarina sp.
AAGAGAAGTAGATCCAAAGCACAGAAGAGGAGTATATATCTCCGCTCTTGTGACAGGAATAGCTTGGTATCACTATAACAAAATGACTGGCTCATGGGCTGGTGGTGATTATGATACCGGGTTAAGATATGTCGACTGGATCCTAACAGTACCATTAATGTTCGTAGAGGTACTTGCCGTAACATCTTCAGGTAGAGAATATAACGAAAAAGTTAGAAACTGGGGATTGGCTGCTGTCGTAATGATTGGTGGCGGTTACTATGGTGAGACATCTGCTGCAGGTAGTGACGCATACTGGGTAGGATTTGTTGTAGCTATGGCTGCATACGCATACTTGATGAGAAATCTTCAAGCAGAAGGTGCAGGACTAAAAGCTGCAGAAGCTGATCAATTTGAGAAAATTAAAAATCTCATTCTTGTTGGTTGGATAATCTATCCATTAGGTTATTTAGCTCCAGTAGCAGGCGACTTTGATGCTATTAGAGAAGTTCTTTACACAGTTGCTGACATTATTAATAAAGTTGGCCTTGGTGTATTGGTACTTGGAATGGCAAGAATCAAGTCAGGAGAAAAAGTCTAAAACTTTTTCATACAAAAACTTTAATGATAGGCGGCAATGACCGCCTATCATTTTTTTTGGGGTAAGATTATTTATGGACTTAATTGTTTTTTTTAATACTCTTTTTGGTTTCTTTACATTTGTTGCCTGGGCTATATGTTTGTTTATATTATTTTTAATTTTTACAAAAAAAAGTTTTAGCAAAGTTATTAACGATCAGTTTTATAACTTTGCAACATTGGTGGCTATTGTTTGTTCAATAGGAAGTCTTGTTTACTCAGAAGTAGTTGGATTTATACCTTGTAGATTTTGTTGGTATCAACGTTATTTGATGTATCCAATAGCATTGATTTTGATAATTGGATTATTTAATAAAAAATATATTCGTGCCGGATACTTAAGTCTTGTAGGCATTGGGGTAGGTGCTTATCATATTTACCTTCAAAATGGTGGAGGAGGAGGAGGTTCCTGCGCTATAGATGTGCCTTGTAATTTAAAATATGTTGATATCTTTGGATTTATATCAATACCCGTAATGGCTTCAACAGGATTTTTAACGATATTTCTAGCCTTGTTGTATTATGATTTATCGAGGAAGGAAATAGTTGAATAAAAACTTTTTAATCGCTGGAGGTGTAATTCTAGCAATTGGATTAGCTGTTGCTATTGGCGTTACACTTGTTGACGAACCTTTAGACGGAAATTTACCAGAAGGTGAAACTACAGTAAATGGTGATTTTCTTCCAGAGTTTGCATCGGAGAATGATGACAACATTGCTATAGGCTTAGCCGCTCCAACTTTTTCAGCACCTAATCAAAACTCAGAAATTGTAACAATTGAAAAAAATGGTAATGCCAAAGCACTAATTTTCCTTGCTCACTGGTGCAATTATTGTCAAAAAGAAGTACCTGTAGTTCAAGAATATGTTGATATAGTTGGTGTACCAGATGGTATCGATTTAATTGCAGTTGCAACTTCAATTGATCGAGCTAGAGACAATTATCCTCCACATGATTGGTTAGCAAATGAGGGCTGGTCAGAAACACAGCTGTATGACTTAGATAAGGAAATCGCTACGGCTTATGGATTAAACGCATTTCCATACTGGGTCTTTTTAGATAAAGATTTGAATGTTATTGCAAGAAGAACTGGAAACCTTCCACAAGACCAAGTTGGCCAACTTCTTGTTACTCTAGCTAATCAATAATCTATTTTTCAAATACAGCCTGATAGACAAAGTTGAACAAACCCATTCTTTCTATATTGCAATATTTGAAAGGGTGTGCGTGGAAATACTCCTCAGGTTGCGGGTATTTATCTAAAGACTTATGAAGAAATCTGTACTCTTTTAAGTTGAAGGTCAACAGCCCAATTAAAAAAGTTATTTTAAATGTCCCTATTTTATGAACAGATTTTAGAAATTTATTTCTAGGCCTAGTCATATCAAGAAGAATGAATTTTCCTCCTGGTCGTAAAATTCTATATACTTCCTCGAGACCCTTTAATGGTTCTTTTACATTTCTCCACACAAAAGCACAGTAAACACTATCAAAGGAGTTGTCTGGAAATGGTAAGTCTTCAGCACTACCAATAATCTTATTCTGAAATTTATTAAGCCTTAACATATTTTCATCTGGATCGATAGCTGTTACTTCGAGGTTTTGTAATTGTTCATAAGCAGCACCAGTTCCACTTCCAAGATCTAAAACTTGTTGTCCAGATATATGGGAACTAGCTTTACTTCTCCATGATCTATCGAATCCAAGAGTTAAAACAGTATTAATAAAGTCATAAAACTTATATATGTTTGAAAAATTAGCTTTTTGTTCCAATTACAGAACGTATGCCACTGCTAGCAAAATACCCGTAAGGAAGTGAATTCCAATTGTAGATACATTAACTAGAAGAAGTTCGTAGGGAACTTTTTGACGATCAGCTTCAGGATTGTTCCACTTAATCATCCATTCATCTGCCATTTTGAATGCTTTCCAAACAAGCGCGAGGGGGAGTAAGGCTATGAAAGCGTAAACTGTACCGTAATTTGTGAAAAAACTAACAGCACCAACAAATGCAACTGCAACGAATGCTTCAATCATAAATTGTTTATATAACTTCATTGGTTTCTCAAGCTTCATCCACTCACCTTGTTCTGCAGTTCTAACAACCCAAGTGTTTTTTCCAACTGCAGCATCTGAGGGAGCATCTTGAAACTGATTGATCCATACAATAAGCATTACAAGAATTGCTATTGGAACAGATGCAATTAACGCTTCAATCCAGTTCCATTCTGTAATTACATTATTATGAATTGACGCTGTTAATACATAATGCGCTCCCATTACCATCACAGGACCAAATCCTAGTGCAATGGCAATTTCTCCGAAACCTTTGTAGCCAAGCCTTACAGGATCACCGGTATAACATAGAGCTAAAAATGTTCCAATTATACCTGTCCATAAGATTGGAGTATTACCAAAAAATTCTCCACTTACCTGTTGATTTAAATGAAGACCGATTGCAACAGTTCCAGCAATGCTGATTAATGCAGTCAAAAGAACTTGTCCGGGGGTCATTAAGCCAACTTGAATAACTCGACTACCACCATTAAACGGACTAGCTACCTTATTTATTTCATCAGCATTTGAAGTGTGATCAAAATAATCATTTGATGCATTTGTAGCAACTTGAGCTAGTGATGCTCCTCCAAGGACAAGCCAAAACATTCTCCATGACCAATTTGAATCCAAACCAGCATCTTTTAAATCACTCCATGCAACGGCTGCACCAATAAAAATTGGTGCAAAAGTAGCTGTTAAGAAAGGTGCGCGAATTGTTCTTAACCATAGTCCAATTCTTTTTAGACCAAGTTTAAAAGCCATTTTTACTGCGGATGTTTTATTTGCAGGAAATGTCTTCCATTCAAATTTTTCTTCTTGATAAAAGTTAACATATTTAATAGTTGTTGGTTTAATTCTGTAATAACCAACTACATCATTTTTTATTAAAAACTCATCTTCCATGAACTCTTTGAAAGCTTCAGTTGTATTTAAAACTAATTCGTAAGCTTTTTTCTTTTCATCTTCATCTTTTATTTTGTAGCATTCACCATCAATTTGTAGACCTTCGATTCCTTCTTGACCTTTTGGCCAAATTACAACATGTACTCTTGGGTTTAGTCTGATTTGCTCAGCCTTTCTGGTGGGGTGGAAGGTAAAGAAAACTAAATCTTCACCATCTCTACTAAAAAATACAGAAGCTCCAGAAGAATTACCCCCGACACTTGTAGCTATAAACATTCGATCAGCCTGATCTAAAACATTTTCGATTTTTTTATCTAATACATCAGTCATAGGAATTACGATAATATGCTTGTGAAATAATGCACAAAGTATTTAGTCCAATATTTTAAAATTTTTAACCAATTATTATGGTTAAGCATGTTTAAAGTCTTTAAAACACCAGAATTTAAAAAAGCTATAGCCTTTTTTGTTGAAGGTATAAAAGAAAATAAAAAAAGCTTTTATATATCTAATACTTCAGCACTTCTCTGGTGCTTTTTAGTAATCGTTCAGCCATATCTCATAAAAAGAATAATAGATGATGGAATCGTTGCTGATAACCAAAGAGCAATTATTGTATTTATTTCTTTCATGGTAATCGCTGGATATACAAGAGCAGTGTCGATTGGTACTAGAAGATACTTTAGTATGGATGTCTCTTTTAATGTGGAAGCAGGAATTAGAAACAGAATATTTACACATATGCAAAAACTTGCATTTAATTATCATGATCAAGTTCCTACTGGTGAACTCATGGCTAGAGCGTCAAGCGATGCATCACAAGTTAGGTTAGCTTTTGCAATAGCTCCACTTGCATCTGCAAATATATTCTTACTTTTTATTTTAAGTGGAACTTTGATAAGTATAAGCCTTCCGCTAGGTGGAATAGTTATCTTATCAATTCCTGCCGTTTTATTATTAGCATCTAATTTTTCTTCAAAAGCTTTGGGGGTATCTCTAAAAGTAAAAGAAGCAGAAGCAAACATGACTACAGAAGTTGAAGAGCAGTTAGGTGGGATCAGGGTAGTAAAAGCATTTGGAAATGAAGACTATGCATCTAATAGGGTTGAAAATGCCGTTCAAAATATTTATGATACTTCACTTGGGTATCTCAAATTAAGAACTAGATTTGTACCTTTATTCGAGCTTATACCAATGGTTATTACACTTGCAGTTTTGTTACTTGGGGGTTACTTGACAATAAATGAGTATTTGACCTTAGGAGAATTTATTGCTTTTACACAGTATGTCTTTTTATTAATTTGGCCTTTAAGAATAACAGCATGGTTTTTATCCGAAATACCTGCAAGCGTAGCAGCAGGCAATAGAATTCTTGAATTACTTGATGAAACACCTGCTATTACTGATGATGAATCTCCAAACGAATTACCTAAAGATGGCGATGGTTCCTTAAAGTTTTCAAATGTAAATTTTAAGTATGGAAGCGAAAAAATATTTAATGATTTAACTTTTGAAATTGATGGAAAAAAGACAGTGGCAATTGTCGGCTCTACTGGTTCAGGAAAGTCAACGTTGGCCTATCTTTTACCTAGATTATATGAAATAGAGTCTGGCTCAATAGAGATTGATGGAGTAAATATTAAGAATTTAAGATTAAGTGACTTAAGAAGCAATGTAAGTCTTGCATTTGAAGAAAGTTTTTTATTTTCGAACACAGCTAGGGAAAATATTTCACTTGGGTTGGAGGATGCATCCAAAGAAGAGATTAAGGATGCAGCACATATAGCAAGAGCTCATGATTTTATTTCGCAACTTCCAGAATCATATGAAACTAAAGTTGGTGAAAGAGGCTATGGTTTATCAGGAGGACAGAGACAAAGGATTGCTCTAGCAAGAGCCATTTTGAGAAAACCTCGCGTTTTAATTCTTGATGATGCATTATCAGCTGTAGATGCGAGTACTGAAGAAGAGATACGAAGTGAATTAAATCAGGTAATGTCAAATATGACAACTTTAATAATTACAAACAGAGTTCCTACTATAGAACTTTGTGATGAAGTAGTTTTTTTAGAAAATGGTAAAGTAAAAGCTCAAGGTAAGCATCAAGACCTAATGGATGCAGTAGATTCTTACAAGTCATTATTTTTAGAAAATCAAACATCAGAAATATAATGATAAAAGACAACACCTTTTTAAGATCTTTTAAATTAGTTCCAGAGGTACATAAATCTTTTTACTTTGCTTCTCTAATAGCTTTTATTGGCACAGGAGTAAGAATGATTGGCCCACAATTAATTTCAAGAGGTATAGATAACGGGGTTATGAAATTTGATTACCAGTATTTGTTAGTTCAATGTCTCTTTTATTTTGTGACACTTATCGTACTTTATTTTGTGACAAGTAAAGCATTATTGTCAATTGGTTTAGTTGGTGAATCTTACGTTAAAAGAATAAGAGAAAAACTTTTTAAACACATGTCATCTTTAGATATTAATTATTTTGAAAAAAACAAAACAGGTGTATTGGTTGCAAGAATGACCTCCGACATGCAAAGTTTAAATGAGTTTGCGAGAGAAGGAGCAAGTAGTATTTTGACATCCTTACTCACTATATTTGGAGCTACAATTGCTGTCTTTTTAGTTGATATACAATTGTCATTACTTTCATTCTTAATTCTTCCATTGTTAGGAATTGCTACAAAAATATTCAGAAATCATGCAGATAGAACATATTGGTCTGTTCGAGAATGGATTGGTCAGGTATTATCATCTCTCCAAGAAGGAATATCTGGAGTAAGAATTATTCAAGCATACTCAGATGAAACTAAGCAATTTAAGCGGTTTAAGGAAGTTAATAACGAACACCTAAAAGCAAACATGCAGTCAGCTAAAAATATTGCTATATATTTTCCTTTTTTAGAGATAACAAGGGTTACATCTATCGCTGTTGTTATTTGGTTTGGAGCCTCAAGGATAAAGAATGGCACTTTGTCAGTCGGAGAGTTAGTAGCGCTTTTATTTTATCTAAACTATTTTTTTGATCCACTTATACAACTTTCTTTTAATTATGATTTATTGAGGTCCGCAGGTTCATCAATGAAAAAAGTGTTTTCAATCCTCGATGAAGAACCAATTTTAAGTAACACCGGAACTCTATCTCCAGAAGAAGATACTGATAAAATAATTGAGTTTGATAATGTAAATTTTTCTTACGGTAGAGAAACTGTTTTGCATGATGTATCTTTCTCAATTGATAAGGGAGAAAAAATAGCTATTGTTGGCGAAACAGGCGCAGGGAAAAGTACTATTGCAAAATTGATATTAAGGTTTTATCTTCCTTCAAAAGGAGATGTAAAATTTTATGGGGAATCGTCACAAGATATATCACAAAAATGGGCACGTAAAAATATTGCATATGTTCCTCAAGAAAGCTTTTTATTTAGGGGTTCAATTAGAGAAAATTTAGTTTACTCTAGCCCTAATAAAATAGATTTAGAAAGTGAGCTTCGCAGTATTGGACTTATTGATTGGTTCGATAGATATGAAAACGGTTTCAACCAGGATGTAGGCGAGAGAGGGGCTAATGTTTCAGCTGGTGAGAGACAGTTTATAGCTTTACTAAGGGCTGTACTTGCAAAAAGACAAATAATTGTTTTTGATGAGGCAACTGCCAATCTAGATATTGAATCAGAAAGTTCTATTTTAGAAGCAACAGATACCTTGCTTGCTTATCAAACTTCGGTAGTAATTGCTCACAGACTTGAAACTATATTAAATGCAGAAAAAATACTTGTCATGAGTGAAGGAAAATTGGTTGGTTTTGACAATCATAAAACCTTACTTGAAAATAACAAAATATATCAACAACTATTTTCTGCCTGGAATTTAGTCAATTAACCTCATTTTTTAGTCTATTATTTGCAACTTTTATATATTCTTTTTCAATTTCATAACCAACATAATTACGGTTTAATTTTTTTGCTGCAATAGCAGTAGTGCCACTGCCAATAAAGGGGTCAAGAACTAGATCATTTTTATATGTATAAAGGTTTATAAATTTATACGGAAGGTCTACAGGAAATGGGGCGGGGTGTCCAATTTTTTTGGCTCTTGCTGCATTAATATTCCATACAGAAAGTGTGGATTCCATAAATTCTTCTTTTTCTAAAGAAGACTCTCCTTTTGAAGGTTTTTTAAAAGTATCCTTAGAGAAAACCAAGCAGTATTCATGAATATCTCTTATCACTGGATTGGATGCAGAAAGCCAACTTCCCCATGCAAAATTAGCATTGGCTCCTTTTGACTTTTGCCATATTATTTCTCCACGCATAATGAAACCTAAATCAATTAATAATTCTGTAAAATATTTAGAGAATGGTATGTACGGCTTCCTTCCTAAATTAGCAACATTGACAACAATTCTTCCACCAGATTGCGTAACTCTGTAAGTTTCTGTAAAGACTTTTTCCATCATCAACCAATACTGTTCATCAGTTAAATCTAGGTCGCTATCTTTTCCTATATTGTATGGAGGTGACGTAACAGTTAGACTGACAGAATTATTTTTTAGTTCTTCCATATTTTCAGAACTTTTGTGAAATATTGTGTCCTTTATATCTGAATTATTATTTGTATTTAAAACTTCAACCAGCTCTTTTTTATCCTGAAACGTAGAGACAAATGCCTTTCGAGATCCAGATCCAGATTTAAAAAAAGACTTTTTCTTCATAAAAGAATTTTACTGCTTTTAGATATAGTATTCTAAAATCTAAATTTTAAGATAGGTCTATAAATTTCTCTTCAGTATCATCAACCTCTTCAAGACGAAGGATGGTGTCTTCGTAATTTGTGTCTGATTTACAAAGTATGTATATTAAATTTTCAATATTTGTAATTTCATTTGTCTCATTTATAAAAGATATCCAAAGAATTCTTTTTAATGAAGATTGCTTAATTGACTTAATAAACACATCTCTTAATGATTTATCAGATCCCTCATAAAATATTCCACAAAAAGCACCTTCAGACGCTGTGTAAATATGTGAATCATCATAAATATCACCAATTGCTTTTTTACCTGGTAATTTTTCTATATAATCTTTTTCCTTTTTATCAGAAACAAATACTCTCAAGTCTTGATTTTGTTGCTTTAATTGGGCTAATAAGTTGATATGTTCTTCTGTATTTGGATTAATAAATATAGCAGGCATATAGAAAGAATAACTAATAATAAAAAATAAATTAAATCAATACTTTTTATGATTGAACAGGCACATTATTAATATAAAAGTATGGCAAATGTAGATATTGATATAGGTAAGTATTCTTTGGGGTGGTCTGACCCTGAAAAAAATGTATTTAAACCGGAAAAAGGTTTAAATGAAGACATAATTCGAAAAATGTCTGAAATTAAAGAAGAACCTGAATGGATGCTTGATTTTAGGCTTAAAGCTTATAAAAGATTCCTTGATAAGCCAATGCCAGAATGGGTTGCGAAGGATAAATTAAGTCAATTAGATTTTGATGATATTTATTACTACATAAAACCTACTAAAGATCAAACTGATTCATGGGATGAAGTACCAGAAGAAATAAAACAAACTTATGAAAAACTTGGCATACCTGAGGCTGAAAGAACCTATCTTGCTGGAGTTACTGCACAATATGAGAGTGAAGTTGTTTATCACAAAAATAGAGAAGACTTAGAAAAATTAGGCGTATTGTTTTGCGATATGGATACAGCAGTTAGAGAATATCCAGAATTAGTTAAAGAATATTTTGGGTCGGTTATTCCTCCAGGAGACAATAAATTTGCTGCATTAAACTCAGCTGTTTGGTCAGGCGGATCCTTTATTTATGTTCCAAAAGGTGTACATGTCGAAGATCCTTTGCAGGCATATTTTAGAATTAATGCAGAAAATATGGGTCAATTTGAGAGAACTTTAATTCTTGTAGATGAAGGAGCTTCTGTACATTATATTGAAGGATGTTCAGCACCCGTTTATACAACTGATGCTTTACATTCCGCAGTTGTAGAGATAGTTGTTAAAGCATCTGGAACTTGTAGATACACAACAATTCAAAACTGGTCTAATGATGTTTATAACTTGGTCACAAAAAGAGCACAGGCTTATGGAAATGCAACAATGGAATGGATTGATGCAAATCTTGGTTCAGGTTTAACAGTTAAATATCCTTCCGTTTATTTAATGGAACCGGGTGCTCATGGTGAAGTTTTATCTGTAGCCTTTGCAAATTCAGGGCAACATCAAGATACAGGAGCAAAAATGGTTCATCTTGCTCCTGATACAACTTCTTTGATAACATCAAAATCAGTTTCCAAAGGTGGTGGAAGAGGTGCATACAGAGGATTAGTCAGAGTTGAAGATGGTTCAGAAACAGCAAAAAGTTTTGTAAGATGTGACGCTTTGATACTTGATGATGAATCAAGATCAGATACTTATCCTTATATGGAGATTGAAGAAGCATCAGCAGTTATAGGTCACGAGGCAACAGTTTCAAAAGTAGGAGAAGATCAGCTATTCTATCTTATGAGCAGAGGTCTTTCTGAATCTGAAGCAACTTCTATGATAGTTGCAGGATTTGTTGAGGAATTTACTAAAACGTTACCGATGGAGTATGCCATGGAATTTAATCAACTGATTGAATTAAACATGATTGAAGCTGGCGCCGTTGGTTAATGAATAGGTAAAAAATTGCATAATAAGCTATTTGAAAAAAATTTTAAATCACTTTCATCTAAAGATTTCAACAATATTTCTACTAAAGACGAAGACTGGAAATATCTTGGAAAAAAGATATTTGAACTTAATGATATTGAAATTGGAAAGTCTAGTGATATACAGGCGTCCAAAAAATTTGATATTGACACAAATTGTTTTAATTATGAATTAAATTCAAAGCATAAACATCTTGAAGTTGCTGATATTAGCTCAGTTAAAGAACCACTTATTAAGGAATCAATTAAAAGACCTTTTGACAAATTTAATATTGAACAATTTGAAAAAGTAACGGGTGGTTTTCAATTAAATATAACTGATGATAGTGAGCAATATTTTTCAGTAAATTTTCAATCTAATGATAATGCGATTCCCTATATTGGAATAAAAGTTAATAAAAACAAATCTGGAAAACTATTTTTAAATTTTGACGAATTAGTCAATGGAAATATTTATCCAATTATTGAAATTTTATTAAATGACAATTCAAATTTAGAAATAATACTTTCTGTAACTTCTCAAAAAAATGTCAATATCGTAAATTCTTTATATGCCCAGCTGGAAAAAGACTCAAATTTAACTATTCATAACATAAGCACAGGAGCAGAATTATCTCGTTCAAGAATGGATATAGATCTTTTAGGTAATGGTTCAGAATTTAGTTTAGATGGAATTTATTTTGGCGAAGAAAAGCAGATTCATGATAATAGAGTATTTGTAAATCACCTGGGCAAAAATACATCATCAAATATGATTACAAAAGGTGTATTAGGTGACGAAAGTAGTTCAATATTTACTGGAACAATACACATAGCTGAGGGAGCAGAAAAAACAGAATCTCATCAAGAAAACAGAAATATACTACTCAGCGAAGAAGCTACTGCTCAATCTGTGCCAAATCTAGAAATATTATGTGATGATGTAATTTGCAGTCATGGTTCTTCAGTAGGCCCAATTGAAGAAAGTGTTTATCACTATGTTATGGCTAGAGGTATTGAAAAAGTTGACGCTGATAAATTACTTATAAAAGGCTTCTTTAATGAAGTAATAAATGATTCTAAGTGGGAAATTATTCATGACAAAGTTTCTAATATTATTGAAAAAAAATACATGAATATAATCGAAAGTAACTAAATTGGAAAAAGTAAAAACAATAAAAAGTGAAGATATTGCTGAAAACTCGTCAGCGTTATTTGAAATTAATACTCATCAGATTGCTTTATTTAATTGTGAAGGGCAATTTTATGCCATTGATGATATGTGTTCTCATGCTGAAGCCAGCTTATCTGAAGGGGAAGTATATGATTGCAGAGTTGAATGCCCTCTTCATGGGGCTGAGTTTGATTTAAAAACTGGTGAAGCTGTTACATTTCCTGCTACAAAGAGTGTTAATACCTATAAAACTGAAATAATTGATGGTTATATTTATGTAGAAATGGGTACTAATGCTTAAAATTGAAAATTTAAAAGCGTCAATAGGTGAAGTAGAAATCCTTAAGGGAGTTGATCTAGAAATTAAGCCTGGTGAACTACATGCAGTAATGGGTCCCAATGGTTCAGGAAAATCAACACTATGCCATGTTGTAATGGGAAATAAAGACTATAAAAGCAAAGGATCTATTTTTATTGATGAAGAAGAAATAAGTAAAAAACAACAAAACGAAAGATCAGACATGGGAGTTTTTCAGTCTTTTCAATATCCTGTTGGTCTGCCTGGAGTAACACTTCTCGAATTTTCTAAAATTATAAATCCAGACTTATCTGAAGATAAAATTATTAGACTTGCTGACAGTTTTAAAGTAGAAGAATTTCTTGATCGTGAAGTAAATGTAGATTTGTCCGGTGGGGAAAAAAAGAGGTGTGAGCTTTTTCAATTAGCACTCAAAAATCCAAAGGTAGCGTTACTAGATGAAATAGATTCAGGACTAGATATTGACGCTATAAAATCTGTTGCAGAGTTGATTAATGAAAATAGAAATGACACAACGTCATACCTTATTGTTACTCATTACAGTAGGATTTTAAACTACTTAGATGTAGACAAGGTCCATATTGTAGTAAATGGTGAAATTGTAAAGACAGGAACTAAAGAACTTATTGAAGAAGTCGATTCTGGTGGATACACTCAATATTAGGAACAGTAAATGACACAAGAATTTAGAACTGAAAAAGACTCCATGGGAGAGTTTCAAGTTCCAACTGAAGCAAAATATGGAGCTTCTACAGCTAGGGCAGTAGAAAATTTTCCGATTTCAAACCTAAGGTTTTCAAGATCATTCATTAAAGCTTTAGGGGAGATTAAAAAAGCTTGTGCTGAAGTTAATTTAAAGAATAAGTTATTAGAAAAGAAAGTTGCTGATTCTATTATTAATGCATCACAACAAGTAGTTAATGGTGAGCATGATACTGACTTTGTAGTTGATATATTTCAAACTGGTTCAGGTACTTCGACGAATATGAATGCTAATGAAATAATTGCAAAAATTGCTTCAGAGAGTTTAAATGAGGCAATTCATCCAAACGACCATGTTAATATGAGTCAATCCTCAAACGATGTTATTCCTACAGCAACAAATATTGCAGCAGTTACAGATATTGTAGAAAACTTTATTCCATCTATAGAAAATTTAATTTCATCTTTTGAATCTAAGGCGAAGAAGTGGGAAAAGGTCTACAAAAACGGCAGAACACATCTCATGGATGCAACTCCTGTTTCACTAGGACAAGAATTTAATGGTTATGCTGCACTTTTAACCGAAAGACTGCAAGATATTAAAGCTTCGTTACCTAATGCAAGTAAATTGGCAATTGGTGGTACAGCAGTCGGCACTGGTATTAATGCACCTGATAATTTTGGTAGCGATGTATCAAAAGAGATTTCAAATTCATTAGGTATTAAATTTACTGAAGTTGAAAATCATTTCACTCGCCAAGGATCTAGAGAAGAAATTGTACATCTATCAGGGTGCTTGAAGGCTTATGCCGTTTCAATTTTTAAAATTGCTAATGATATTAGATGGATGGGTAGTGGACCTGTTTCAGGGCTAAATGAACTTAAAATACCTGCATTACAACCAGGCTCCTCAATTATGCCAGGTAAAGTTAATCCTGTAATACCAGAAATGATGATGCAAGTTTCTGCTCAAGTGATTGGCAATGACCACACTATTACTTTTTCTTCATCCCAGGGCAATTTTGAGTTAAATACAATGTTGCCTGTAATGGCCCATAGCTTACTCGAAAGTATTGAATTATTAACTTCTGGTACTGCTGTATTTGATCAAAAATTAATTAGTCAACTTGAAGCAAATACAGAAAAGTTAGAAAAAAATATCCAAAAAAATTCAATTTTAGTAACTGCTCTTGTGCCTGTACTTGGCTACGATAAAGCTGCTGAAGTTGCAAAAGAAGCAATGTCACAAAACAAAACTATTAAAGATGTTTTAATTGAGAAAAACTTGATCTCAAATGAACAAATTGATGAGATTTTAAATATAGAAAAATTAATTTAATGATTAAAAATTTGGCAATTGCATCTGATCATGTTGGATACAGACTAAAAAACTATATTGTTAATAATCTTAAAAGTGAAATTAACATTAATGATTTTGGGACTAATAGTGATGAGAGTTGCGACTTTCCAGACTTTGCAAAAGAAGCCTGTAATTTTGTGGTCAATAATGAATCCTTTAGAGGATTATTGATTTGTGGAAGTGGTGTAGGTATGTCAATTGCTGCAAATAAAATTTTAGGAATAAGAGCTTCAAATGTAGTTGATAAAGAGACTGCGATACAAAGCGTTGAACATAATGATGTTAATGTTTTGTGTTTAGGTGCAAATATTATTAATGAAGAGAATGTAATCGATATTGTCAGAAGTTTTTTAGAAGCTAAATTAATCAATGAAGAGAGATATTTAAGGAGAATTAGTAAATTAGAGGGTTAAATTAATTTCGCCAAATGTCTTCAAATCAACTATCTATTTTCTCTAAAGAATGGAATTCCAATATTTTTTGGAGCACCAGTATTTCCATTTTTTATAATTGTTAAGAAAACTAACACAAGAATAGTAATTATGTAAGGTGTAATTTTGACAATGTATGGACTCATCTCAAATCCATACGTTTGTAAACGTGGACCTAACGCCTCAAGAAAGCCAAATAGTAAAGCTCCAAATGCAGTTCTATATGGCTTCCATCCTCCAAAAATTACTAATGCCAATGCAATCCACCCACGTCCAGAAGTCATACCATCGGTCCAATACGGAACATAGCTCAGAGTAAGATAGACGCCAGAAAGACCAGCAAAAGCTCCACCAACACAAGTAGCTATAAATTGTGTTTTTGCAATTTTTAAGCCCATAGAGTCTGCAGATTTTAAATCCTCACCTATTGCCTCTATTCTTCTTCCGAACATTGTTTTCTTTAAAACGTAAGCAGTAAAAATCATAAGCAAAATAGCAATGTAAAAGATAAGATTTTGATTGAGCAGTACTTGAAAAATATTTAATGGTTCTTCAATATCAATAAGGCTTTCAAGTTTGACTTCTAATTTTTTTCCAACATAGGGCTTACCAATCAGAGAAGAAAGAGAAAGACCAAGAATAGTCAAAATTAATCCAGACACTGTTTGGTCTTGTTTGAGAACAACAGTAACAAATGCGTGTATTGATGAAAATGCTGATGCGCTTAGAACACCAACAATTACTGCCAAAAATAAATTTTCTGTATTAATAGCAGTAATAAAACCTGAAACAGCACCAACTGATATCATTCCCTCTACCCCTAGGTTTAAAATTCCTGACTTTTCTGTGATGAGTTCTCCTAGAGCAGCAATAAACAATAGTGTTGCAGCTTGCAATGTGGCATTCAACAACCCTATTAACTGTACATCAATCATTTTCACTCTTTTTTAAAATTTCATAAGAAAAAAAGAATTGAGCTATTAGAGCTCCAAAAAGAGTAGTTGCCTGAATTATTTCAGCAATATAAGAACTAACTCCAATAGTTTGTATTACAGAACCTCCAATAGTTAAAGCTCCAAATAGACAACCTACTAAGAATATACCAACAGGCCTCATTCCAGTGATAGCTGCAACAATAATAGCTGTATAACCAAACCCCTGTGAAATTCCAGTTGATACTCTGTGTGTTTGGCTTAACAATTCGATTGCTCCAGCTAGTCCAGCAAAACCACCACCAATTAACATAGCAAAAAATGCTTTTTGTTTTGCATTAATACCAGCATAAATAGCAGTCAATGCTGACCCACCAGCTATTCTCATTTCATATCCAAATACTGATTTGTCTTTAATGTAATAAGCTATCAATGTGAAAAGTATGCAAATTAAAAATCCAGAGCTTAATTTTCCTATAACAGTTGGTAAATAAACAGACTCACTAACATAAGCTGCTGCAGGAAAATTTAAAGAAGCAGGATCTTTCCAAGCACCATTTATTAAATAAATAGTTAGCCCAAAGACAATATAATTTGTTAGAAGGGTTGTAATAATTTCATTCACACCAAATAAAACTTTTGCAACTGCAGGGAAAAGAATACAAAAAGCACCTCCTAAAAATCCGGAAACTAAAAGAAGAAAAATATAAATTTGTGAATTATTTATTGATGTATTTATGTAAACAAAATTTAGAGCAATAGCTCCCATGAAAATCTGACCTTCAGCTCCAATGTTCCAAAGTTTTACAGAGTTAATTATTGAAATGCCTAGCCCAGCCAATATAAGAGGTATTGCTTTATTGAGTGAGTTACTAAGACTATTTACACTGCCAATAGATAATTTAAGCATTAAGGAAAAAACATCAAATGGATTTTTTTCTTGTATAAATAATATTAAAGATCCCACAGCAAGAGCAATCAAAAATCCTATTAAGAAAGAGTAAAAAGTCGCTAGTTCATTTCTGTAAAGTTTTTTAGAAAGAATAAATTTATTCATTTATACCAGCCATTGCAAAGCCTATTGTCTCAATTGTTGCTGAATTGATATCGACTTCTTTTACTATTTTGCCTTCATAAAGAACAATAATTCTGTCGCTAAGTTTAAAAAGCTCATCAAGATCTTCTGAAATCAATAGAACAGCTGAGCCTTTGTCTCTTTGGTTAATTATCAATTTATGAATTGCTTCAACAGCACTAACATCCAACCCTCTTGTTGGCTGGGCAGCAACTATTACTTCAGGATTTGAAATTAATTCTCGACCCATTAAAAGCTTTTGCATATTTCCACCTGAAAGAGTAGAAATTTCTGCTTTTACATCAGGAGCTTTGATAGCAAATTGCTTAATTAAATCATTTAGGTAACCCAGCATTTTTCCTTTTGATAAATGAGGACCATAGCTTGCCTTAAAATATTCTTTTATAGCCGAATTATCTAAAACTGATACACCTGGAGCTAGACCTACACCAAGTCTATTTTCAGGAATATATGAAAGGCTTAGCTTTTTTCTAGATTTAACACCTTTTTTTGAAACATCTTGAGAGTTAATTAAAACTCTTCCTTGAAATTCTTTTTCAATTCCACAAATTACATTTGCCAGTTCTACCTGACCGTTACCAGACACACCAGCTACACCTAGAATCTCTCCTGATTGAATTGAAAAAGATATATCATCGAGTGATTTAAGTTGTTCCTCGTTTGTAAGTGATATGTCTTCTACTTTTAATTTCACGCCACCTTTTTTATTATCTTTATTGAAATTAGAAGTTTTAACTTCGCCCATCATCAATTCAATTAGTTCCTTATCAGTTACCTTTTTTGTTTCTAAGTTTTTTGCAACCATTTTTCCGTTTTTCATTACAAATATTCTTTCAGTAAAATCTTTTATCTCTTTTAATTTATGAGTAATTAAAACAATAGTTTTTTGATCTTCTTGAGAGAGTTTATCTAAAGATTCTTTAAGCTGTAATGTTTCCTGCGGAGTCAGAACTGCAGTAGGTTCATCTAGAAGCATAATTTCACTATTTTTAAAAATTAATTTCATTATCTCTACCTTTTGTTTTTCACCTACAGAAAGTTCATTAATAGGAGTTAAAAAATTTGAGTTCAAACTAAATATTTCCGAATATTTTTTATATGCCTCATCAAAATTTTCAGAAAATATATTTGCCTTAGAAAGAGTCAGGTTATCTTTTATTGTGAAACTTTCTATAAGCCTAAATTCTTGATGTACCATTCCAACCCCAAGAGACGATGCTATATCAGGGTTCAATTTTTGTATTTTTTGGTTTTTGATTTCTATTGTTCCGCTTTCTGGAAGGTAAATTCCAGACAAAACATTCATTAAAGAAGATTTACCAGCACCATTTTCACCAAGTAGTCCGTGTATAATACCTTTTTGCAAGGAGAAATCTACACTATCAAGTGCTTTAACGTTTCCAAATGTTTTAGAAACATTTTTAACTTCAAGAATTGGAGAACTCATATACTAAAGTAATTAAGCACTCCAGCATTGCTGGAGTGCTTAAGAAAAAACATGTTATGGATTTACTGTGCCAATAACATTGTCGATAAATTCATCTTCCACAATAGGAGGGTCAAATGAACCACCAATTATCTCATCAGTTCTTTGAGAGATTAAACTAGCAGTCTCAGATGGGACATCAGAAGTAAGCTCATATAAAGAGATTAATCCTGTATCCATACCACCCCAATATGCTTCTGCAACAAACTCATCATTTACAATAGAATTAACTACTTCAACATAGTACGGACCCCAGTCCCAGACAGGTGCTGTTACGAAGGCTCCAGGAGCAGCATCTTGTCCATATGCAGTATTGTAAGAAATCCATTTGGCACCAGCTGCTTCTGCCGCGATACCTGTTGATGGTGAATCTTGGTGTTGTGCAAGTACATCAACTCCAGTTTCAAGCAAAGCATTTGCTGCTTGTGTTTCAGCTTCAGGGCCAAACCAAGTAAATGTCCAAACAACTTCAACAGTTGCATCTGGGTTTACTTCTTTTACACCTGTTGCAAAAGCATTAATGCCTCTAATAACTTCAGGTATAGGGAATGCTGCGACATAACCTATTTTGTTTGATTCTGTCATTGATCCAGCAGCTAAGCCAGAAAGATATCTTGGTTGATACATTTTTCCGAAATAATTTCCAAAGTTTGTATCATTTTTAAGATAACCGGAGCAATGCAAGAAAATGACATCTGGATATTCCTCTGCCATTTCAGCCATTGCATCTAAATAACCGAAAGTTGTGCCAAAAATTATATTATAACCTTGTTCAATATAAGCTTCAGCAACTGTTCTGAATTCTGTAGCGTCCTCCGGAACAAGCTCCGTATAAGCTGTTTCGATTCCAGTTTGCTCTACGAGATATTGTCTACCTACATCATGTGCTTGCGACCAGCCACCATCGTCTGCTGGACCTACATACACAAATGCAGCTTTGTAATCATCTACGTCTGTGGCTCCCCCACAGGCCATAGCAAGAATACTGATAATAAGCAGGCCTACCGCCCAACTTCTTCGCATCCTTACCTCCTTTTCATAGGATAAGTATAGAACAAGCTCAAGCTAGGTTATTTAATTTGCAGTTAAAAATTTATTAAATATTTTTCTGTGGACTTGCCATTATTTGATAAAATTAGCACTTACGTAAATGGAAAAATTAATTTATACCTGGGAAGAGCAAATTAAAGACACAGAATTAATTTGTGAAAAAATTGCTGCAGATGATTTCACACCAGATGTTATTGTAGGAATCAGCAGGGGTGGGTTAATTCCAGGAGTAATGATATCTCACAAACTAAATATTCCTTTTAAGCCAGTTCATGCATCTACAAGAGATTTTCCACATTGGGAAAATTATCTTCCAAAATCAAATGATTCAAAAGTTTTAATTGTTGATGACATATGTGACAGTGGAGAAACCTTTGAACGCTTATCGAATTACATTAAAGAAAATATTAATCATGAGTGCGACGTACGATTTTCAACATTATGGTGGAATAACGAATGTGATTTTGAACCCCATTATTACACAAGAGATGTAGCTAAAGACACTTCACCGATATGGATATTTTTCCCTCATGAAAATTGGTGGGAAGGCTCAATCAGCTAATTTCTGGGAAACTTCCTTAATCGTTTTCAACATACTAAAAGCACCATTTCTTCTTGCAGGACTTAAAATCACACCAAGATCAAATTCTTCCATGAGATCAATGTTTGAATTAGCGATATCACCTGGTGCTTCATTGGAGTAAATGGAAGCTATTAAGGTGACAAGCCCTTTTGCAATTAATGCATCAGAATCACTTTTAAAAAATAATTTATCATCTTTCTCTTCAGGAACTAACCAAACTTGACTTTGACATCCATTAACTTTGAATTCATCAATTCTAAGTTCCTCGGGAAAATCCTCGCTATTTTTTGCTTGTTCAATTAAGTACTGATATTTTTCTTGAGCATTTGGAAACAAAGCAAGCATTTTTTTGTAATCGTCAACTTTTTCTTGAATACTCATATTAAGTTAATAATTTTATACTTTCTTTGATTGCATTAGACAATATATCAAAGTCTTCTTCATCATTATAAATGTAGCCAGTAGCTCTAAAAGTAGCATCAAGATTTAATTTTCTATGGAATGGTTGAACACAGTGGTGCCCTGCACGAACTGCAACTCCAAATGTATCTAACATTAAAGAAACATCTGTGGCATGAACTCCTTCAACGCTCATTGCAAAAGTACAGCCAGCAATATCAGAGCTTGTATGAACAACATTTAAACCATCAATACTTTCTAATTTATTTTTTGCATAAATTCTTAACTCATCAGAGTGTTTTTCAACATTTTTCATATCTAATTTAGTTAAATAATCAACTGCAGCTCCTAAGCCAATCGCTTCAACATATGGAGGTGTGCCGGCTTCAAACTTATGTGGAATTGGAGCCCATGTCGCACTTTCATAAAAAACTTCTTCAATCATATCTCCACCACCATAAACCGGGTCTAATTTCTCTAATAATTTTTTTCTTCCCCAAACAACACCAATCCCAGTTGGGCCCAACATTTTATGTCCTGAAACACAAATAAAATCAATTCCTAGATCTTGAACATCAATTTTTCTATGTGGAACTAATTGGGCACCATCGACAATATATATGGCATCTGTTTTTTCTTTTATTAGTGAATTCAGTTTTTTAATGTCTGGCAGCATTCCAGACATGTTAGATTCTCCAACTATAGAAACTACTTTTGTTTTTGAATTAAGAAGACTTTCAAAATGATCAATATCTAAATCAAATGATTCAGTTATATTGATGTATTTGATTTTTAAATTGTATTTATCAGCAGCCATTTGCCATGGAATTATATTTGCATGATGTTCAATTTCAGAAAGAATGATTTCATCTCCTGGACTTAGATCTTTGCAAATAGAATTTGCCAAAAAATTAAATCCTTCAGTACAACCTTTTGTAAAAATTATTTCATCTGAGGAATAAGCATTTATAAATTCTTTAAATTTGTTTCTAACGTCTTCATATTTTGCAGTTGTCTCTGATGAGAGGACATAGGTGCCTCTATGAACATTTGCGTTAATATTTGTATATACATTTGACATTTCATTAATAACCAAGTTTGGTTTTTGAGACGTTGCGCCTGAGTCTAAATAAGTTAATCTATTTCCATTGATTTCTCTATCAAATATTGGAAAATCTTTTTTTAAATCACTTACTTTTATCATAGGTATGATTCATATCCTTCTTTTTCAAGTTTTTCGGACAATTCCACTCCACCGGATTCAACAATTGCTCCATTTACAAAAACATGTACGAAGTCAGGTTTAATATACTCTAAAAGTCTCTGATAATGGGTTACTACCAAATAACCTTTATCATCTGTTTTTAATTTACTTACACCCTCGCCCACAACTTTTAATCCATCTACATCTAATCCAGAATCAGTTTCATCTAATACCGCAAGCTTTGGATTGAGTACAGCTAGTTGAAGAATTTCATTTCTTTTTCTTTCTCCACCAGAAAATCCCTCATTTAAATATCTATCAGCAAAATCTGCAGACAAGCCAAGCTGTTCCATTGCTTCGGCAACTTTTAATCGGAGTTCAAGTGTCGTATATTCAGTTTCTTCAATATTAGTGAGGGCTGTTTTAAGCATATTTACTATTGTTACTCCTGGAATTGATTCTGGATATTGAAATGCGAGAAACATACCCAATTTTGCTCTATTGTCTACTGGCTCTTCAGTAATATCCTCACCCTCAAATATTACAGATCCTTCAGTAACCTCATAAACTGGATTTCCCATAACTACATTTGCCAAAGTAGATTTACCGGAACCATTAGGTCCCATAATTGCGTGTACTTCACCAGGATTAATTATTAAGTCAACACCTTTTAAAATTTCAGCACCTTCAACTTCTGCATGTAAATTTTTAATTTCTAACATAACATCTATGTTAATTATGATTTGAAACAAGTTAAATATGATTAGCGAAATAAAAAATAAAAATTACAATTAGATAATGCAATTTACATTAACAGATCTTCAAAATGAAATTAAAGAAAATTCAAATAAACTTCTAAAAGAAAATATTGATCTTCTAGAGACAATCCAAAAAGTTGATGATAACTGCAGAATTGATAAAAAAGTATGGGATTTAGTCATCGACCAGGGCTGGTTAGCTTTAGATGTACCTGAAGAAGACGGTGGACTTGGTTTTTCTAACACTGATACAGCTATTCTCTCCGAGGTTCTTGGCTACTATATGCCAATAATTCCGATATTTAGCTCTGGTGTCGTCTTCAAGCACATATTAATAAATTCAAAAAAAGAAAAAAAAGGTGAGTTACTACCTGAAATTATAAGTGGTGAAAAAATAGGAACTTTTGCTGTATACGAAAGTGATAAATATGAAATTAATCAAGAGACAATAAACACACATTTAACAACTGTTGAATCTGGTTATATTCTTAATGGAAATAAAAAATATGTTATGTTCGGAGATGTTTCAGACTACATTGCAGTTTTAGCAAAAGATGAAGATGGTTGTAAGTTTGTCTTAGTTTCAACCAATGCTGACGGCGTAACAATTAAAGAAACTACTTCTCTAGATCAAACACGACCAATGTGTGAAGTTAATATGTCAGATGTTTCATTAAGCAGCGATGCTGTTTTAATTGAATTAGACTCAGAGTTGTCTGAATGGAATAAAGTTAAAAATATTGCACTTGGTTATTTAGCAATGGAGCAAGTCGGTGCATCACAAGCATGTTTAGACATGTCTACTCAGTATGCAAAAGAAAGGATACAATTTGGAAGACCGATTGGATCTTTTCAAGCAATTCAACATATTTGTGCAAATATGCTTATGCATTTAGAAAGTGCAAAATCTGTTGCCTATAGCGCTGTAAGAATTGATTATTCAGATGATGTTGAGACTGAAATGAGTTCAATGCTTGCCAAATCATATTGTTCTGAAGTTTTTAATAAAATTGCAGGAGACAATATTCAAGTTCATGGTGGAATTGGTTTTACATGGGAACATCCAGCACATTTATATTTTAAAAAAGCAAAGTCTGATTCACTCTTATTAGGAACGCCCAAACTAGCAAGAGATAAAATAGCACAACTACTTAACCTTTAAATTGAAAAGACTAGATAGATTCGAAAATTTTAGGTATGTCGGATATAGAAAAAATATGAAAGTTTATGATTGCGACAGTGAAGAGCAATTTGAGAAATTAATTACTTTGACTAGCAAAATTGATTACATAAAATTAAATCTTATTCAATCATTTTCTCCGGATAATATTGATGAAGCAAAAAATAGAGGTTTTAAACCAGCTTAACTTTTTGCCAGTAATTTTTATTTGAATTCAACACGTGCTTAATCACACCCTTGTTTTCCAAATAAATTAAATGAGCCATAGTCTCTTGAAATGCAAGCCTTAGGTTAAGTTCATCAAGTTTTCTTGGAAAAAGTAAATTCACAATCTCCCAGCCCGAAAATTTTGAGTCACCAATCAAATCGACTATTTTATCAGATCTTTTTTTGTGATGAAGTTGCATTTGTTCAATACGTGAATAGGGTTTTTCAATTAAATTTCCATGACCAGGAGCAATTAACTTTTGTTCAAGATTGTAAACCTTGTTCAGTGAAGAAGTATATTTTTCAAGCATGTCATCTCTAGCGTCTTCTACGGGAATAAAGGGAGTAATTTTTGGAAGAATATGATCACCTGAAAATAATATTTTGGATGGATTATCAAGGATAGAGATTTCTGTTCTATCATGTCCAGGAGTGAATATAATTTCAATATTTCTATTAACGTTTTTTATACTTCCTTCTTCAAGCAAAACGTCAGGTTTTGATATTTTTCCCGCGTATGTTGGAGTTTCTATTTGGTCAAGGTCATTTAAAAAACTTTTTGGTGCACCTTCTTTTTTAGCAAATTCTCTAAGCTTTTTAAATCTAATTGACCAGTCGTTATAGCCGTCTATAAAATCTACAGAATTTTTATAGAGTGCAAATGGTATATCATTGCTTCTTAATGCTGAAGACAGGCCTATATGATCAGAATGCATATGCGTACCAATTAATAACTTTACATTTTCATATGACAAACCAAATGAATCCATTTTGGTTTCTAATAATTTTTGATATTCGTTTCCGTTAACTCCGCAATCAATCATTACATATCCGTCATTGTCTTCAATGAAATAAACATTCACAAATCCAGGAGAGTTCCATGGAAGCTCCATTGGTATATGTATGATTCCTTGTTGTAGATTAAAGTTTACCAATTCTAAAAAGTCAATAGCCAAGCACCGAAAGCTGCAAGTATTAATAAACCTGTCAAAAGAGATGCAATAATTAAATGTCTTGTTTGCATAGTTACATTCTACTTAAATATAAAACAATCCTAATTTTGAACTTTGTTCAAACTTTAGTAGATTTAATTGTGACGATAACTATTATCATTTTTCTTGGGAACCCCTTGTAAAAGTGTAGTTATTATCTCGATTGGATAGAGACCCTGTTCAGAAAGAGGTAATTTGAAAAAATTAACCATCATTGGTGGAGGACCGGCAGGATACGCTGCTGCACTTTACGCAAGCAATTTTAATTTAGAAATCACATTAGTCGAATCCGATACTCTTGGCGGAACATGTTTAAATAGGGGATGTATACCAGCAAAATACTGGCTTCATGTTGCAGAATTAAATCACGAAATCGAGACATCAAATGAATTTGGAATAGATATAAATAAAAAAACAATTAATTGGGCTAAAACAGCTGAAAAAAGATATGAAATTGTAAATAAGCTTGTTGGTGGAATCAGCATGTTGCTTAATTCCAAAAAGGTAAATGTAATTGAAGGCTGGGGTTCGATTAAGGATAAAAATAATGTCCAAGTTCAAAAAGCAGATGGTGAGGAAATACTTGTTGAATCAGATTTTATTCTTCTAGCAACTGGATCAAAACCAAGATCACTTCCAGATATTGAAATTGACAATGAATTTGTAATCACATCTGACACAGCATTGAATTGGGAGACACCACCAAAAAAAGTATGTGTGATCGGAGCGGGAGCTATTGGTTGCGAATTTGCTAGTCTCTTAAACGATTTAGATTCTGAGGTTGTAGTTGTTGAATTAGCTAGTGAAATTTTACCTGGTCTAGACAAAAGAACATCAGGTGAATTAAGAAAGCAACTCTCTAAAAGAGGAGTCAATTTTAAATTAGGCACATCTGTAGATTCAATTAATGACAAAAAAGTTAACTTTTCAGATGGCGAGAGTGAAAGCTTTGATTGTGTATTAGTTGCTGTAGGTAGAGAGCCCTTAACTCAAAATATTGGACTTGAGGAAGTAGGTATTAAAGTAAATAAAGGCTTTATACAAACTAACTTAGAAACTTTACAAACAGAGGTAGAAAATATTTATGCTTTAGGAGATATTGTTGAGGACACTCCTCAATTAGCTCATGTAGCTTTTGCTGAAGCAGTAAGTTCAGTGACTCATATCGCAACAGGCAAAAATAATCCTGTAAATTACAACGCAATACCTTATGTGGTATACACTAGGCCAGAACTTGCTGAAGTAGGATTCAACTCTGATAAAGCAAAAGAGCTTGGCATGAAAATTAATCAATCGCAACATGGTTTCGCTGGTATAGGTAGAGCTATGATTCAAAATCAAAATCAGGGATTAGTAAAAGTTTACTCAGAAGAAAACGGTCCTATTGTAGGAGCGAGTGTATGTGGACCTTCAGCTGGTGAAATGGTACATGAATTAATGTATATGGTTGGCTGGGAAGCGCTTCCTGATGAAGCATCAGAATTCATACATGCACACCCAACATTGAGTGAAGCAATTGGCGAATCATTAATGAGTTTAAGCGGTAGGGGGTTACATTAATATGCAAATTGAAAAAATAACAAGACAAGGTTATTCAGCCACACTTTCAAAAGAAGTTCTGTGGGATATCTACAAATCAATGAAAACGCAAAGATTACTTGAAGATAGACTATTAAAAATGTATAAAGGTGGACAGTTAAGCGGAGCAGTTTATCCAGGAATTGGTCAAGAAGCATGTATGGCAGGTATTGCTGCTGGTATGGATTCAAAAGATATATTTGGCGGAACACACCGAGATCTTGGTGTTCAAATTAAAAAAGGTGTAACTCTTAAAGAAATTGCATTAAATTTCTTCGGAAAAAACGATGGTCCTTCTAAGGGACGTGATGGAAATAGTCACTTTGGTATTGTAGATAAAGGCACATTGATGGTTGTTTCTCCGCTCCCTGACTCAGCACCTGTAGCAGTTGGTTGGGCTTTAGCATCTCAACAAAGTGGTTCTGGAGTGGTTGCTGTTGCAAATTGTGGTGAAGGAGCTACAGCAACAGGTACTTGGCACGAAAGTGTCAATATGGCAGCAGTGCTTAATTTACCTGTAGTTTTTACTGTACAAAACAATCAGTTTGCTTACTCGTCACCAAATGATACTGAATTTGGCACGCCCAATGTAGCAGACAGAGCTGCAGGCTATGGAATTCCAGCAAAAATTATTGATGGAAATGATATATATGAAGTAATAGATGCAATTTATGATTCGTGTGAAGATGCTAGAAATGGAAATGGTCCTTCCCTAATTGAATTAGTCACCTTTCGTCATTATGGTCACGCAGGACATGATCCAGCTGAATACGTAAACGATGAAGTAAGAGATTTTTGGATGAAAAGAGACCCAATCGCAAGATTTGAGAATGCCCTGTTAGAGGAAGGTTTATTCACAACTGAACATTTTGTAAATTTAACCGACGAATTAGAAACAGAAATAAAAGAAACCTTAGATTGGGCAAAAAACCAAGATGATCCAGATCCAAAAAACGAGGAATCAGATATTTTTGCTTCAAGAACAACTCCAAAAATTGAAAATAGTGAAGATAGTAAAACAACAATGAACTATATTGAAGCAATTACTAATGGATTAGACGAGTTGATGGAAAATGATGAAAACGTATTTATGATGGGCGAAGATATTGGAGTTTTTGAAGGTGCTTTCAAAGCCACAAAAGGTCTCTTTGATAAATATGGACCATTTAGAGTTATAGATACATCAATTTCAGAGGGTGGATTTACAGGAGCAGCAGTTGGAGCAGCCCTTGCAGGTAAAAAGCCAATAGTTGAATTGCAATTTTATGATTTTGTATATCCAGCACTTGATCAGATAACAACAGAAGCAGCAAAATATCATTGGAAAGCTGGAAAAGCTGTACCTATGGTTGTTAGGGGTCCAACAGGAGCTGGTACAAGATCTGGTCCGTTTCATTCAATAAGTCCCGAATCATTGTTAGCTCATCATCCTGGAATAAAGGTAGTCGCACCATCTAATCCATATGATGCAAAAGGACTTTTGGTGGCTGCTGTGAATGACCCAAACCCAGTTATGTATTTAGAGCATAAAAAACTTTATAGAAAACCTGATATAAAAATGGATGTGCCGCTTGGACTTTTCGAAGTTGAAATTGGTAAGGGAAAAATTGTTAGAGATGGCTCAGATATAACAATTGTTACGTGGTCAGGAATGGTATCAGTTGCAGAAGAAGCTGCTCAAGAATTAGAAAACCAAGGAATTTCAGTTGAGATTGTTGACATTAGAACAATTTTTCCACTTGATGAAGAAATTATTCTTAAATCAGTAGAAAAAACATCAAATTTATGTGTTTTACAGGAGGATGTTCCTTTCTCATCAGTTGCCTCTGAAATTTCATCAATGGTAGCTGAAAAAGGTTTTTGGAACTTAGACAATCCAATTGTGAAAGTTACACCTCCAAATACTCATATCCCTTTTGCTCCAGTGCTTGAGGACGCTTTTATACCGAGTGCTGAAAAAGTCATAAAAGCTATAAAAGAATTACAATAAAACTATGACTCAAATTGTAACTATGCCCCAATTGGGTGAAACAGTAACTGAAGGAACCGTACTTCGCTGGCTAGTTCAGGTTGGTGATGATGTTAAAGAAGATGATCCTATTTTAGAAATATCAACTGATAAAGTTGATACTGAAGTTCCATCTCCTTTTACTGGCCAAGTAACATCTCTACTAGTTGAAGAAGGAGAGACCGTTGAAGTTGGTGCATCTCTTTTGGAGCTTGATGGAGATTCAAGTAGCAGCTCAATTAGCGAAAAGACATCGAATGAAATAGAAACTGTCACTGAGCCTATCAAAGAAGTTGAAGAAGTCAAAGTCGAAGAAGTCAAAGTCGAAGAAGTCAAAGTCGAAGATGTCAAACCATCACCAGTTGCTAAAAGTACTAATTTAAAGTTGTCACCTGTTGTTAGAAAATTAGCATCCGAAAATAATATAGATCTTGAGCAAGTTAACGGCACTGGGTCAGGTGGAAGGATTACAAGGAAAGATATTGAGGGCTTTATAACTTCTGAAAGCAAACCTGTTCAAAAACAAAAAGAAGTACCAGCGCAACAAAAAGATAAACAAGTTCAAGCTGCCAAAACTTCAAGTGATGAAATTTCTAGATTAAGAAAAAGAATTGCTGAGAATATGATTATGTCAAAACAGACTTCTGCTCATGTAATGACTACTGTCGAAGTTGACTATGAAAATGTCGAAATTCTTAGAAGTAAGCATAAAAAATTATTTAAAGAGGAGAATGGATTTTCTTTAACTTATCTTCCTTTTATATCTCTAGCTACAATTTATGCCTTAAGAGAGTATCCAGTTGTAAACAGTTCTTTTGATCTCGATAAGGATACTCATAGTTTTCACAGCGATATTAATTTAGGTATAGCTGTTGATCTTAATCAAGAAGGTTTATTAGTCGGAACTATTCGTGAAGCTGATTCATTTAGTTTGAAAGGTTTAGCAAGAAAAATTTCTGATACATCAGAAAAGTTAAGAGAAGGATCTTATGACCTTGATGATGTTTCTGGAAGTACATTTACTATCTCAAATAATGGTTCATTCAATTCATTTTTAACATCCCCAATAATTAATCAGCCAAACGTTGCAATATTGTCAACTGAGTCGGTTAAAAAAAGACCAGTAGTTATTGAGGCACAAGACGGCACTGACTCCATAGCAATAAGGCATACGGGAATATTAAGTTTGACGTGGGACCACAGAGCTTTTGACGGATCAGTCGCATTATTATTCTTAAATTCCATAAGAGAGAAATTAGAAAACTCCGACTGGTCACAGGAATTGAACTAACTTGAGAAAATTAAATACTAGGTGGCTAGGCAAAATTTCATATTCTGAAGCATATGATTTACAACTAGGTTTACACAAATCTGTGTCAAATAATTTAGATAATGATGATTATCTTTTGTTACTTGAACATGACAATGTAATCACATCAGGAAGAGCATCAAAAGAAGGTAATCTGCTTGTTTCTCTGGATGATTTAGAAGAAATGAAAATAGATTATTTTGAGACAGACAGAGGTGGAGATATTACTTTTCACGGTGAAGGTCAGTTGATTGGATATCCAATTATTAGACTTGAAGATCCAAAAAAAGTTGTTCCTTTTGTGAGATTGATTGAGAACACTTTAATCGACTCTCTAAAAGAATTATCTATTGATTCATTTACTAAAGAAGATGACACTGGGGTTTGGACTGAAAAGGGCAAGATTGCTTCGATAGGGATAAAAGTTAGTAAGTGGACAACATACCATGGTTTTTCATTAAATATATTTGATAAATTAGAAGGCTTCCAGCTTATTAACCCTTGTGGAAATAAATCAGAAAATATTACTTCAATTCAAAATTTTAATAATGAAGTCTCTTTTCAGGAAGTTTCTAAAATAGTGTCTAAAAATTTCTCAAAGTTATTTCAATATAAAGAAATTGATGAGCAATTTTCACAGTTTACACCAAAGCAACTTAAGTCAAAAAAAGAGTTCAATATTGACAAAATGGTTGCTGAAGGAGTTTTTAAACCCGCTAGTAAAGGAATTCCAATAACCATTAAAGGAGTTTTACCAAATGAACCAAAAAGACCTGAATGGATGAAGGTTAAAGCTAATTTAGGCAGTGATTATAGGTCTTTAAAAAATCTATTAAATGACCAAAAGTTAAATACAGTTTGTGAAGAGGCATCATGTCCCAATATATATGAATGTTGGTCTATGGGAACAGCAACATTTATGATTATGGGTGATGTTTGCACTAGGGCGTGTGGATTTTGTGATGTAAAAACTGGAAAACCTGGAAGTTTAGATTGGGAAGAACCAAAAAGAGTTGCTGAAAGTATTAATACTATGGGACTTTCGCATGCTGTAATCACATCAGTTAATAGAGATGATTTAAACGATGGTGGTTCATTATTTTTTGCTGAAACAATAAGAGAAGTTAAAAAGTTTAATAACGGTTGTGATGTTGAAGTTTTGATACCTGATTTTAAAGGTGATAGAGCAGCGATTAACAATATAATTGAGGCCTCACCAGAGGTAATCAATCATAATCTTGAAACAGTACCTAGGCTACAAAGAGAGATAAGAACATCTGCATCCTACGGGAGATCCTTATCTTTATTACATTATGTAAAATCTCAAGGATTTGAAGGAAAAACAAAAACAGGTTTAATTGTTGGCATGGGAGAAAACAAGGAAGAAGTGGTATCTGTATTAACAGATATTTCAAAATTAGATGTTGATATTGTAACTATTGGACAGTACTTACGTCCTACTGCAAAACATCGACCAATAGATAGATATGCACCTGAAGATGAATTTGAGCATTATAAACTTATAGGAGAGTCTTTAGGAATACCGCATGTAGAGTCAGGTCCTTTAGTTAGATCTTCATACCACGCAAAAGATTCCTTTGCGTCTGTTTAGATTCTTATATACTTAAAGCAATGTTTGATAAAGTTACAAAATCAATTCGAGTCATATCTGCAGCTGCTGTCGAAAAAGCAAACTCTGGACATCCAGGAATGCCAATGGGTATGGCAGAAGTAGGAACTGTTTTATTTAAAAATTTCTTAAACATTTCAAACAAACAACCTGATTGGATTAACAGGGATAGATTTGTATTAAGCGCTGGCCACGGTTCAATGCTACTTTATAGCTTGCTTCATTTTAATGGATTTGATATTTCTTTAGAGGATATAAAGCAATTTAGACAATTGAATTCAAAAACTGCTGGACACCCCGAAGTTGATACATCATTAGGAATTGATATTACAACAGGACCACTCGGCCAAGGATTTGCAACTGGAGTTGGTTTAGCTTTAGCAGAGTCTTATTTATCGGAAGTCTTAGGAAGAGACATTATTAATCATTATGTTTACGGGATAGTTTCAGATGGAGACTTGATGGAGGGAATATCGTTTGAAGCAGCAGAGTTAGCAGGTGTATGGAAATTAGGAAAATTAATTTACATTTTTGATAATAATAATATTTCTATAGATGGAAGTGTTGATAAGGTTTCAATAACTAATCAAAAGAATAAATTTGAATCAATTGGATGGCATGTTTTAGAGGTCGATGGACACAATGAAACAGAAATTAAAGAAGCGATTAATTTATCACAAAAAGAAAAAAGTAAACCCTCATTAATCATCGCTAAAAGTACAATCGGGAAATTTGCTCCAAATAAACAAAACACAAGCTCTATACATGGAGCACCACTAGGTAATGATGAGATGGAGCTATTTCTTAGTGAAATTAAATGGGAAGGAGACCCTTTTGATCATGATGATGAAATTTATGAATATTTTGCTGAAAAAAGGTTTGAAGATGAAAAAAAATATGAAGAATGGAAAATTAATTTAAATAATAAATTAGAAACCGATGAATCTTTCAAAATATTATGGGAGCAATTCTGTTCGAATAAAGTTATATTTCCAGAAAATTTTGAAATCACTAAAAATGCAACACGTGTAACTGGTGGTGAGTATCTAAATTTAATTGGTTCATTAAACAAATTTGTAATAGGGGGTTCAGCAGACCTTGCAGCATCTACTAAACAAATTGTTGGTGATGAAACTTACACAAGTGAAAATAGAAGTGGGCAAAATATCGAATTTGGCATTAGAGAACACAGTATGGCAGCTGTAGTAAATGGACTCAATCTTCATAGTAAATTGTTTGCTTACGGCTCGACCTTTCTAGTATTTTCTGACTACATGCGCCCAAGCATAAGGTTAGCTTCTCTTATGAAGATAAATTCATCCTATATATTTACACATGATTCAATTTACCTAGGAGAAGATGGGCCTACTCACCAACCCGTTGAACATCTAATGTCTTTAAGAATGATTCCTGGAATAGATGTTATCAGGCCTTCAAATAGTGTTGAAATTCTTCATTCTTACAGGTATCTTTTTTCAAATACAGATAATCCAAAAGCTCTTTCTTTAACAAGGCAAAATTTAGAATACTTAGATTTTTTTGTAGAATACGAAGAATTTTTGAGTGGAGGGTACATTGTCTCTGATGGTGATGAAATTACAATATTTGCTTCAGGGTCTGAATTAAATGTAGCATTTGCTTTAAAAAAGAAATTAAGTGAACATTCTGTAAGAATTGTTAGCGTACCTATGTTAAATAAACTTAATCCTAAAAAAGCTGAATCTTTAAAAAATTCTAAACTCACTTTTACACTAGAGCTAGGAAAAGCAGTTGGATGGGTTGATTACATTGGAAAAATTACAGAATCATTTAGTGTAGAAACTTTTGGAAAATCAGGACCTCAAGACGATTTAGCAGAGTTTTTCAAAGTGAACGTTGAATCTATAGAGCAAAGAATAAGAAGCTATTTAGATTAGCAACCAGTGTACGATCTCATTTCAGACTTTGTACGATTACCAGCAACACCATCTGGAATTAGACCAACTTTTCTTTGAAAAGCTTTTATAGCTTCTTTTGTATATGACCCCATTTTTCCATCAATAATTCCAGGATTAAAACCGTTGTTAGCTAAATAAGCTTGTATATCTGAAATAGTGTCAAGTTTTGATGCTGTATTATCTCTTGGAGAACAAGTATTGGCTTTTTCACAACCAGTATATGACCTCATTTTAGACTTAGTTTGATTACCTACTATTCCATCTGCTAGAAGCCCATTTTCTTTTTGAAATAAAGTTATTGCATTTTTTGTTTTTGGTCCAGATTGTCCGTCAATAGGACCAGGGTTAAATCCATTATTAGACAGAAATTGCTGAATTTCCAAAGTGGAACGAAGGGAAAGATTAGAGTTATCTTTAGGAGTACAAGCATCATTTCCAGCATTTGGGTTAGAAACAGCGGTTGATCCAGCATCTGCAACCTCACCACCGGATGCTTTCCAGCCTTTTTGGAATGGATTTGAATTAAAAACATTAGAAGACACCAGAGATTTATTAACTAGTTGGTTGACCATATATGAAACTTCACCTACAGAAATTCTTCTAGTAGGACAGAATTTATCTTCAACTGAACTGCAATTTGGAATTATATCATTTGCAGCTAACGTCTTAATATTGCTTGCCCATTTACTTGCTCCAATATCAGAATACTTATCTTCAGATCCAGGCAAACTTTCAGTTGTTCCAGCATTTATTGCTTTGATTAGTAAACAGGCAAACTCATCTCTTAAAACTTGTTCATTCGGTTGGAATTGGAATGGACTACCAAAACATGCTTGAAGCCCAAAATATGGCAAGGAATTAATTGCTTTCTGATAAATACTTTGATCATCATCACTGTATGCATTTGGAGAGTCTAAAGGCAACCCTCCTACTATCGCAACTACTGCAGCAGCTTCTTCTCTTGTAAGTGTTTTTGCTTGACATCCTGTTGAGGTCTGAGAGCATTTGTTGAGTAGCCCTGCACTAGATAAATAATTTAGCCCACTAGAAGAAGTTGCGTATTGAGGAGTATCTCCAGTAGAGGAACTAGTAGAAACTCCTGCATTAGTAGTGGAGTTGTTGGCAGTAATTGGACCAACTGCTAAGTTCGAAATGTCTGATTGACTTGAAGTTTTAAAATAGTGAGAGGTAAAACCAAGTTGTGATTTTATATTTCTTCCAGATTTTTTTACAGTTTTTGAAGATCCGTTTTTAAAACCTTTCATAGTCACTTGAATCGCAGCACCAGATTCAGAAACTGACGAAACGTATATATCAGTGATTGAATCAAAACATGGTACATCTCCACAAAGTATATTTTTAGATAATTGATATGTACTAAAGTCATAAGACCAAGCTGATTTAGGATTTCCCACCCTGCTATCAATAGACCAAGGATCATCAACTGTTTTAAGATAAGGCCATGGAGTAGCTGAACCAAAACCTACAGCATTATCATTAGTTTTACCACCAGTTGAAGAGGAATAAAAAGCTTGGATTACAGAACTTTGAGTATAGCCACCATCGTAAGTGATAACTTTTCCAGAGGTATTGTTTACAGCTTGAACCCAATTAGGTCCAGCAATTTCTTTTAAGTATCCATAATAATATTGAGAGGAAGCAGTAGAGCCAATATGACACCAGCAATATGCCTTGCGTGAACTTGAAAGTCCTGCATCAATACTTGTTTTTTCAGAAGCGATATTTTGTTTTAAATATTGATATACAGCATAGCTTCTACCAACCAGAGCTTGCGCTTCTAGAGCTTTTACATTCCAATTGGAAGGCATTTCAGCTAGTCCATATAAATATTTCTCGATGTTTACTGCGAGTGAAACATGGAATCCCGTAGAGACACCCTTTGATCGTAATTTTAATACTCCATGCTTATGCTCTCTAGGTCCTACTCTTATCCTTCCACCATCAGACCAATTAATACCAATATCACAACTAGCTATAACTTTTGACAACAGAGGATGACCACTGAGATAGCAATTTCCACCAGAATAAATAACATTAATAGTTGCACCACCACTAATTTTTAAAGGACCATAAATAGACTCACATGGACCATCAGAGGATGCATCTGATTTTATTTTATTTATTGTCTCATCATTAATACTTCCTGTTTGATTTATTCCAACTGATGCTTGGTAGTTTCTAAGTGCATTTGCAGTTCTATCTCCAAAAGAACCATCTATTACACCTGGGTCAAACCCTCTAGATGCGAGAAAAGATTGTACTCCTGCTACTTGTGGTAAATTTGCTTGGCAAATACTTAAGGTAGGAGGACTTGATGAAGGTAGGGTTGTAAGGTTAATTGATTTAGCATTCCGTGCTAAGCCCACCCATAAAGCATCGTTTAAAGAGGCAATATCAGGTGATGAAAGGCTTACATCAGACATATTTTTTACATTTGTCCCTTGAAAATAATATTGAACTACTTCTGTTGAATCACAAGAACTAGTGTTATTACAAAAGCTAGCACCTAATTCTGTTAATCCCTTGGTACCATATTGACTTAATCCAACCCCATGACCCCAGCCACTACCGGTAAATGTAAATGTAACAGTACTATAACTTCTCATAGCTTGTTTTGTTGCAGGCCCTACAACACCATCAGCAGATAAACCAACTATTTTTTGAAAACTAATAATTGCATTGGTTGTCCTGCTTCCCTCAAGTCCATCTATTGGTCCAGGATTAAAACCATTACAGTTTAAAAAAGTCTGAATATCTACCAAATTATCTAATGGAGCTACGGCGTTATTTACACAGTACATTGATGAAGTAGGTTTTAGATTAAGTGCGTTTAGCGGTTCTTTGCTGAGATTTAGTAAAGCGAATGAAATTATAAAGCTAAATGTCAATAAAAATGTAGTTTTGAGCCCTTGTTTCATTACCTTATTGTAGATTGATTAAAATATATTTCACAATACTTGATTCTTTTTCCACTTTGTAAATAATTGTTTTGAAACTATAAATCCAATATATGTAATAAATGATAGATATGTGACCGGAAATAGTAGTCCCTTATAGTTAGAGAATATATTTGGAGGTAAAAAAAATATCGAAATTAATAGAAAAGTTCCAATTATTTTATAACTTTTTAAACTATCAAAAGCAATTATGAATAATCCAAAATACATTGCAAAAGAGTATATTAAATTCAAAGAAATTAAAGAATTTATTGTCAGACTGGACAAGTCAGTTAGTAATAACATAAATACAAAAGTTGTGATTAATGCTGATTTGTAATTATTTTTTACTAAATTTTTTAACATATATATTATTGTAAAGTACATATGCAATTGAGTGAATTTACATATATTTTTCTTACACTCTGTATTCCTTTTTTGTACTATATTGTAGAATCAACAATTCCTAAAAAAGGCTTCTCAATTTTATTTGGTTCAATAATATCCTTAAATATTTTTATAAAAGTTAATAACTTTACCTTATTCGGATTATTTTTTATTCTTTTTTTTCTTTATAAATATGATAAAAAAGAAAGAATTTATTATTTATTTCTGTCTTTTATTTTATTTTGTGTACCTATACTTGGCCAAATAGAAATTAATAACATAAAAAATGTTATTCCTATTTTGCTAATTTCTTCAGTGTTTTCATCTATGATGATCGGACATTGGTTTCTTGTAGATCCAACTATAAACCGTGATGGTATGAAAAAAATTGCAAAATTTTCAATGTATTTATCTTTAGGACTTTCATTGTTAGTGTTTACCAATTTTTATGAAAGTAGTTCAGATTTTTTTAATTTATTAGATAATGAATTACTTAATAATGTAATTGTATTTTTGTTTATTTCAGCAGGGTTACTTTCGTATGGATCTTTTAAATCTTTACAAGAAAAATCATATACAGGTGTAATGGCAAGTACCGGATTAAGCTATTTGTCACTTATTGTTTCACTAGGGGCTTCTGGAACACTTATACTTTCGTTATAACACTATTCTTAAATTATGAAAATTTATACCAAAAAAGGTGATAAAGGTGATACTAGGCTTTTATATGGTGATGCTGTATCAAAAGACAGCATTGCTCCAGAAGCTTATGGATCTGTTGACGAATTAGTTGCAGCTTTGGGACTGATTAGATATGAAAAAGACTTACCTCTAAAGACTAAGGAAATAGTTTTAAGAATTCAAAGAGAGCTTTTTGTCGTTGGAGCAGAGCTGGCTACAGCAAAAAAAAGTAGATCTAAATTAAAACCTGGAGAGACTCTTGTTACGAATAATATGATAGAGGGTCTTGAGAAAGATATTGACCACTTAACTGATAAGAATGGGATCCCAGATTTTTTTGTAGTCCCAGGTGAAAATAGCATTTCTTCAAAATTTGATTGGTGCAGAGTAGTTTCTAGAAGAGCTGAAAGAAAATGTGTGGCATGGAAAAAAATGAATAAAATTGATGACACTTTTGTTTTAATATATCTAAATAGGCTATCTGACTTATTATGGATGATGGCAAGAGATTTTGAAAAAGAATGGACACCAAGTAAATGAAAATTGAAGTTTTACTAACAGATAAAGTTGAAAAAATTGATAATTATGAAAACAATCTTAAATTGTTTGAAGCTAACAAATTTGAAGCTAAAAAAAATCAAATGTTTTACATGTCAAGCAACAATACTAACGAAGAGGCAACAACTCTTGTTGTGGGTACTGATGGATGTAAGTCTGAATATGATTTTGTAGATCTTGGAGCGTCAATCGGTAAAAAATTAAATAATGATTGCGATTTGAGATTAACTGCTATTTCTGAAAATTTAAATATGAATTTAATTGAATTTGGAATAACTCTCTCTACTTACCGCTTTGAAAATTTTAAATCAAAGAAGTCTGGAGAAATAAAAGTAAATATTTTAGATAGTGAGTTCTCAACTGAAATTGAAAATAAAGTTAATTCAATATTTTGGGTGCGAGATATGGTTAATTTTCCTGCATTAACTAAATCTCCAGAGTTTTTTCAGCAGAAAGTTGAAGAATTAATTGATGGATTAAATATTGATTTTAAATCACATAATGAAGAGTGGATTAAAGAAAATAATATGGGTGGAGTTATTGGAGTATCTCAAGGATCGGAAAGATCTCCGAAATTTTTAATTGGTGAATATAATACGAAAGCCAAAAAGCAAATCTCATTAATAGGTAAGGGTGTATTGTTCGATTCTGGTGGTCTTTCTTTAAAATCTCCTTCTGGTATGGAAACAATGAAAACAGATATGGCTGGTGCCGCGACTGCTTGGGGAATAATTGCACTGGTAGCTAAAGAAGGTTTAAATATAGGATTGAAAGTTTATACTCCCATAGTTGAAAATATGCCTAGTGGTTCAGCAATTAGGCCAGGTGACATTTTAAATATGAGAAATGGTAAAACTATTGAAGTTATGAATACTGATGCTGAAGGTAGGCTAATTATGGCAGATGCCTTAGCTTATGCCAGCGAGAGTAAGCCAGACGTCATATGTGATGTTGCAACACTTACTGGTGCAGCGTATGTTGCATTGGGTGTTGAGATTGGTGCAGTCTTTTCAAATGACAAAGTTACTTTAGAAAGTTTTTTGAATGCAAATAATGATGGATTTGAAAACTATCATCCACTTCCATTAGAACAAAGTTACAAATCGCTTATCAAATCTAATATTGCTGATATGAAAAATTCTGGGGGAAGATTTGGTGGAGCAATAACAGCAGCCTTACTTCTTGAAGAGTTTGTCGATGATTTGAACTGGATTCACTTAGATATTGCCGGACCTGCAAGGTCGAGATCTTCTAGTTCTATTTATCCAGAGGGTGGAACTGGATTTGGAGTTCTTGGTTATTTTAACTTTTTAACTGGTGAGGCAAATAACTAAGAATTATTTTCGGAATTATCAACAATAAATATTAATGTATCACCAGTTGACATAGTTGCACCCTGAGAGACATTTGTTCCAATTACTTTTCCTTGACATCCTTGAATATCACTAACTTCAAAATTTTTCTTTAAAAATAAAATGACATTATTTTCTCTCATAAAAGTTTTGATTAAATTTTCTGCTTCTTCAGGTAGCAACTCACATGGTGGGATACTCGGTATTGGAGCAGAAAATTTTTGTCCAGAAACTTCTAAGTCAATTACTGTACCTTCTGGCACTTCTTCATCTATTTCAATACTTTGGCTTAAAACAAGGCCAGGCGCTTCTTCAGAATCAACAAGCGTTATATTTGGAAGTAAATAATTGGAAAACGCAATTTCTTCAGCAATTAGTACGTTTAATCCAGTTAGCTCAGGGATAATTACTGTTGGTATTTCATAATATTTATCTATATCGCTCGGGTCACTAGGCCATTCTAAAATAGGAAGATTTTCAACTACTTTAGTCATGAATTCTTTCCACATGGGAGCTGGTACACGACCTCCTGAGACATTCTTAATTACTTCACCATTTATTTCTACATCAGTCAAAGGGAGCTGTTCTTCAGCAAATCCAATCCATACAGAAGAGGTATATTGCGGAATAAATCCTATAAACCATGCTTCTCTAAATCCTTGGTGGGTTCCAGTTTTTCCAGCGATAGGTCTGTCATCAAGAACTGCTCTTGTCCCAGTACCAAATTGAGCTGCAACCTCCAACGTTTTTCTTACTGCTGCTGCAGCTCCGGGATCAGGTATAGAAATTCGCTGAGAGACAATATTTTGATATAAAATTTCACCATTTGCGTCTTCAATACGCTCTATTAGATAAGGTGGTGCTAAAACACCATTAGTAGCAAATGATGAATAAGCAGAAGCAATCTCAATGGGAGTAACAGCACCAGCACCAAGTGTTAATGAAATAACAGGATCAATTTCAGAGTCAATGCCAATTCTGTTTGCTGTTGAAGCAAGTTTTTCACCACCTAGCTCAGATGCCATTTGAGCAAAAACAGTATTAATAGATCTTCTAGTTGCTTCTTCTAGTGAAATCATTCCAGATGTATCAAGAAGTTTTACAGATCTGTTGTATTCACTTTTATCATTACATGGCTTAAATATATACTGAGTTTCACTTTCGATATTAATTTGGGTTGTATTTGCTTGTTGCTCAATTAACTCTGGATCTGTTATTACAACTGTGTCTTCTGGAAAGTTAACGTCATCAGTGTTTTCTTGATAAACAATAGTATTACCTTCTTCATCAATTTGATTTAATGCTTTACCAATCTCAATTAATTTTTTTTCTTCATCTTCGATCTCATCTAAATTTGAAACAAGCGGAAACTGTTTAATAAAATCGATATTTTTTATATCTTCGATATGATAGCCAACACATTGAAGTTCAATAGCTCTATCTTGCGCAGGTATCTTATTTAAATAACGATCTGCAGTTATAGAAGTACCATAATTTCTGACTACCCATTTTGTCCCAACTCCATCAGGAGCACATGGATAACCACAATCTATTTCAACAGGGCTTCTAGAGTCTCTATAACTATATAATTTAGATCCAGATTCCAAAGCGGCTAGAAGAGTGACTGGCTTGAAGGCTGAACCAGGATTTCTTTTTCCTTGAGTTGCAAGATTATATTGCTCTTCTTCAAAAGGAATACCTGAAGCCATTACTTCAATAGCTCCAGTAAAGTTATTTATTAATGTAATTACTCCAGTTGGTTTTGGGTCATCGTTTTCATCATCAAAATTGTTTGAAGGTACCCATTTATTTAATATTTGATTCGCATGTTTTTGAAACTCAAGATTTAAAGATATATAAACATTTAGTCCGCCTCCACCAGTACAGGAAGTGTCATCAGATGGACATCCAAATATTTTCTTTTTCCTTTCCTCTTTTGTATTGCCCAAGACTGCGAATTGAGGATCATTTAATAATTGTCTTTTTACTTCTGCTACAACATGTTCAGCTTGAGAATCAATTTGAACTGAATTAATAATATTAAGCGGTGCAAGTTTTGCTGACCTAGCTTGGATATCTACTATAAACCCCTCTTTAAGCATTATATTTAAAACATCATTTCTTCTTTCAATTACTCTTTCTGGATATTTTCTAGGATTGTAGTAAGCCGGGCTTCTAATAATAACCACAAGAGTTGCTGCTTCATCAAGTGTTACATTCCTTATATCTTTGCCGAAGTATTCATATGCAGCAGACTGTATACCGTATGCTCCGGATCCCCAGTAAATTGAATTTATGTAATACTCTAAAATTTGATCTTTCGTATACCTTCTCTCTAACTCAGCTGCTACAACTGCTTCTGCAACCTTTCTTCTTACTGAAATTTCATCACCAACGAAAGATTGTTTTGCAACTTGTGAAGTAATTGTTGAACCACCACGAGTAACACCTCTTAAGTTATCAAGAGCAGCGCTTAAAATAGCAACAAAATCTACACCTTCATGTAAATAATAATTACTATCTTCTGCAGCAAGTAATGTGTTAATAACAAATGAAGGGATTTCTGACAGGGGAATAGGGTCTCTGTCTAGCCCATCATGTAACTCATCTAATATCTGGTTATCAGCTGTAATAATTGTTGATGGTTCAGACAATGAGACAAAATTTAAAACCATACCTTCAGCCCTTGGAAGAAATTTTTCCTCAAGATTTGTTATAATCTCCATACTTGATTTAATTGGTAAAAAAACAAAGAAGGCGACCCAGCCCGCTAATAATATACTTGAAATAAGAATTATAAAACCAGCAACATATCTTGATCCATATCTAGTTTTAGATTCTAAGTTATGTATTTGTGCCATATGAAAATGATAACCTCAATAGTGACAAACTATTACTTTGTACAGCTAAATTTCTAGCCTTATGAATGTTTATACTGTACAATTGTAGCGATGGAATATTCACCTGGTTTAAGAGGAGTCATTGCAGGAGAAACAGCAATCTCTACAGTAGGTAAAGAAGGTACTTCTCTAAGATATAGAGGTTACGACGCAACTGAGCTTACATCTAATAATACTTATGAAGAAGTCGCATCTTTAATCCTTACAGATTCAATAGAGGATAAAAATTTTAAGAAAAGTTTTTCAAAATATTATTTAGAAACTACTAAAGACACACAATTAAATGAATTACTTGGAGAAATTAAAGAAAAACTTCACCCTATGGATGTTGTCAGAACAATTGTTTCATACAAGGGTGAATTGACAACACTTAGAAAAAAAAGTTTGGACAATGAGGATAAGACTGAATTATCAGCAAGAATTACAGCAATAGTCTGTTACATCATTGCCTCTTACCATCAAGAAAAATGTGATGAGTTAGATAAGCAGTACTTAGTCGCCAGTTCTCTTTTGCCTAATGGGATATCAAAAGAAAAATTAGAAGCACTAGATGATATGTTAATTTTATACGCCGAACATGGTTTTAATGCTTCAACCTTTGCGACTAGAGTTACGGCATCAACAAGGGCTGATCTTACTGGTGCTATCGTTTCAGGCATAGCAACACTCAAAGGTGAACTTCATGGTGGAGCTAATGAACGAGCAGTAGAGCTTATTAATTCATTTGAATCTGTTGCCGATGCAGAAAAAGGAATTATGGAGCTCTTAGAACAAAAGACAAAGATTATGGGGTTTGGTCATGGTGTATATAAAATACAGGATCCAAGAAGTCCAATAGTAAAAAATTGGGTATCAAAATTAGTCAATAATGATGAATCTAAAAATAGATTTGAAATTGCACAAAAAATTGATCAAATTATGGATGAAGAAAAAAATCTTTTTCCTAATGTAGATTTTTATGGAGGCCTTCTCTTAGCTGAGCTTGGTTTTGAAGTTGATTTATTTACTCCAATATTTGTTGCTGGACGCTCAGTTGGCTGGGCATCACATTATTTTGAACAAAGGGAACAGGATATCTTAATTAGACCAGCCGCAAAATATACCGGACCTTCTGAAAGATAATTTTTGAACTCTAACAATTTAGATGTATTACTTGCTGATTACATTTCTAGTAATTTAGGTGAAGATGATAGTCATTTCTATTCTTCGAAATTAGCAATATTAGATACTATTGGATGCATAATCGAAGCAAGTAATCATAAAGACGTTCTTCAATTTGCATCTAAAAATAATTTAAGTCTGAAATTTAAAAATCCATTTAAAAATGTAACAGTTGACGAAAGCTACGAAAATATTTCTTGGTACTTAACAGTTCTAACTCGATGGTTTGATTATAACGACACTTTTTTGGCTAAGGAGTGGGCACATCCATCGGATAATTTTGGTTCAATATATAGCTATTTTTATAAAAACAAAAATTATAAATTTAATGATTTTACAAATACACTAACTAAAGCATATGAGATACAAGGTTCTTTATGTTTAGGGACATCGTTAAATAAGCTAGGTTATGATCACGTTTTTTATGTAAAACTTGCTTCGGGCTCTGTCTTCTCTTATTTAGTAAACAACGGAGACACCAATGCTATAAGAAGAACAGTCAACAATATACTTTTAGATGGACCAAACCTCAGAGCGTACAGGCATTTTCCAAATGTTGGAAAAAGAAAAAGTTGGGCAGCTGCCGATGCCTCTAGAAGAGGTATCGAGCTTGCAATTATTAGCAACTACGAAGATGAAATTTATGAATCTGTTCAGAATGAAAACAAGTGGGGATTTGAGTCCAGTTTCTTGGATAATTCAAAAATAGAATTTGGAAAAGAACTTAATAATTGGGTCATACAAAATATTTTATTTAAAGTTCTATTCCCAGCTGAGTTTCATGGTCAGTCGGCAGTGGAAGCTGCAATTAGGCTTAGTGAGGAATTTAATAAAAATATAAATAAGTTTGAAAAAGTCAATATTTACACACATGAACCCGCAATAAGGATAATTTCAAATAAAGAGATTTTAAAAAATGCCTCTGATAGAGACCATAGTTTGGAGTATATGGTTGCAGCCGCACTTCTTTATGGAGATTTGAAATATGAAATGTATGAAGAGAGTTTTGAGGGATTTGAAAATATTAATAATTTAAGAAAAAAGATTTTTGTCTCTGAACAACCTCAATTCACAAAAGACTATTACGAATTTTCAAAGAGACATATTTCTAACTCAATAGAAATTGTTTATAACGATAACTCAACTTCAGAAAAAATAACTATAGAAAATCCTATAGGCCATCCTTCAAGGAGAGAAGAAGCAATTCCTTTATTAAAAGATAAATTTCTCAGAAATGTGGAATCTTTATTTGACACAGAAAAAGCTTTAGAAGTTTGGAATAAAATTATAAATTTAGAAAAAGATGACGATTTAAATAAGTTTTTTAATATTCTTAATGAAGATGAATGAAATTTATTTATTAGTTGGAGGAGAGGCAACAAGACTTCAACCACTTTCTTCTGGCATACCAAAAGCTTTACTGACAATTAGAGGAGAAAGAATAATTGATAAAATTATTAAACAATTTTCAAATTTAGAAAATTTTAATTTTAATTTAATTTGCTCAATCAAACATGAAGAACATTGGATAAGTTACAAAACTAACCACAATAACAATATAAATCTTCATTTTGAGAAATCTAAGCTAGACACGGCCGGATATATCATTGAAAATTTGGATTCAATGCCAGATAGATTTTATTGCATGAATGGTGATTTATTATTAAATGTTGATTTCCCCAATTTCATAAATGCATCTAGTCAATGTTCTAATTCTCTAATTGGATCATTTGAAGTGGAAGACCCAACAAGATATGGAGTTTTAGAAATAGACCAAGACAGTAAAGTAACCCAATTTATAGAAAAACCAAAAGACAAAAGCTATGGAAATAAAATAAGCCTGGGTTTGTATCATTTATACAAGAAAGATATATTATCAATATACAAAAATCTTGAAATTCCTTGTTCTTTTGAAAGACAGGTATTTCCAGCACTATCTAAAACCGGTTTATTAAGTACATATACCGTTAATGGAGATATGTTGGATGTTGGAACACTAGAATCCTACATTTCTGCACATATTGTTGAAGGTGAAGAAAATTGGGTCTCCCCAAATAATGTACAAGTTAGCGAAAGTGCAGTAATAAAAAACAGTGTTATTTTGGATAACTGTATTATCGAAGATAATGTAACTATTTCTGATTCAATAATAAGTAGTGATTCAACTATTACCACTGGCACTATTATTAATAAAGAAATTATAAGGAAAGATTAAAAAATGAAAATACTAGTAACTGGAGGAGCTGGCTTTATAGGTTCTCATCTAGTTGAAGAGCTTCTTAGTAATGAAAATGAGATTTTAATCTTTGATAATTGTCTAACAGGTAAAAAAGAGAATTTAGAAATGACAGGTAATTTTAAATTCATAATTGATGATTTCGGTTCTGAAAACTCTTTAGAAAAAATTGAAAAATTTGATCCAGATGTATGCTTCCATTTAGCTGCACAGTCTTCAGTTGTTGTATCAGTTGAAAACCCAGCACTTGATTTTGAACACAATATTTTACAGCCAATAAAACTTATTCAAGTACTTTTAAAATCTAATTGTAAAAAATTAGTGTTTACTTCATCTGGAGGAACAATTTTTGGTGAACCTTCTGTAATTCCTACTGGTGAAGAAGATTATGCAGATGAGCCAGAGTCTCCGTATGGAGTTGCAAAAAAAAGATTAAATGAATTAATAAAGATAATGACAAATAATTCAAATCTAAAATATTCAATTTTAAATTTATCTAATGTTTATGGACCAAGGCAGGACCCCCATGGTGAGGCAGGAGTAGTATCAATATTTGCAAACAAATATTTAAATAATGAGGAACCGATTATCTATGGAGATGGTGAGCAGACCAGAGATTATGTATATGTAAAAGATGTTGTCAGTGCATTAATAAAAGCATCAAATATTGATAAAAACCATTTTTTAAACATTGGAACTGGTGTTGAAACGTCAGTAAATAATCTTGCTAATTCAATGAAAAGACAGTTTAATTCTGAAATTAATCCTATTTATAAACCTGCAAGAGAAGGTGAATTAAATAGAAGCGTATTGAATAATACAAAAGCAAAAAAAGAATTAGATTGGAAACCAGAATACAACTTAGATGAAGGTATGAAACAAGTCTTTAACTGGTTGAAAGCTTAAAGAAAAAAATCTTCATTATCTTCTCTTAACAATTCATTTGCATTTAGCTTAGAACTTTCATAGTCAACTCCCCTGATTATTGCTATTGGAATATCAATAGTTTTCTTCATGACCAGCTCAGCAGCACTTGCTAACTCATCAATAACTGCTATTTCTGTAGCATTAAGTTCATTATCAAAACTATCTAATTTGCCAATATAACTATCTATAGGACTTATTCCCGACGAACCAATCGCAAAATTAACTTGACCTTTTCTCCACGCTCGACCAAACGTATCAGAAATTATTACCGCAATGGGTAAATTTGCTAATGATTCAAACTTTTTTCGAAATTTATCTGCTGATTTATTGGGGTCTTCAGGGAGCAGTAAAGCTAAATTTTTCTTTACATTTGATTTATCAATTCCAGCATTTGCACAAATAAATCCATGGTGGGTCTTTGCTATAACTAAATCTCCTCTTTTTCTTATAATTTTTTTCGATTCACTCTGCAACAACTCTTCAAAATCATAATTTGAGAGATCTCTTTCCATTCCTTCACTTTTTGACACAATTTTTTGAGTAACAATAAAAATGTCATTTTTTTCAATACCAATCTCACTTTTATTTAAAACATCGAATGTGATTTCAGCCAAATTATCATCAACTTTAATTTCTGGAATACCTTCTACTGGTATTATTCTTATCTCATTCATTTTGCAATATCCTACTAGCTAAATTTTTTGAGTCATTTTCATTTTTAAAAACAATCTGGTCTTCAAAGACGTTTGAAGAGTTGTCAGAATCTCCATGATGAACGTAAAATTTATTAACTCGATTTTTATAATATTTTTTTAATCCCTGAATATCTGGCTTGTACCCCATATCAATAAAATTTTGAACAGAAGGACCTTTAAGAGCCTTTTTGCCTACAAACGGACTAATAGCAATAACATTATTATGATCTTGTATCGATTGATTAATCTTACTTATGGAAAGGATAGGACCAATAGACAGGATTGGATTTGAGGGACCAACAATTAAAACATCACTTTGATTAATTAAGTTTATGACTTGATTTGAGGCCCTTGCTTTTCTTGATCCTTCATAGACAACTTTACTCAATCGTGGTTTTGCTTTTTTTTCAACAAAATAATTTTGGAAATTTAGCTTATCACCTTTTTTTGTAATAAGTTTTGTACTTACTTTATCATCAGACATTGGAAGAATTTTACATTTGATATTAAATTTGTTTTTTATTATCTCTGTGATTTCAGTGAGTTGTAAATCATCGTTTAACATTTGGTTTCTAAACAAATTAAGAGCAAGGTCTTTGTCACCTATCATAAAATTCAAGTCATAAAACTTTTTCAATTCATTATTTACAGTAAATTTATCATTCAGGATTCCCCAACCAAATTTCCCTTCTATGTTTGCTAAACCATAAATTACTGAATCAATGTCAGGCGAAAGAGCTACTCCATGTATATATTCGTCATCACCAGTATTGACGATAACTGTTAAGTCAATATTTTTTAACTTGCTCAACCCCTTTGCAAATTTAGCGCCTCCTACACCTCCACTTAAATAAACAACTTTTTTCATTTATAAGAACCTTAAATATACGACCTTTCAACTAACATTTTAGTAATGATAGACAAAGATATTCTAGATGGATTATCAGAACTTGATGAAGCAGATTTAAAGAGAGTTAAATTATTGGTGGACAATAAATTAAATATTGAATCTGATGTAAAAGTTTCTTATAGGACGAAATCAATAAAGTGTGGAAAAGAGTCATGTAATTCATGTCCTCACGGTCCATATTGGTATGCAGAATGGACCGAAGAAGGAAAAAGAAAAACCAAATATTTAGGTAAAAATTTAACTGATGCTTAAAAATAATCTTTTTGTAAAAGTTGCTCTTGGTTCTTTGCTGATAATATTTTTGCGAATAGAACTAGTTTTTTCAGATTTACTTCCAACCGGTGGGGATATGGGAGCACATATCGTACCAACTAAGTTTTTTGTTAATGAGCTATTTAACAATTTTAAATTAAGTGGATGGTCACAGGACTGGTTTGCCGGCTACCCGGTTTACTACTTTTATTTTCCACTTCCTCCCATCATTGCTAGCCTCTTGAATTTTTTGTTTCCATTTTCAATTTCTTTTAAAACCATGGTGCTAATTTCACAAATTTTATTAGTTATTTCTATTGAAATGCTTATGCGTAAAAATTCAAAAGAGTTTTCTTTTTATGGATTTGGAGTTGGTTTGCTCTATTTGCTTACTGAATCATTCACAATTTTTGGTGGAAATTTAGCTTCATCACTAGCAGGACAGTATTCCTTTACTTATTCGATCGCTTTTGCAAATTTATCAATATTTTATCTAATGAAGTCAAACCACAGATATTCTATAGAAATTGCTTCTTTGTTAATTGGCTTATCTGTACTTTCCCATTTAATTCCTTTCATAATTTATTTGCCATTATTTGTTTTTTATTTTTTAAAAAGTGACACAAAAATTTACAAAAAGATTGCAGCATTTATGTTTTTCTTATTTATTGCAATGAGATTTTCTATCTTATTATTTTTAAATCTAGAATTCACTACAAATATGACCTATACTCCTTACACCCAGGTTTCAGACCTAGTAAAATCTGATATACTCCCATTTGTTATTGGTGCAATTATTTATCTTATTTCAAGCAATGGCAAAAGTTCTTTAAAAGTAGTTACTGGATTTGAAATGTACCTACTTACCGTTTCAATATATTTATTTTTTTATGGACCAGAAAGTGCACTTTGGAATGGCAGGATAGTTCCATTTTTCAATTTAGCTATCGTAGTTCTGTTTTTTAAATTATTACAATATGATATTAAAAATTTAATAAAAAAGATACAGGGCACATATCCTTTGACTATTTTCATTTTGTTTATCAACTCTTACTTTATGTATTTGTATTACTCTAAATGGGGTAATACATATACAACAACAACTATAAGCGTAATTTTAATTGTTTTGTTTATGTTTTTAATTTCAATAAACTCAAAAAAATTATTAATTTACACAACTCTTGTTTCTCTTACTTTTGGAACTTTAAGTTACTTACCTCACTGGTTAAATTGGAACTTCAGTGGTTATGAGAGCAAAAATAACTGGTCAGATATTACAACTCTTTATGAAGGCCTAAACACACTTGAGCCAGGCAGAATAATGTGGGAACCAAATTCTGATTTAAATAAATATGGTACTCCTATGGTGTTGATGACAATTCCCATGTTCACAGATCACGAAAGTGTCGAAGGTTTATATTTTGATTCAAGCATAACAACACCATTTCATTTTTTAACAGTTTCAGGTGTTGCTGAAAGGCCATCTAATCCAGTTGGGGGGTTGACATATATTAATGGTGAATTCGATAAAGGTTTTAGATTAATGGAAGAGATGGGTGTAGATTATTTTATTGCATATACAACTTCAATTAAAGATAAAGCTGATAGGAATAAAAATTTTAATTTTTTATTTTCAAATGAAGTTTTCAATGTATATTCAATTAACTCTAAGAAAGTTGAGCTCGTTGAAGATAACTTATATTTATTTGAAAGTCCTGATTTCTATGACCGTCTTCGGAATGCAGTTTTAAGGGAAGGAACAGAACAAAGTTTTTTTGAAGCTTCTTTTGAGAGCTTTAAAAATGAATCAAATTTCAAAATAATTGAACACTATGATACGAGTTTTGCAGAACCAAGTGACAAAAACTCTGAGCTTTTAATTAGTGATTTAAATATTCAAAACGAATTAATAACTTTTACAACAAATAAACCAAATCAACTTCATTTAATTAAAGTTTCATATTTTCCAAACTGGAAAATAAAAAATGGTCATGGGCCTTTTAGAATCTCCCCATCATTTATGGCAGTTGTCCCAAAAGATGAACTTGTGGAAATTAAATTTGAGTCAAGTATTGTTGAAAAAGCTCTCAATTATTTATCTATTTTTACTCTTTTTGGTGCTTTACTTATCACTTATACTTATAAAAAAAGATTTGCGAATGTTAAATAATTTAAAATCCTTGAAAATTTTCCAAAGTGACACTTCATTTATGCAGCTAATTAGAACTTATATTGTGGGTGCTATGAATTTGTTGATCGGTTTGTCTTTGACATATTTATTCCAATTTTTTGTTCTAACATTTATTGAATTTCCCCTAAGAACTTATGTTACAAATGTTTTTGCGTTTTTAATTGGTGTAGTGATTTCATATTATTTATCTAGAAGAATAATTTTTAAATTTAGTTTTTTTGGAGGAAAATTAAAAGAGTTTTTGAATTTTTCTTACACTAATTTGATAAGTTTATTTGCACCAAATTTAATTTGGTTTGTAATCAATTTCATTAATGATACTTTACAGAAAGATGAATTTTGGTTTCTTGTAATTACAATTCTTATAAATGGAGCAATACTTCCCATCAAATATATGATTTATAAATTTTTTGTTTTTAAAGATTCTTTATAAAAAATAATTCTTAATTTGAACAAGCTTATTATTGTTCTTGGTATTCTTTTATAAATCAAGGAAACGCTTGGTCTAATCTCGTTTACTTTTGCAGGTATCTCTTTTATTTTGCCACCATTTTTTTCTATTCTTATTAATAATTCAGTATCAAAAATGTCTTGAGTCGAAATAACTTGTGGAAGAAATTTTTCAATTTCAGTTTTTTTAATTGCCTTCATTCCGTGAGTGTCACTTAGTTTTGTTCTAAATAGCGTTTTTAAAAGAATTACAAAAAAATTAGTAGCCAGCCTTCTAATAAATCTTCGCCCATCTTCAGAAGATCCAAGTCTTTTGGAAGCAGTTATCGAGGAATATTCGCTATCAAGCATTAAAGCTTCACGTAAAAAAGATTCTGAATAATAATCAATATCAAATGAAATAACTAAATCATTTTTTGCTAATTCAAATCCAGCTTTTAATGCATTTCCGTAGTTTGGTTCTGGATTGGATATAATTTTTATCTCTGAATATTTCTTAATTAACTTATCAACAATTTTTTTTGTATTATCAGTAGACCCGTTTTCTGAAAAAATAATTTCAAAATCTATCTCCATACTTTTACATAATGAAAAAATTGCGTTGGTAGATTCTTCAAGTATTTCCTCTTCGTTGTAAATAGGTATAACAATTGAAAAATTCTTATAGTTAAACTTTGACTCCATCAAGAGTACAATAATTGGGTAATGAGTAATAATCTAGATGTTATTTTTAAATCCTATGATATTAGGGGTGTTTTTGGAGATACTTTAACTCTAAAAGATGCTTATAAAATTGGTTATTCTTTTGCAGAATTTGTTGATTCAGATTCAATTTTAATAGGTCATGATGGGCGTTTATCAAATATGGAAATGTTAAATGCCGTTGCGTCTGGTATATCTAACAGTGGTAAATCAGTATTGTATGTTGGCCTTGTACCTACTGATGTTGTATATTCTTTGTCGGGATTACTTGAATTACCTGGAGTAATCATTACTGCTTCTCACAATCCTAAAGAATATAACGGATTGAAACTTTGCAATTCAGGAGCAGTACCAATTGGAGAGTATTCAGGTCTTTTAGAAATAAAAAACAATATTAAAAATATAGAGATTGGTGAAATAAGCAATTTACATTTAGAAACAAACAATGAATTGGATTTATATTTTGAACATATACAGAAACTAGTAAAACCAGAAAAAGTAAATAGCCAAATAAAATTTGGAGTTGATGGAGGAAATGGAGCAATAGGTTCAATATTTGAGGATTTATCAATAATTTATGGCTTTGATTGCGAAGAGCTTTATATGGAAGTTGATGGAAATTTCCCAAATCATCCGGCCGATCCATCAAATAAAGACAACTTAATAGAGATCATTAAACTCGTTCAAGAAAAAAAATTAGATTTTGGAGTAGCTTTTGATGGCGATGCCGACAGAGCAGTCTTTATTGATGATACTGGAAAAGTAGTATCCGGAAGCATGATGACAACACTAATCGCAGACTACTTATCGGAAAAAAAAGATAATTTAAAAGTTGTGTATAACGTAAATGTCTCACCACATGCTTTATCAATACTTGATTCAAAAAATATTTCTCTATTTAGGTGTAAGGTAGGTCATTCAAATATAAAAGCAATGATGAAAGAACTTAAAGCAGATTTTGGTGGTGAACACAGTGCTCATTTTTACTATAAAGACAATTATTTTGCTGATTCTGCAATACTTACACTCTTAATGTTCATGAGTATTGTTTCTGAACGAGGAGAGAAAGTTAGTAGTATGATCAATAAGTATAATTTCCCTCCATCATCTGGAGAAATCAACTTTGCAGTTGAAGATGTAGACAGCTCTCTAGAGAAAATTAAATCTGTTTTTACCGGTGATTTTGACGAACTTGATGGTCTTTCATATTTTGATGAAAACTTTTGGTTTAATGTTAGAGGCTCAAATACTGAACCTAAGTTAAGAGTTAATATAGAAGCTACATCTCAAAAAATACTTGATGAAGTTTTAGAGAAAATTTCAACTACTATATAGATAATAATGATTGAACACGTACTTGATTTGGGTAATCAATTAAAAAAAGAGCTTGAAACTTCAACAGATTTTGTAATTGATTCATATGATGATTTATTAATTGTTGGTATGGGTGGTTCAGGAGTCGCGGGGGATGTTTTAAAGCTTGTTTTAAATGAAAATACGCAAATAAATGTTCAAGTTAGAAAAGCATATGGGATTCCGGAAGTAATAGTTGAAAGAAGGCCGAAGTGTCTATTTATATCTTATTCAGGCAATACTGAAGAAACTATTGAGGCTGTAGATGATGCTATTAAAAATAATTTAGATTGGTCAGTAATTTCAAGTGGAGGACAGTTATTAGAATTAGCAATAGAGCATAAACGACCATTTGTTAAAGTTCCACCAGGACTCCAACCTAGAGCAGCGTTTGGATTAATGACAAAAGCTGCAATGCATTATGTTTCTTCTGATAAAAATGGAAAATATCTAGAGATGTGTAATCAAGCTGGGGAGTATTTAAATGAGGCTTTAGCTAACCAATCAGAAAATGAGTTATTGTCGCACGCTTTACAGATTTCCAAGGAGATAAGCTCTAAGACGTCTGTAATTTATGGAGGCACTCCGTTAACATATTTAGTTGCTCAACGATGGAAGACGCAAATTAATGAGAATGCAAAATCAAAAGCTTTTGTTGGCTATATGCCTGAGGTGCATCATAATGAAATCCTTTCTTGGGAAGCAAACAAAGAAGATTCAAAAATTAATTATCAGTTATTATTTTTAAGGTCTTCTAAGGAAAATTCTCAAATTAGTAAGAGATTTGAATTAACAAAAAAAATTATTGGCGACAAGGTTGATATCTCTGAAATTGAGAATATATCATCAAAAAATATCATTAGTAATTTATTTCATTTAACATTATTAGGTGATTTGGTGAGTGTTTATATGGCTGACAATTTAAAAATTGACCCATATGACATCACCTCTATTGAAAAATTAAAAAAATTGTTAAAAGGATAAACAAAACATGTCAACAATTAAAGATTCTAAATTAGCATCAGTTGGAAAAGATGAGGTTAACTGGGCGCAAAGACAAATGCAAGTATTAGAAGATATAAAACTTGATTTCGAAAAAAGAAAACCATTAGATGGATTGAACATCGGAGCATGTATGCATGTCACTAAAGAAACTGCGAATCTAATGCTAACTCTACAATCAGCTGGCGCAAATGTTGCATTGTGTGCTTCTAACCCTCTTTCTACCAAAGATTCGGTAGCTGCTTATCTTGCTGACAGTGGCGTTGCAGTTCATGCAATACATGGCGTAAGTAATGAAGATTTCTTCAAGCATCTTAATTCTGTACTAGATACTAAACCAGACATAACCATGGATGATGGGGCTGATTTAGTTTCTCTACTTCATACTGACAGAGCTGACTTGCCCGTAATGGGTTCTATGGAGGAAACTACAACAGGAGTTATAAGACTTAAGTCTATGGAAAAAAATAATAAGCTAAGATTTCCAGTTGTTGCTGTGAACGATTCAGACACTAAACATCTTTTTGATAACAGATTTGGCACTGGTCAAAGCGCTATGGATGGTGTTGTTAGGGCTACAGATTTACTTATCGCAGGACTAAATGTTGTAGTCATTGGATTTGGTGATTGTGGTAAAGGAGTTGCCGAAAGGGCTTACGGCATGGGGGCTAAAGTTACAGTTGTTGAACCAAATTCAGTAAGGGCTTTAGAAGCTCTAATGCATGGTTACGAGGTAAAATCTAGTGTTAATGCTGCAAAAATTGCTGATGTTATTGTGTCAGTTACCGGCAACATGCATGCTTTAGACAAACAGCATTTTGATGTCATGAAAGATGGAGTTGCACTTGCAAATGCTGGCCATTTTGATGTTGAGATAAATCTTAAAGCACTTAAGGAGTATAGTTCAAGCGTTGAAAGAGTAAGGGATCACGTTGATAGTTATAAATATAATGATAAAGAAATTTTAGTTCTTGCTGAAGGAAGGCTCGTAAACTTAGCTGCTGCAACTGGACACCCTGCATCAGTAATGGACATGTCTTTTGCTAATCAGGCTCTTGCAGCTGAGTGGATAAAAGACAACTATAAAACTCTTGAACCAAAAGTATATACATTACCAAAAGAAGTGGATTTAAAGATAGCTGCAACTAAATTAGGACTCATGGGTGGTGAGTTAGAGGTTCTTACTGAAGAGCAAATTAAATATCTTGACTCATGGGAGCACGGCACTAGCTAAATTTGAGTATATTTAAAAAAGTCTTATCTGTTGGAAGTGGAAAGCTTGCTTCAGAGCTAAACGATGTTGTTCAAGCTATCAATGATAAAGAAAAAGATTTTGAATTATTTTCAGATGAAGAAATCAAGGTAAACTTTCAAGATTTATCAAAAAAACTAAATGGAGATCCTCAAAGTATAGAAGTTGAGGCTTTTGCTTATATTAGAGAAGCTGCAAAAAGAACACTTGGACAAAGGCATTACGATGTTCAGCTTTTTGGAGGATTGGTCTTACTAAGAAATAAAATAGCTGAGATGAAAACAGGAGAAGGAAAAACCTTAGTTTCAACATTACCTATTTCTTTAATGGCATTATTTAAAAAAGGAGTACATGTTGTCACTGTTAACGAGTATTTAGCAAAAAGGGATGCAGAGTGGATGAGCCCAATTTATAATTTTCTGGGTCTTGAGGTGGGATTAATACACTCAAATCAAGATCCTGCGGAAAAAAATCAAGCTTATAAAAAAGATATTACTTATGGAACTAATAATGAATTCGGATTTGATTACTTAAGGGATAATATGGCAATTTCTGGTGAACAACTTGTTCAAGGAGAGTTATTCTACAGTGTTATTGATGAAGTAGACTCAATATTAGTCGATGAAGCAAGAACTCCTTTAATTATCTCTGGTAAAGTTAGTGATTCTACAAAGTGGTATTCAGAATTTACAAAAATTGTAAAGGGAATGAAAAGGGATATTCATTATGAAATTGATGAAGCTAAAAAGCAGGTACATACTACCGAACTTGGAGTGGAGTACGTCGAGTCAAAACTAGGAATTCCAAATCTTTATGAAAATACTAAAACAAATTTTATTCATTATTTAACAGCAACCCTTAGAGCTAAGACAATTTTTGTAAAAGATGTTGATTACATCGTCGCAGATGGACAGATAAAAATAGTTGATGAATTCACAGGAAGGGTTCTCGAAGGAAGAAGATATTCGGATGGCCTTCATCAGGCACTAGAAGCTAAGGAAAATGTAAAAATACAAGATGAAAACCAAACTTTAGCATCTATAACTTATCAAAATTATTTCAGAATGTACGAAAATCTTGCTGGAATGACCGGTACAGCAAAAACCGAAGAGGAAGAATTTGTCCAAATATATAATTTGGAGGTAGTTGAAATACCAACAAATCTTCCGATACAGAGAGCAGATCAGCAAGATGCAGTATACAAAACCAATAAAGCAAAATTAGACGCTGTAATTGAAGACATAAAACATAGAAATGAAAATGGACAACCAATATTACTTGGTACAGTATCAGTTGAAGCTTCAGAAGAAATTTCAAAGTTATTAACTTCTAAAGGTATTGTTCATAACGTTCTGAATGCAAAAAATCATGAACAAGAGGCGAATATTATTGCACAAGCAGGAAAGTTGGGTGCTGTAACAGTAGCAACAAATATGGCAGGTAGAGGAGTAGATATAAAGCTTGGTGGTAATGCAGATGAGATGGCACTACAGCTCCAAATAAATGAAAATGAGTTAGATAATTCAAACTATCTAAAATCAAAAATTGTAGAACTTGAAGAAAATGTAGAAAAAGAAAAGGAAAAAGTGTTATCTCTTGGAGGTCTTTATGTTCTTGGAACGGAAAGACATGAATCAAGAAGGATTGATAATCAGCTTAGAGGAAGGTCTGGAAGACAAGGAGATCCTGGTGAATCTAGATTTTATATCTCTTTACAAGATGAGCTTATGCGAAGATTTCAAGGTGAAAGAATTGAATCAATCATGAATAAACTGAATTTACCTGATGATGAGAGAATAGAACAATCGATGGTTACTAAAAGTATTGAAAGGGCACAAGCTCAAGTTGAGTCATTGAATTTTGAAATAAGAAAAAATGTATTAAAGTTTGATCAAGTTCTTAATCAGCAAAGAGATGTCATATATAAATGGCGAAGAGAATTACTACGTTCTGAAAACATTAACAACTTGATAGAAGGCTGGTTATCAGATGTATTGGAAACAGTTTCAAACAACATTGATTCGTATAAAAAGAGCTATGAAAATTTGGAGCATTTTAATGAGCTTGTTGAAAACGAATTAGGAGAGCTATTGAGTGATTCAGTTAAAAGTAAATTTCTCAAAAATATACAAATAAATGATGATTTGGAAATTTATAAAGATTTAGAAAGTCTCTTCGATTACAACAAGAAACAGGACAGTGATAACTTTTGGAATCTTGCAAGAGGTTCAGCACTTTCATTTATTGATCAATCATGGAAAGATCATTTATCTGAAATGGATTATCTTCGATCTGGCATTGGCTTAAGAGCTATGGGACAGAGAGATCCATTAGTAGAGTATCAAAATGAGGGATATGACCTTTTTGAAGAATTGATTAATAATGTTAAATTTTCAGTGATTAGGATTTTATTAAATTTTGATAAAACATTGATTGTTCAAAAAGAAAAAAATATTGATGATAATGTAAAAGAAAAGGTTATTACAAAAGATAAAATAGGAAGAAATGATCCTTGTTATTGTGGTTCAGGAAAAAAATATAAAAAATGTGGATTGGTTAACAAATGTATAAAGAAATCCTAAAAAAAATATCTTTATTTAACGAACGGCTTGCCTCTGCCAAGGAGTATCTTTGACTTTGAAAATAAAGCAAAAAAGTTAAAAGATTTAAATATTGAAATAAATGATAAAGACTTTTGGAACAACCCACAACGTGCTCAAAAAGTCTCTATTGAAGCATCATCAATAGAAAAATTGATTTCTTCTTTAGAAGATTTAGAAACAAATTTATCAGATATTAGAGAATTAATAGAAATTACTGGTGAAGATAATTTAAATGAAAATGATTTTTCAGAAGAACTAAAAAACTTTGAAAAAATGATTGAGGAGATTGAGAATGAGGCTCTATATTTTGGAGAATATGATGACCTTAATGCTGTGATAACAATTAATGCTGGCGCTGGTGGGGTTGATGCACACGATTGGGCAGAAATGTTGTTAAGAATGTATACAAGGTTTTTATCTAGTAAAGATATGAAATACCAAATTGAGGAAATTTCTCAAGGTGAAGAAGCAGGTATAAAATCTGCATCTATCAGAGTAGATTCATATAGAGCGTATGCAACTTTGGAGAGTGAAAGAGGAGTCCATAGGCTCGTTAGGATAAGCCCCTTTGACAGCAATAAAAGAAGACATACTAGTTTTGCCGGTGTAGATGTGGTTCCACTAATCGAACATAATGAAGAAATTATAATTCAAGATGATGAAATTAGAATAGATGTATATAGATCGTCCGGTGCAGGTGGTCAGCATGTGAATACAACTGATTCTGCAGTAAGAATAACTCATATTGAATCTGGTATTGTGGTTGCTTGCCAAGCTGAAAGATCACAATTACAAAATAAAAATAGAGCTCTCGAATTATTAAAGACAAAACTAATTCTTAAGAAAAAAGAAGAAGAGCTTCTTAAAATTAATAATATAAGAGGAGATCAACATGAGGCTGGTTGGGGTCGGCAGATTAGATCATATGTATTACAACCTTATCAACAAGTGAAAGACGCTAGAGGCAATACTGAAGTTGGCAATGTCGCAAATGTTCTTGACGGTGACATTTCCATATTTATCAAAGAGTATCTAAAATGGCGAAGACAGGGAATAAATGATTAGTTTAAAAAATGTTTCTTTAGTTTTTCAAGGTGGAAGTGTCGCCTTGTCGAATATTACGACAAAAGTAAATGAAGGTGAGTTTGTTTATTTAATAGGACATTCTGGAAGCGGTAAATCTTCTTTTTTAAAACTACTTTATAAAGATTACATTGCTACAAAAGGTGAAATTGAGGTTGCTAATATCGATGTTTCTAAATTGCCAAAATGGAAAACCCCTTTGCTTAGAAGAAAAATTGGTATTGTAACCCAGGAACCACAATTGCTGGAAAATAGAAACACTTTTGAAAATATTTCTTTTGCTTTAGAAGTTATGGGAGCTTTGCCTGAAGAGATTGACGCAAAAACTAATACACTACTTGACTTAGTTGAGTTAAACGATTGTGCTTACAAGTATCCTGGACAATTATCTGGCGGTGAGCAAACTAGAGTAAGCATAGCAAGAGCATTAGCAAACAATCCTGTAGTTTTGCTTTGTGATGAGCCAACTGGAAATCTTGATCCAGATTTAAGCAGCCAGATTGTGTCATTGTTAGAAAAAATAAATAGAGCAGGAACCACTGTAGTAATGGCAACTCATGACTCCTCAATTGTAAATAGAAGAAAAAAAAGAGTATTAGAACTTTCTGATGGAAAGATTGTACGAGACGAATCAGACGGAAGCTATATTTGAGGTATTGATGGGTAAATTTTCTTACGTCTTAAAAAATACTCTGTTAAATATGAGAAGAACCCCACTTCTTGTATTTGCCACAATTATTGCTGTTTTAGTTTCAAGCTTTCTTGTATTTACAACTTTGTCCGCAAGATCTATTGTTGAAAATAATACCGTTCGTTGGCAAAATGGAATTCACGTTGTGGTTTTTCTCGATGACAGAGTTACTACTACTGCACATAAACAATTAGAAACATCATTAGAAGATTATCCAGAAGTAAGGACTGTAGATTATTTTTCTAAACCAGAGGCAGAAGAAGAGTTTAAAGTTTTATTTAAAGATCAGCCAGAACTTTTGGCTGAAGTAGATTATGAAATTTTACCTGCATCATTAAGAATAAATTTAAACGATCCATCAAACTATAAATTAATTATTGAAAGACTTCAAGGGAATCCAGCTGTAAAAGATATTAGAACGTCAGGTGAAGCAATTGAGAGGCTTCTGAGCCTCACGGACACACTTGTTATATCGGCTTCAGCATTTGCATTACTTATTGGTTTTGCAGCTTTTATATTAATTATTAATACTTTAAGACTTGCTGCATACTCAAAGAAAAAAGAAATTAAAATAATGAGGCTTATTGGTGCTTCTTCAACTTACATTAGATTACCTTTCATATTTGAAGCTGTAATAGAATCTTTAATTGGAACTAGTATTGCAGTTGGTTTTGGCTGGGCTTTAATAGAATATTCTAAAAATTCTGTAGTTGCAGATAGTATTTTTGACATAAGAATATCTGATGATTATTTGATATTTTTGACACTTTCATTGTTAATGTTTTCTCTTATTTTTGGATTGTTCGCCTCATTTGTTGGTATTAGGAAAGCCTTAAATGATTAAAAAAATTACGATACTAATAACTCCCATTTTTCTTTTTACTTCTTTTTTGTTTCCAAATGATTTGAGTGCAATTACCGCAGAAGATAGATTAATTGAGGTCGAAAAGCAACTCCAAGCAATAGCCGAACAAATAAGTAAATATGAAGGTGAAAGAACAGACTTAGAAAAGGCAATAATTGCAAATGATAAAGATCTTGCACAAGTTAATAGTGAATTAGCCGAAGTACAAAGCAGGCTGGCTGTTGTTGAAAGAGAGTTAGAAAAAGCATTGGAAAATTATGATTTTACATTAAATGATCTGAAAGTAGTTCAGGAAAATATAGTTAATGAACAAATCAAACTTGGAAAAATTAAAAATGAGATTTCTGAAGTAACTGATGAATTACTTGAAACGCAAAAAAAATTATTAGTAGCGGATGAAGGACTTCAAGAACAAGCAGTAAGTCTATATATTAATGGAGTTATGAGCCCCACAACTGCATTGTTTATTGAACTAGATGAATTATCAAATTTTCTAGTTGCTTTAGGCTATGCATCTACTGTTGTTGATTCAGCGTATGAAATAGTAGAGCAGTTAAACGCACTTGAAAAACTAGCATCTAATCAAACAGAATTCTTGACTCAACGTGAAGATGAAAGAGTTGAAATAGTTGAAAATTTACAGAATGAAGAGGAACGCAAAAATGAAATCTCAATTGAAGCAGAAGAGTTTGCTGAAGATGTTGAAGAAAAAAAAGACGCAGTTGAGCGTGAGAAAAAACTTGTTGAATCTAAAAAAGCCCAAGTTGTTAGAGCTAGGCAGAATGCACAAAATTTATTAAGTCAGGCAAATAAAGAACTTGAAAAATTAGATAAAGAACATGCTGATCTAGAAAAATTAGAAGATGCAATACAAGCAGATATTGATAGATTAAGTAGCTCTGGAGGTGTTGCTCCTAGCCAACTTTCTTGGCCAGTTACCACGGGATATGTATCAAGTGGTTATAAGTGGAGAAGGTTAGGAGGAACTACAAGTTTTCATGGCGCTATTGACATTGCGGCTTCGAGAGGTACACCAATAAAAGCTGCAGGTGGAGGTGTGGTAATTCTCGCAAGGTATTACGGACTTGCCGGAAGAACTGTATTTATCGACCATGGTGGAGGCCTTACAACACTATATTTCCATATGGATAAAATTCTTGTCTCTGTAGGACAAACTGTTTTTACTGGAGATCAAATTGGAACAGTGGGAAGTACTGGAAGATCAACTGGACCCCATCTTCATTTTGAAACTAGATTAAGAAATCCAAGTTCAGCAAACTGTTCACGCCCATATTTAGACCCTACTTCTCGAGGTAGAGTTAACCCTTATTGCTTTCTAGATTAATGAAAGTATTTGCTGAAAACCGAAAAGCAAGAAACTCATATGAGTTCATAGATTTCTACGAAGCAGGAGTTGTTCTTTCAGGACCTGAAACAAAAAGTGTACGCAGTGGCGGTGTTTCAATAGTCGATGCTTTTGCAAGCATTGATAAAGAAGAGGCGTATATCATGGAAATGAATATTGAACCATACAAATATTCTGATAATACAGATTACAATCCAAAGTCACAGAGGAAACTTCTTTTACACAAAGGAGAGATTAAAAAACTTATCGGACTTTTGTCTCAAAAGGGCTACACGTTAATTGCAACTAAGGTATTTGAAAAAAATGGATTTATAAAAATAGAATTAGCTTTAGCTAAAGGTAAAAAAGATTATGACAAAAGAAAGAAAATTTTAAATAAAGAACACGCAAAAGAAATTAAGAACTATTAAATGCTTTTTCTGTACCAACCCTAATATCTGCCACACCAGTGAAATTTCCATCAGAGTTCTTATAAATTGTTGAAATTGGACCGTATCCACCAATAAGTTTGTTTTCAATAGAAATTTTATGCCCTTTATCTTTTAGTGTGGATAATTCAGAATCCTCTATGAATTCAAACTTAATATTAGAGGAAGTATCAGATCCAAAATACTCAATAGTCCATCTAGGTTTTTTCATTATTTCTTCAAAACTACTTTCTTCAAGAATATAAGGAAGAATGGTTTGAGCAAGTAATTGAGGTTGATAGCGCCCACCTCTAGTTCCTGTAATAAAATCTAATGAACCATCTTTAGACCATATTGTTGGAGATAAAGTATGTAAGGGCTTTTTGTTAGGAGCTAAGCTATTTGGATGATCTTTAATTAAATTGAATCCACACCCTCTGTTGTGAAGAAAAAACCCGTAATTCCCCACACCAATTCTGCTTCCAATACCATAAAAGTTTGATTGAATTAATGAAATACCTAGTCCATCCTTATCAACTGCAGTCATGTAAGCAGTCCCTCCACCATGAGGGTTCGGAAAATTATATTTTCCTGAAGCATTCTTGTCAAAAAGATTTACTTTATCTTTGATATATTGATTATCAGTACCTAAAAATTTTTGATCATTGCCTTGATAATCATAGGTAATATTGTCCCTATCTGATGCAAAAATTCTATAAGACTCAATTAAGGTGTGTAGATAGTCATCTTTATTATTTATTATTTCAAAACCTTTTAGAGTACTTAGAGTTAAGTATCCTTGTGTACTCGGCGGGCTAGTCCAACCATCGTATCCATAAATCTTTTGATGAAGTGGCTCTCTCCATATAGCTTTATAACTTGATAAGTCTTCTTTGGTTAGTGAACCTTTTACAGAATTAGAAATCTCTTTGGCAATTTCACCATTATAAAAATATTCGAGTCCGTGCTCTTTCAGTAACTCTAAAGTCTTTCCAAGCTGAGGTCTTCTGATCAAAGTATCAATACTATAGGGTTGATTATTCCTATAAAATGAATACCCAGAGCTTTGTCCACTTAATTCTTCACTATGAATATTTAGAGAATTAAATAACTCTTTACTTATTCTGAATCCTTCATGGCAGAGGTTTATTCCAATATCTAAAATATCTTCAATTGGAATATTTCCATACTTATAACTTAACTCCCTCCATCCTGCAACAGTACCTGGAACAGTTACTGATAAAGGGTGATTTAAAGGTATCTGTACATAATTTGACAGTAAACCTTGCTCAACATTGCTGCCTGAATAGCCAGATGCATCAAGAAAATCTGGTTTATTTTTACCTGGGACCCAAATAAGTGCAAATAAATCTCCTCCAATACCACAAGTTTCTGGGGCAACTATTCCTTGGACGAGATTTGTCAATATTGCTGCATCTACAGCATTACCACCCTTGTTAAAAATTGTTGAACCAATTTCTGTTGATAAATAGTGTGGAGAAACAATTACATTATTCATGTTTTCAATTATAAAGAAAATTTCTAATTTATTTGTCACAGAAAGTTACTTGTATAAATCGAAAGGTTATAAAATAAGTAAGCAATTAAGGAGATAAATGAAAGATATAAATGCTCAAGAATATAACGAATTATTAAGTTCTGAAGCACCAGTTGTAATTGATTTTCATGCTACATGGTGCGGTCCCTGTAAAGTCTTAAGCCCTATTTTAGAAGAACTCTCAAGTGAAGTTGATGGGGTAGAGTTTGTTAAGCTTGATGTTGATCAACACCCAGAAATTGCTGGAGCAAATGGTGTAATGGGTGTTCCTACAGTTGTGATGCTTAAAGGCGGAGAAGTTAAAGAGAGATTTGTAGGCGTGCAACCAAAAGAAGTCATAAAAGAAAAAGTTTCAGCACTAATTTAATTTGCTTAAATTAATTCTTTTTTTTCAAATAATTCTACTAACCCTTTTTTTAGGGGCTGGATATTTTCTATATTCAGAGTTGCAAACTTTGGCTTCTGAAGTTGACAATGCTTTAGTAGTTATTGCAGATATCCAATCTCTGTTACCTAAGTTAGAGGTTGCTGTTGATACAGTAATTTCACTTGAGACAGCTTTTCAAAGCTTGGCAGGAATAAGTGACGTATTAACTTTATTATTAGACCCACTTCAAGGAAATTCATAAAATGAAAATTGATTTTTATACTACTGACTGGTGTGGAGACTGTGTAAGGTCAAAAGCGCTATTAAAAAAATTAAATGTTAATTTTAATGAGATAAATGTTGATACAAATCAAGAAGCAAATGAATTTATCAAATCTCTACAAGTTAATCAAAGAAGAATACCCACTATTGTTTTTGAGGATGGTTCTTTTTTGGTTGAACCATCAGATATTGATCTTAAAAATAAACTAAAAGAGTTGAATTATATCTGATCCTCTTTGTTAAATCTTTTTTAATTGGTCGTAAGATATTTTAACTTATATAAAATGGCTTTAAAGAAATTAGAAATCATACAATGAAAATACTTATTTGCGATGCATTGAATAGCAAAGTTTTAGAAGAACTACACTCACTTGGTGAATGTATCGATATATCCTCATCTGAATCAAAAGAAAAAGATTTAGTTGAAGAGATTAAAGATGCTGAAATTGTAGTTGTAAGAAGCTCTACTAAATTAACAAAAGAAATAATTGAAAAAGGAGATTGTCTAAAAATAATTGCGAGGTGTGGGGTAGGAGTGGACAATATTGATATAGAGTATGCAAAATCACAGAATATCAAAGTGACCAATTCACCATCAGCTAATTTAAATTCTGTTGTTGAGCTCACTGTTGCTCTAATTATCGGTGCAGCGAGAAAAATTAGTCTTTCAGATAGTCATTTAAAAAACGGAAAGTGGGATCGAAAAGAGTTTATTGGAATGGAATTATCTGGAAAACAACTTGGAATAGTAGGATTTGGAAAAGCAGGACGTTTAGTGTCTAAGATAATGAAAAGTTTTGGCATGACAATTGCTTTTCATGATCCTTATATCCAAGATTGGGATGGACCTGAAAAAAGATTAGAACTAGATGAATTATTAATTACTTCAGACGTAATTTCAATACATGTAATTAAAACTAAAGAAACAGTGAATTTAATTTCACAAGAAAAACTTGATTTACTTAAAAACAGCGCAATATTAGTAAATACTTCAAGAGGTGGAGTTGTAGACGAAGATTATCTAGTTGAACTTTTAAAATTAAATAAAATATTTGGCGCTGGCCTCGATGTCTATTCAGAAGAACCACCGAAAAATCTTGATAATTTTGTAGATATTAATTTAATCACCACTCCACACATAGGAGCATCTACAAATGAAGCACAATTAAAAGCTGGTATAGATACTGTAGAAAATATAAAAAAAATATTAGCTGGTGATGATTCAGTAGCTCTTTAAATTTTTAAAAAATCTGTTGTATTAGTTTTAAAAAAATACAATAATGAAAATACGAATTAGTTGTTTAGGCTGGCACCAATAACTTTTTTTACCGATTAAATTTACTTTTTAATGTTTCGTAGGCAGGCCATCCATACGGCATACATCCATCGGTTCCTTTGCTTTGTTGCATCATTACAGGTGCTATAGCTCCTTCTTTAGGACAACCTACATGTCCCCACCCAAGAATATGGCCAGTTTCATGATTTATAAGGTAGATTCTATAAGTCTCCATATCTTTTTTAAAATCTACCGCACCTTCCTGCCATCTATAAAAATTAAGGACAATATTTTCATCTTTTCTACATGAAAAAATACTATTTGTTTCAATTGGTGCGCATAATTCATCAGTTTTTTCAGGGGAAGCAAAGATGTACACGTAGTCACTATCTTCAACACTGGTTAACTGAAAAGATTTTTCGGTAACATTTGACCAGCCAAGGTCGTTATTTAACAGAAGAAACAAAAGATTTTTAATACATAACGGATCAAGACCTAGCGAGGGTTCTATTTTGACTGAATAATTAAATTTTTTCGTATCTCTTGAGTTTATACTTTCAGGTATTATCCACTCCTCCTCAGAGTCTTCTTGGATTAGTGCTGAGTCTATACAGCCATTTTTTAGATCAGATGTGCCAATATTTTTCGAATTATTTATTACAGTATCGTCAAGAAATATTGCTGTTGTAGATTCTTCTTGAGTACTTTTTATATTTAGAACACTTGTTACTTCTATCAATTTTTCATTCCAAATAGCAAGTTCGGATTTAATACTTAAAGATTCAAGTATGTCTTCAATATCTTCTTCGTTTAAATTTTGATAATTTGACATAAAATAATTTTGAGCATATTCATAATGTGATACATAAGTTGAACTTTTCTGATCTATTTTACTGAGGACAGTTAACCACTCATCAAGACAATTTGCAGTAAGGCTAAACCATGATCCAAACTTTATACAATCATCGCTTATTGTGAGTAGCTCTTTGTCGATAAACTCTTTTAGGCCTTCATCTAGTTTATCAAACCGATCGATCTCGTTTTGTTGCTTGATGGTTGTTGAGGTTACTGTAGTTTCAACAATTGGTGTTTCGGTCTGTTGATTTAGTGAGGAATCTAAAAACCTAAAAGCAAAAAAACTTATTCCAAGCAAACTTATAAGTAAAATGGAAGATTTTATTGTTTGATTCATAAAACTAATGTTAAAAGGATATTACTTATGAATAAAGGAAATTATTTTTTGTATCCTTTTTCATCAATAAAATCCTCAGGTTCTAATCCAAGTCCATCAGCGACTCTATTTATGTAATTAAAATATGATATTACCTGAACTATTTCGGATATTGCTTTATCATCAAAATTATTATTTTTTAATTCTTTGTAATCATTTTTGGTAATTTCTCCGGGCGTTAATGTTAATTTTTCAGCAAAAATGCATAAAGCGATTTGTTCTTTTGTTAAGCTGCTGGCCTTCCAATTATTAGCAATTTCATCAACTAATTTTTGGTCTTTTGTCTCCGACCGGAGATCATATAAGTGAGCGCGTATTCAGTACTCACATTCATTTGAAATCGAAGTTACTACTGCTAGTAGCTCTCTATCAAATCGAGAAATTTCTAAATTTCCAAACATAGTCGAATTGTATAATCGCATTGAATCTCTCAAGATTTCTGGAGTTTGAGATTGGATAGTAAGCACGTTCCAAATTCTTCCAGCTCTTCTAATACCTTTCTCGTACTCTTTTTTGAGAAGGCCAGTAGACTCCTGGAATTTGAACAACTTAATAAATGCCATATTAATAATTTTTACTTAAAATAAAGATGTATGCAACTTCCAAATGAACTTAAACAAGCAATCGATAACAATGCTTTTTGTGCATTAGCAACCAAAATGAATGAAAAAGAAATACAGAATCATCTAATGTGGATTGATTACAAAGAAAATAAAATCCTCATTAATACCGAACAAGGAAGAAAAAAAACAGAAAATATCAGACTTGAACCAAATATCTCACTTGTTATATTTCATCCATCAGACATGTATACATGTTGGGAAATAAGAGGTATTGTTGAAAAAATAATTCAAGACACATCTGCCAATGAACATATAGATTATTTGTCAAACAGATACTCGGGTAAGCCTTACGGCAGAACAAAAGATGTTACATGGGATGAAGCAGGATTTACATCACGGGAAATATGGGAAATTGAAGTCAGCAAAGTTATATCAATGGTTAGCAGAGCTCAAGAAAAATCAGTTTCGGAGTAAAACTTTAAATAAGGATTCATCTCAAAAGACTCTTGATCACTTCCAAGAAATTCTTTAATTAAATTTTCTGCATTAAGCGAGATATCTCCACCTCTAGAGTCAATGTGTCCAGATTTTCTAAATAAATCCTCTGGAACTTTCTTCATAAATCTTTTAAAATTTTCCTCAGATATTCTTAAATATTTAGCCAGAGACAGCTCAACCTTAATTGATTGCGGTAGCACATTACAACTAAATACATATAAAGATGCAAACATTGCCCAGTCTAAGTTTGATGGCCTTCTTCCTTTTTCAAAAATAGCAAAATCGTAATTTGGAAAGTAAGTATAAGGTGAGTACGCAAGGCCTGCTTTATCTGACAAAATTTTATATATATATCGATCTAGCAGTTTGATATCAAGGCTGGGGATATATGACTCAATACTAGCTTTACTGATTTGAAATTCACTTTCAATTGGAGAAATTTCAATTTTATTTATGACGATTTTTCCAAAATAATTCTCAATTTCTACAGTTAATTCAATATTATTTGGAATAAAAATTAAGCCGTCATTATCAGAAGAATCAATAATAACTGATAATTTCTCATTTAATTTGAAGCTGTTGTTATTAATTTTCATATTTAAAAAATTCTAATTCTCAAGTATAATTTTAGGGCTAATAAAACTGTATGGGGGTGAACTGGCTTCGACTTTGAAGTGAGTCTCTCAGTAGCGAGTCGAGGGTCCTAGGGCCTCGTTAAAAACGTAGGAAAACAATATAACTGCCAAACCTAAGTTGGCTTTAGCAGCATAAGCTGCTCGTCACCTATCGGGGCTCCCACCTCGGATAGCAATGGCGTCGAAATGTGGGATGCTTAGTTAGGATACCGACTAACTACTAAGATTTAGGTAAACCTTTCAGGCCATAGGTTCCGATAACTAGCCTGATCGTATTTTATCGGATGCACTCGGAGAAGCTGTTAGGTAGCTTGGAAGGACCGGGGTTCGACTCCCCGCACCTCCACCAATGAAAAAAGTATATAGTCATGCAGTTATTGGTGCTGGTATCGTAGGTTTATCAGTAGCATTAAAACTTCAAAGCAATGGAAATAATGTATTAGTTCTAGATAAAGAAACATCTCCTGGTAAACATCAGTCTGGAAGAAACTCAGGCGTGATTCATTCGGGAATTTATTATAAACCAAATTCATTTAAATCTAATTTATGTATAAGAGGTAGAGAACTTTTAATGGAGTTTCTAGATGAAGAAAATATTCCATTTAGATTAGAAGGAAAAATTGTTGTTGATTCTGATTTTAGTAAATTGTCTAATTTGGAAGAAAGAGCAACCCAATTGAATATGAAAAATGTAAAAGTATTAGATAAGTCAGATATATTAAGTCTTGAACCGTATTGTAAATTTGATAATGCACTCCATGTCCCTCAAGCCGGGGTTGTAGATTATAGTGTTGTAACAAAAAAGTTAGCTTCAAAGTTTGAATCTCTTGGAGGAACAATTGAATATTTTCAAAAAATAAAATCAATTAAAACTAATAGTGGTATAAAAATTCTTGAAAGCAACAATTCTAATTTTCAGGCTGAGTTTTTAATTAACTGTGCGGGATTATTTTCAGACAATATTGCAAAATTAGATAATGTTGAACCTGAATTAAGAATTATCCCCTTTAGAGGAGAGTATTTTACAATTGCTGAAGAGAAGAGTCATCTTGTAAATAATATGATTTATCCTATTGCTGATCCTGATCTTCCTTTCCTAGGAATTCATCTAACTAAAACTGTTGATAATAAAATCGAAGCAGGCCCAAATGCAGTATTAGCATTTGCTAAAGAAGGGTACGACTGGTCAAAAATTAATGTTTTAGAGCTTAGTAAAACCATTTTTTACCCTGGAATGTGGAAACTAGGTAAAAGGTATTTTTCAACAGGAATATCTGAAATGTATAGGTCATTAAATAAAGATGTCTTTTTAAAAGAAATTTTAAAATATATTCCAAATATTACAAAAAAAGATTTAACTCCAAGGATCGCTGGAGTCCGTGCTCAGGCAGTTGGCAAAGATGGTTCATTAATAGATGATTTTGTATTTGAAAGAAAGGAACAATCACTTCATGTATTGAATGCACCAAGTCCTGCGGCTACTGCTTCATTAGCTATTGGAGAGCACATTGTAAAAGAGATTGGTTAAATCTTTTCACCAGTTTGAACTGACCATAATTTTGAATAAACCCCTTCAATATTAAGTAATGATTCGTGGTTTCCTGATTCAACAACAGATCCATTTTCTAATACGTATATAATGTCAGCATTTCTTACTGTTGAAAGTCTGTGTGCAATTACAATTACTGTTCTATCCTTCTTCAGAATATCAAGAGATCTTTGAATGGCCGCTTCAGTTTCATTGTCAACCGATGAAGTAGCCTCATCTAAAATCAAAATTTCAGGGTTTTTTAGAATTGCTCTTGCTATTGAAATTCTTTGCCTCTGCCCACCAGAAAGTTTCTGACCCCTCTCACCCACAATTGTTTTTTCTTTTTGAGGTAGATTATTTATAAATTCATCAGCTTCTGACTTTTGTGCAGCATTCCATACTTCACTTTCTGAAGCATTTAAATCCCCATAGGCTATGTTTTCAATAACATTTCCTTCAAATAAAAATACATCTTGACTAACTAGACCAATTTTTTCTCTGAGCGATGAAAGTTCTATGTCTTTTAAGTTATTTGAATCGTATGAGATTGAACCATTATTAATTTCATAAAGTCTCAACAAGAGTTTTATTAAAGTAGATTTACCAGAACCAGTACTGCCAACAATCGCAGTTGTCTGGCCCGCGTTGATAGTTAAATCGACATTATTTAATACATTAAAGTTATCAACATATGAAAATGAAACATTATTTAATTCAATTTTGTTTTCAAGCTTGCTGAACTCTATGTCTCCATTACCAATTTCTGAACTTTCATTTTTGAGTGAAAATATTCTATTAAAAGATGCCATTGCTCTTTGATACAAATCAAATGTGTCGCCTAACTCTGTTAAGGGCCACAAAAGTCTCTGTGTAATAAAGAGCAGCACAGAGTATGTAGCAACTTTAATCTCTCCATCAAGAGCAAGAAACCCACCAATTAACAAAGTAGCTGTAAATCCAAACAAAATTGCAACTCTAATAATTGGAATAAATGCTGCAGATAATTTTATTGCATGATAATTTGCACTCCTTACTTCATTTGATGAGATATCAATTCGTTCTAATTCTTTGGATTCTCTTGTGAAGCTTTTAACATTCAAAATTCCAGAAATTGAATTTGAAAGATTTGAATTTAACGTCTCTATTGTTTCTCTAATTCGTTCATACCTGCTGGCAATAGTTGAAGTGAATTTAAATGATCCAAAGATAATAATTGGTATTGGTATAAATGCAAACGTAGCAATTAGAGGTGAAATATATAAAAATGTTCCCCCTATAACAATTACAGTTGTCGCTGTTTGCAATAATTTGTTAGCTCCGGTATCAAGAAATCTCTCAAGTTGATTCACATCATCATTGAGAATCGCCATTAACCTTCCAGAAGATTTATTTTCAAAATATTTCATATCTAGGCTTAAAACATTTTCAAATGTTTCGGTTCTTAAACTGTGTTCAATGTCTTGAGAAATTCCTCTCCACGTAACTGCTGAGAGATAGTCAAACAATGATTCAAGACCCCAAATTATAAAAGTTAAAATGGCGAGAATTACTAGTTGCCTTCTCCTGTCAGGAATACCAAATGATGCCAAAAATGATTCATTTCCCTCAACAACAATATCAATAGCAACACCAATTAATACAGGAGGGGCAAGATCAAAAATCTTATTTAAAATTGAATAAATAATTCCGCGCTTGGCTTTAGTCTTTTGTTGTTGTGAATAAACAAATAAATGTTTTAAGTTACTTTGACTCATTGAATAATATTACTTAATTACTTACTAATTTTATTAATACCGTCTCTAATTTCTTTTAATAATTGTACTTCTTTTGATTCTGCAGCAATAACAGTTTCCTCTTCTTCATCGTCAACCATACTTTCAAAGTGGTTATAAGCTTTTATTACTAGAAACATTACAAATGCAATAATTGTGTAGTTTATTATCTCACCTAAAAAAGCTCCAAAACTTCCAGCTTGCATTCCAGAAGATGGATCTACATCTCCGAAAAGTCCTAATCTATCAAGATTTGGAAGATTAATAATAAGACCTATTAAAGGTTCAATTAATCTTTTTGTAAACACATCTACTAAAGACTTGAAAGAAGCACCCATTACAAATGCAACACCAAGCTCCACAACATTTCCTCGATTTATAAAATCTCTAAATTCTTTTATCAATGTTCCTCCAATTGTTTTTATAAATAATAGAATACATGTAATCTAGAAACCTATGAGAAAATATTTATTAACTTTCCTATCTTTAATTTTAATTTCATGCTCAGCTGCAGAGCCTGCAGCAGATGAAGTTTCCGTTGAATCTTCCGAAACAGTAACCTCGATAAGTTCAACCACTTCTACTAGTACAACAACAACTATTGTGGTGCAAGAGCCCTTTGCTTTGGACGAGTTTGGATTAGAACTTGTTGAGCCACCCGTTGAAATGCAAGATCAGATAATAGAGTTAATGAAATTTGTTGAAAAATGGGTTGGATTAGAATTTACATCTGATCCAGAATATCATTTTTATTCATTAAGTGATTACCAAGAATATAATGCACTTCACTATCTTGATAATTTTGAAGAAGATTATGAGGAAGGTGAGTGGGAGAGGGTAGTTCTCTCGCAAAATATGTGGGGTTTAAATAATTTATCACCTGATGAATTGTTGAATCTTCAGGTTGAATTTCAAAGATGTTTTTCAGCAGGTTCTTATAATTTATTAGATAAAATTTTAAGGGTTCCAATTAAAAAAAATCAAAAAAAACTTAATTTATATGAACAAACCGTCGTAATTCATGAATTAGTTCATTCGCTACAAGGACAACATTTTTCATCGGATAAGTGGTATCTAGAAATGGATGAATTAGATGACTTTACCTATTATTACGGCTTTTTAGCATTGATGGAAGCTCAAGCTGAATATGTTGAAGCTAAATGGACTAATGCATTTGACGAGTATGATCGACAGTCTTTTAACTCTCAAATTCCAAATATAACTTGTAGAGTAAGTTTGCCATCATATTTTTATATTCCTGCTGAGCTTTATTACAACTTCGGACCACTATTGGCCAAGGAGATAATTAAAAATGGCAAAATGGAGGCATTAAACACTGCTCTATATAGATATATAAATGATGGCTTAAATACGCTTCCAACTTCTGAGCAGATTTATGAACCTGACAAATTCTTTGCTGATGAAAGATATGAAGAGATTCCAATAAAATCTATCGAAGTGGATGGCTATGCATTAGTTGATGAAGGGACTTTAGGATCCTTAGATTTAGTTTATTTAATGCAAGATAAGATTGGTCAAGAAAATGCTTTAAACGCAGCAGTTGGTATAGGTGGGGGTGCATGGAAAGATTATGAAGACAATTCTGGAAATCTTTTAATGACCATAAAGATTACTGGAGATAATAAAAACGAACTTCAGGAAATCAATGATGCATTTATACTTTGGGCAGATTCTCAGTCAAGATTTAGCAGTTCAGAATTATTTGCCGGTGGAACTTTGTACGTTGGAGATACTAATTTTTGGTTTTCTAAAGATACAAATTCTATGAGACTTGTATTGTCTCAAGATTATGAGTTAATTAATTCAATAAGTAATCAATTAAGCGACTTTTAAAAAATGAGCACTCTTTATATCTGTCCAACACCAATTGGAAATTTGGAAGATATCTCTGAACGTGTTTTAAATACACTAGAATCTGTTGATGTTATTTATTGTGAAGATACAAGAAGAGCAAAGAATCTTACTGATAACTTCTCAATCTCTACTCCTTTAAAATCATATTTTGTTGGCAATGAAGTAACTAAGGTCAGTGAAATAGAGGAAACACTTAGTAAAGGTATGAATGTAGCATTAATTTCTGACGCTGGAACACCTCTTATTTCAGACCCTGGAAGTTTATTAATTCAGGAATTAATTCGAAAAAATTATGACATTGTTTCTATTCCAGGACCCTCAAGTGTTCTTACAGCACTTACAATTTCAGGTTTTGAATTAAACGAATTTCAATTTTTAGGTTTTGTTCCAAAAGCAGGAAAAGAAAAGCAAGAATTTGTTATTAAATTGCTCAATTCTAAAATGCCATCAGTTTGTTTTACATCTCCAAAAAGACTCCTCAAAGATCTAGATTATTTTGAAAAAGAGGGATTGGATTCAGAGATTGTTATATGTAGAGAGCTGACTAAAAAATTTGAAACTGTATACAGAGGGACAGTAAACAGTTTAAAAAATAAAATTTCACAAAACTTGAGAGGTGAAATAACAATAGTTGTAGGTCCTTCAAAAAATGATAAAAAAATAGATTTGGATATTGATTCTGCTGTAAAAATATTATTAGATCAAAAAGTGCCAAAAAGAGAAATAGCTAAATCTCTAGCTTTTGTAACAGAAATGTCAGTCAATGAACTATACGAAAAGATTAAAGATCTTTGATATTGTTGACACAATTATTACATATAAATTTTGTACCAATTTGATGTTTTATTTCTTTTGAGCCACACAAAGAACATGATCTATGGCCTTTTTTAATGACAAGGCTCTCATCCTCTACATACATAGATATTTCATCATTATGCTCAATATTTAAGGCTTTTCTTATAGATTTAGGAATTACAACACGGCCTAAATTGTCAATTTTACTTAAGTTGCCTTTACTCATAAATTTATTTAATCCTATCCTTATATAGTAGTGAATAAAATAGAAACATTAGAGGATATAAAATGGGTAGATACTCATTGTCATTTACAGATGATGGGCGATGAGATAAATGAACAAGATATATCTAATTTAGAGTACTTTATCATTCCTGGAGTAGATATACCATCTTCATTAAAAGCCAAAGAGTTCTCACTAACTTATCCAGAAATATCTTATTGGTCTGCAGGACTTCACCCACATGAAGCTGACTCATTAGAAGATATAAAGAATGAGTTACAAGTATTAATGGAGGAAGCGGATTTAATTGGTGAGACAGGCCTCGATTACTATAGAAATTTATCATCAAAAGAAAATCAAATAAAAAATTTCGAATTTCATTTAAATGTATCAAAAGAATTAAATAAACCCTTGATTATTCACTGCAGAGATAGCTTTTCAGATGTTTTTGATATTTTAAGCAGCAGAGATTTTACTAACCCTATAATTCTACACTCTTGGACTGGGGGAAATAAGTGGACTAAAAAATTTACTGAACTCGGTGTTTATTTTTCTATTTCAGGAATTGTAACTTACGATACTGCCCATGATTTACAAGATGCAGTTAAAAAAATTCCAACAGATAAGTTACTTTTAGAAACAGACGTTCCATATCTTGCCCCGGAACCTTTTAAGGGTAAAAGAAATAATCCAACATATATTAAATATACAGGAGCAAAACTTGCGGAATTGCTTGGGCTTACCCCACGTGATCTTTCAAAGGTAACAATTGCAAACACAAATAAAGTATTGAATCGAGAAATATAATGAGTGAGTATTTTTGGATAGATAAGTTAAAAAGCAAACCAAAGTATAAACTTGGACAAAATTTTTTGATAGATACAAACATTTCAAGAAAAATTACAAAATTAGTTCAGGGTCAATTGGCTGATCCAATTTTAGAAGTAGGTCCAGGTACGGGATCATTAACTAATGAATTACTCAAAGATAATTACAGAATTAAAGCTGTAGAAGTAGATAAAAAGGTATCAGATGTATTACATGAAAGATTTTCAGGCATACCAAATATAGAGATCTTCAATGAGGATGCAATGGAGTTTGATTATCGAACTTTAACTGGACCTTGGTGGATATTTGTCTCCAATTTGCCTTACAATATTGGCACACGTTTACTGGTAAATCTTATAACTGAAGTCCCTGTAATTCACAGATATGTAGTGATGGTTCAAAAAGAAGTTAGTGAGAGAATGATTGCTAAAACAGGAACAAAAGATTATGGTTCGCTTTCTGTTTTGTTTCAGTTGTTTACTGAAACAAAGATACAATTTGATGTTTCAAAAAATTGCTTTTACCCACAACCAAAAGTTACCTCAACTGTAGTCACTATCCAAAGGGAGAGTCTGTTTGATGAAGATATTCGATTAAAGGCTTTTGATATATCTAAAATTGCATTTCAGCAAAAACGAAAAAAGATTAGAACTTCATTAAGTTCAGTTGTTAATGAAGATCAACTTATCAAACTAAATTTAGATGCAAATTTACGTGCTTCAGATTTAAGTCCCAAAGATTATTTAATGATCGCCGAGGATTTAAAATGAAATTAAGAACATCTGCAAAAATTAATCTAAATTTAGAAATTTTTCCAAAAAAACAAGACAATTTACATACTTTATCTTCAGTGATGGTACCCATTGATATATTTGATGATATAGAAATTGAAGAATCAATAAGTGAAACTATTAAATTTAGTGATGAAAATCTAAACACAATTGAAAGTACAATTCATAAAGCTTTAAACCTTGTGAGAAATATTAATCCATCTTTTGATAAAAACTTCAATATCTTTATCGATAAAAAAATTCCTTATAACAGTGGACTAGGTGGTGGCAGTTCTGATGCAGGTGCATTAATTCGGTATCTTTGTGATAGTTATGAATTAGATTTCCCTTCAAACCTTGAAATAGTTCGTGAAGTGGGTAGCGATGTTCCTTTTTTTGTTCATGGTGTTTCTGCAACAATACAGGGGATTGGCGAAATCGTAGAACCATTAGATTTAAATACTGACTTAAATCTATTAATTGCAGTACCCAAAGTTGGACTGAGGACTAAGGACGTATTTAATGAATTTGATACTGTAGATTCTAAAGACAGGGATACTGAAACTTGGAATGACATAGAATTATTTAACGACCTTTGGTCAGCTGCTACCGAGGTATATCCTGAACTTGTATTATTAAGAGAGGATCTTCAAATAAAATATCAGAATAAATTTTTTATGTCTGGTAGTGGATCATCTTTCTTCTCAATTATTGATCCAATAAAGGAACTAATACCTGAATATGAGAGTTTTAGTTTTATTCAATATTGTAAAAAAATTGATTGTAGTTTGTATCAAAATGATGATTAATATATGTTTATAACAAATGGGGGATGGTGTAATTGGCAACACATTGGGTTTTGGTCCCAACGTTGAGGGTTCGAGTCCTTCTCCCCCAGCCATTATTTAACAAATGAGTGTTTCAGTCGTAGTATTAGCAGCAGGTAAAGGAACTAGGATGAAGTCCGACTTGCCTAAGGTTCTACACAAAGTTCTTGGCAAATCATTACTCGCTCATTCACTAGATGCTCTTTCTTTTGTCAATAACCAATATGTAGTAGTAGGTCATGAATCTGACAAAGTTGTTAATTCATTACCACCTACAACAAAACATATTTTACAGAAAGATCAATTAGGTACAGGGCATGCAGTTTCAACTGTTATTAATAGTGATTTATTTATTGAAAATAAGTCTGAACTCACATTAGTTATTCCAGGCGATGTTCCAGCCATTGATTCTAAAGATATTGAACTTCTTATAAGTGAAGTAAAAACTAAATCGTCATCGGTCGGGTTTCTTACTTCAATAATTAAAAATCCTTATGGGTACGGAAGGGTTATTAGAAATAATGAAGAAATAAGAATTGTTGAAGAAAAAGACTGTAATGATGAAGAAAGAAAAATCAATGAAATCAATTCAGGCATATACTGTTTTAATACAGATTTTTTAATTAAGAATATTGATTCTCTCGATACTAAAAATGTTCAAGGAGAGTTTTATTTAACTGATTTAATAGGTATTGCAAATAATCAAAAACAAGATATCGTTATAGTACAAGTAGATGAAAATTCAATTAAAGGAATAAATTCTATGAGTCAACTAAATGAAGTTGAAGACATAATGCAAAAAAAATTAATCGAAAACTTCATGAAAAAGGGTGTTTATTTTCAGGATCCTGCCACCACTTACATAGATTCTGAGGTAACAATATCCTCAGGAGCAAAAATATTAGCTAACACTCATTTAACTGGTAAGACAAAAATCGATGAGGAATGTGTAATTGGCCCAAATGCTCAAATCAATGATTCTAAAATTGGAAAAAATTCAACTGTAGTAAATTCTGTAATTGATCAATCTACGATTAAGGAAAATGGAAACATAGGACCATTTGCACATATCAGACCAGGTTCTGAACTTGGAGAAGGTGTCAAGGTTGGTTCTTTTGCAGAAACTAAAAATTCAAAAATAGGCAAAGGAAGCAAAGTGCCGCATCTTGCTTATGTAGGTGATGCTGAACTAGGAGAAAATGTTAATTTTTCTGCAGGCGCAATCACTGTAAATTATGACGGTAAGGAAAAACATAAAACCGATATTAAAGACAGGGCATTCATTGGGTCAGACGTGATGCTAGTTGCGCCAGTAACAATTGGAGAGGAGTCTATGATTGGAGCAGGTTCAGTTATTACAAAAGATGTTCCATCAAAGGCATTAGGAATTGAGAGAAATAATCAAAAGAATGTCGAAGGTTACGTTGATAGGAAAAAGAAAAAATGATAGAAAAACCAGGCAAGAAAAAAATGCTTTTGTTTTCTGGTTCTTCAAATGAAGAGCTTGCATTTAAGGTGGCATCTACTCTTGGTACGGAAATCTCTACCGTAGAATCTAAAGAATTTGCAAGTGGCGAAATTTACATCAGATTAAATGAAAGCGTGCGAGGTGCAGATTGTTTTGTTTTACAGAGCCACTCTGGTGATATAAATAAAACAATCATGGAACAACTAGTTTTAGTCGATGCTTTGAAAAGAGCATCTGCAAAAAGAATAACTGCAGTTTTACCTTTCTATCCTTATTCAAGACAAGATAAGAAAGCATTACCAAGAGAACCAATCACTGCGAGGTTAATAGCTGATATGTTTATAGCTGCTGGTGTAGATAGATTAGTTTCAATAGACTTACATACACAACAAATACAAGGATTTGTTGATCAACCATTTGATCATCTGACAGCGATGCCTTTATTTGTAGAATATTTTAAAGAAAAGTTTGATGGTCCGATTTCAGTAATTTCTCCCGATGCTGGTGGTGTAGGAAGAGCTACAACTTTCGCAAAACATATAGAAGCTTACGTAGGTTTCGTACATAAAAAGAGAGACCCTAAGCTTCATAATGAAGTAAAGTCTTTCACTGTTATTGGTGAAGTTGAGGATCGACATGTAATTATTTTGGACGACATTATTGACACCGGTGGCACGATTGCAGCTGCATCAAGAATTATAAAAGATAAAGGCGTGAAGTCAGTAAATGTAGTTGCTACACATGGTATATTCTCAGATGGCTCCGTAGAACAGTTAAAGGATGCGCCGATTGACAGAATAATAGTTACGGATACATTAACTCAAAATGGAAACTCAAAACAAATTGGCAAAGTCGAGGTTCTTAGCGTTTCAACAATAATTGCTAATGCACTAACATCAATATTTACTGATGATTCAGTATCAGCATTATTTATGGGTGAAAACGTTTTATAGGAGAAAAGATGGCTAAAAAATTAACAGCAAAAATATATATGGTTGGTTCAACTGCAGGTGTTGAAGTTGAAATTAAAGATAAAGAAAAATTTTTGGAAGAATTAAAAAAATTATCTTCTAAAAATGATTTTTATATGCATACAGATGAAGATGGTGAAATAGCAATCAACACATCTCTCATTCAAGCAATAGAATTCAATGATTCAGATGATAAGAGAGGAGCGGGTTTAGTTTCTAGCGATTAGGTATTGCTGACAACTAAACCAGTTTTGCGGTAATGTCTTCTGATGGATTTACGCTCTTCTTCAGTAGTACCACCCCATATTCCAGAGTCTTGATTAGTTCTGATTGCATAATCTAGACACTCATTCACAACAGGGCACTCTACGCAAACTGCTTTTGCCTCGTTGGCTTGTTTCATTGCTTTCATAGAAGAGCCAACAGGGAAGAAGAGATCAGTGTCTGCATAAACACAGCCACCTTCTAACATCCAGTCTTCTTGTTCAAAATCTATATTTAGCATTTGCACATACATCCTTACATTGTGAAATTTTTCACAAGCTAGTTAACTAATAGTACTAAACTCGAATTTATATGGAGGCATTTTGAAAAAAATTTTTGGCCATCGTGGGTTACCTCGTATTTACAAAGAAAATACGTTTAAAGGTATCAATAAAGCCTTTAAATACTGCGATTTTGTTGAAGTTGATGTTCGGTTGACAAAAGACAAACAATTAATTTTATTTCATGATCCAAACATTGGAGATGATTTAATTAAAGATTTATCACTTGCCGAGCTTGACTTATTAATAAAAGATGGATCAGTAAAAGAGTGTGTGTTAATTTCTAGAGATCAGCTCCATGGACGTGTAAATTTCGAAATCAAAACAGATACATTAGATGATTCAGAAGTTGACATATTGTTTCAAAAAATGCTTTCTATTTTGGAACCCCAAGATATAGTTTCATCTTTCAATTGGAAAGCTATTCAATCATTTAAAAATTTATTCAATTGCAGTTACGGAATTATTTTTGACAGGGAAGAGGATTTATTCGAGGCACAAGCTTTGTCTCATCACGATGAGGATTTATTTTTTATGACACATTACAGCCTTATTGAAAGTAGAAACTTTGACCTACCCAAAAGTAAAACTGTTTTATGGACAGTGAATAATGAAGCTGATTTTCAGCGATATATGGAAATGGAAATTTATGGAATTGTGACAGACATTCCTGATACAATGCAGTTATATAGAAAGTGAGAGAATGGCTTTAATTGATGAATTAAGTAATGCTTTAAAAGAAGCAATGAAGGCAAAGGATAAGCCTAAATTAGATGCTATTAGACAAGTACAGACTGAGATTGCAAAAAAGAAGTCTGAAAAAGGAGAGGAAGCAACTGATGAACTTGTACTTGGAGTTATATCTTCCTATGTTAAAAAAATGACTAAAGCTGTTGATGAATATAAATCTCTTGGAGATAGAGGCTTGGAGATGGCAGATAAGATTCAGTTTGAAATTGATTTTTTAAGTAAGTGGCTTCCAGAGCAATTGAGTGAAGAGGAAGTTATGAACATCATAGACGAGGTACTTACTGATATGGGTGAAGTTGATATGTCTCAAATGGGTAAAATTATTGGTGCTGTAATGGCAAAAGCAGATGGCCTTGATGGTTCACTGGTCAGTAAATTAGTTAGAGAAAAAATTCAATAAATTCGATTGTACTTTACTTAATATTCTTTAAATTTTGAATTTATTCTTTTGCAATTAACATTCTTTATGTGAAAACGTTTAAATATATACTCTTAGCAATTATTTCAATAAATGTTTTTGTTTGGTTAGTAACATATTTTTTAAATATAAATCTGTTTTCAATATTACAAATCCAAAATTTTAACCTTGCAATTGAGGAACCTCGTTATAAATTAAACCCAAGCTCTTCCAATGAACAAGGAGGTTTATTTTCAATTGAGGAACCTCGTTATAAATTAAATTCAATTTCTTCCGATGCACAAGGAGGATCATTTGATCAAGTTATTTTCTTATATGATTCAGAATGCAATAAGTTCGGCCCTTTTATCTATCAAGAAGTTTTTCAAGAAATTTCAGATGGTTTAAATTGGAAGTGCGAAAAGGATATTCCAAATGAAAACGAGGTTTTGATCTATTTACATGAAAGAAGAGAAGGAGGAAAAGCTACAGTTAAGAGTAATATCACAAATTTAATTTACTCTTTTCCAGGCTTCGAGGGTGATGAAGAGACTAATACCAGAATTCAACTTGCAATTTACCAGTTGCCTGAACCTCTAAGAATAATTTTAACGACCGAAGTCCGGGTACTCAATGGGTGCCATCCTTACGGAGAGGCTTTATTTAATAGATGTGTCTATGGTGTATTTGATCCAGTTGGTTATGATGCCGATGGAAAATATGGTAACGAATGGGATATGACAATATGGATCTCTGATCGAGGAATAGAGTCTGGAAGATTAAAAGATATTCTTATTCATGAAGCAGCACATGCCTATTCTTATTTAGTATTGCGAAATTGCGTAGTTTCAGACGGGTCTAGCTTTAGAGAGTTAGCACATAAAAGATATGGTGACGAGGAAAACTTAGCTGATGTTTTTGTTATTTATTATGGAGGAAAGTGGACAAATTATTATAAACGAGACAATATCCCGATTGGAGATCGAAGTTGGATGAGCAATATGATCAATTATTGTGATTTGTACCAAGAAGCACTATCTACGCTGTCCTCATAGTTCTAAATTGAGAAAATTAATTGTTGTTTGAGACAAAATAACATTTATCCTTACTAATTATGAAAAATAATTCTTTCACTGTAGCGGTGCTTGGTGCTGGCAATATTGGTTCATCAGTTATTGAACGTTTATTAAAACTAGATAATGAAATCATAAATTTGAATTTGTCAAAAGTGCTTGTTTCTGACAAATCTAAAAATAGAGGCTTTGATAAAGGATTACTTACCACTGACTTTAATGAAATTCTTAACGATGAAAAAATAGACTTAGTAATAGAGGTTCTTGGGGGAGTAGAACCTGGTAAAGATTATATAAAAGCATTATTAGAAAATGGAAAATCTGTAATTACTGCAAATAAAGATATTATTGCTGATTGTGGTAGTGAATTAATACAAATAGCTCAAGAAAATAATGTGTGTCTTTATTTTGAAGCTGCAGTTGCTGCAGGGATACCAGTATTAAAGCCTTTAATTGAAAGTTTAAGAGGAGAAGAGCTAAAAAGAGTCGCAGGAATAATAAACGGCACAAGTAATTACATTTTGACTGCCATGGAGGAAGGCAGTACCTATGAAGACGCATTACAACAAGCCCAGGAACTTGGCTATGCAGAGCCAGACCCAACAAATGATGTTGAGGGTATTGATGCAAAATTCAAAGCAATGATTCTCTCTTTGTTGTGTTTTGGAGTTTCTCCTTCCGTTGACGATGTATTTACAGATGGAATCTCGAATATAACTAAAGAAGATTTTGACTGGGCTAAAAGGCTTAATAAAACAATCAAATTAGTAAGTCAGATTGATAATGGTGATGATGGCTTCAATGCAAGAGTATATCCAGTACTTGTTGATAGCAAACACCCTTTAGCTTCCATAAGAGGTGCATTAAATGCGGTATTAGTTGAAGGGGAAAATATTAATCAATTAGTTTTCTCTGGACCAGGCGCAGGCGCAGCACCAACAGCAAGTGCAATCATTGGCGATGTTCTTAGTGCTTGTCATCAAATGGTTAGTAGTCAAACAAACTGGTATCCACTAAGAACTCTCAAAAGTGGCAACAAAGAATTCAAAGATGTTCAATCAAGTTGGTTTATAAGGTTATCTGTAAAAGATGAGCCTGGAGTTTTAGCTACTATTGCTGGAATATTTGGTGAAAACAATGTAAGCATAGAAAGTGTGATACAAGAGGGAAGAGGAGATAACGCAGAATTAGTCCTTGTCACACACGAAGCAGAGGAGAATAATCTAACCAGCTCAATTGAAAGTATTTCTGATTTAAGTAGTGTGAGCTTAGTGACTTCAAATATAAGAGTCTTTATTTAAAAAGTGATTACATACCAATCAACTCGTGGGAGTAGCAAAAAGCTATCATTTCAAGACATTATTCTCTCAGGTGTTGCTGATGATAAAGGTCTCTACTTACCAACCTCAACAACAGTCGAGAATTTAAGTTACCTTACACAAGAAGATTTAAGTTACGAAGACTTTGTAAAAACAATCTTTATTGCACTTGATGAAAATTCTGCAAAATATGTTGAAGGTTTATCAATTTATCCAGGTTTTGAAATCTCACCAACACCAGTATTAAAAGAGATTGAAGAAAACAAATATGTAATGGAACTATTTCATGGTCCAACAAAATCATTTAAAGACTACGCTCTCCAGCCTCTTGGAGCAATAGCAGACAAACGATTGAGTGAGCTTGGAGAAAAAGGTTTGGTAATTGTTGCTACTAGTGGAGATACTGGTAGTGCGGCCATCCAGGCCGTGAAAAATTCCAAAAATATTGATATTGTTGTACTTCATCCACATAACAAGGTGAGCGAATACCAGAGAAGACAAATGACTGAAGTAATTCAAGATAATGTTTTAAATATTGCTATTGAGGGTTCTTATGATGATTGTCAAAATATTGTAAAAAAACTATTGCAAAATAACTCATTCAATAGAAAAGTAGTTTCATTAAACTCGATAAATTGGCTTCGAGTTATGGGTCAAACTGCTTATTATGTTTGGCTCACTAAGCAATTTACTTCTCCAATTAACATTGCGATACCATCAGGAAATTTTGGAAATGCTTACTCTGCTTGGTTCGGAAGAAATAACGGTCTTCCAATAAATGAAATATTTTGTACTTCGAATGTTAATGATGTTTTAACTAGATTTATTTCTTCAGGTAATTTAGAACCCAGAGAAACTATACCCTCAGTTGCTCCAAGTATGGATATTCAGATTCCATCAAGCTTAGAAAGATTAATTTACGATCTTGAAGGCGAAGCTGAATCTTTTTACGATCAGTTACAAAGTCAAAAAATTGCAAACCTCACAGAAGAGTCTACTGCTGAATTACAAAACGTTTTTTCATCTCTATCTTTTGATGACGAGATGATTTTAAAAGAGATTGAACTATTTTATAAAAATTATGGATGGATAATTGATCCACATACTGCGACTGCGTTATCTTCAAGTGCTTCTTTTTCTTCTAATCTTCCAGTGGTAGGGGTAGCAACTGCTTCACCAGAAAAATTTAGTAATGTTATTTCTAAGATTATTGATGAATTTACAATCGAAAATAAAAAAAATAAAGAAAAATATTTAGTCCTAAAAGCCAATTCACTATTGGTTGAAAATACAATTCAAGAACATTTATAAAAAAAATATTTAAAAAGATTATATTCATCGATTAATATCTCCGTATGGATTCTGCAAAAGATGGTAGAGCATTAAGGCAACAAAATATTTATGACCTTAATAGGGAAAAGCTGATTAATACTGCAGTTCAAGTAATTAATGAAATTGGAGATATAAAAGAAGTTACTTTGACACAGATCGCAAAAGAGGCTGGAGTTTCCCCTGCAACTGCATATAACCATTTTCCTGAAAGGATGGAGGATGTGTATTCAGCCATTGTTCACTCAAAAATGGATGTTGCAGCAAATATGGGCGCAACAATTGCAGATAAGTCATTAAGCCCAATTGAAAAATTAAAACAGATTCCCATTACTTACGCTGAAAACTTAGTAAGCCTTGGTTACGCCGGCAAGGTTCTTATAGTTCAAATGTTTAATTTAATTAAAGTTGATAAATGGTTAGATCAAGACCCCGTCCAGGCTATTAAAGCGTTATTAGACACTACTGATGATTATAAAGAAAATTCTGACGAAATTGCCCTAAATATTGCTACTGCTTTTAGGGGAGCGATGTTTGAGTATGCTTTAAACATTGGTGATCAAGTACTTTTCAATAGATATACAGAGGAATATTTCCTCAAAACATCTGAAAAATTAGTTGATAATATTCTTAGACAGTACTGAAACAGTACATTTAGCTTTTCAATATTAAATTAAAGGACAAATTTATACATAATTTACTTTACTTTTAATTGATTCTAGTTAAACTTAACTTAAGTTGATTAGAACCAAATCTAATCAAAATGTTGTTGAGTAGTATGAGTAATAAATTTATTTATTGGTATTTAAATTTTGCGTCTTGTATTAACTCGTCAACTATCAAAAAAATACTCAAAACAACAACTTACATTGCACTATTTACCATTGTGTTTATCACTTCTTGGGCTGTGCCGCAAGAAGAGGCATCTGCAAATGCTAACTGGGAATGTAACGATTCATTTGCTAGAGCATACTTTTACAAATTAGATTGGGATTATACATCTACTAGCTTCACTATTGACCAATATGTAGCTACAGAGACGACAACCATTCAACGAGAAACAACAACTGTAGACTTTAGCTCTACATCAAATATTGTAGGAAATGTAAAAGGTATTAACGCTCTAGCGATGTCACCAACAGGAGTTATGTATGTAACAATAACCTCTGATGGACATGGTACTCACCTGTTTACTATTAGTACTGCAGGTGTACTTACACCGCTAGCTCATATTGCTGACTACACCCAGGTTGGTGATCTTGATTTTTATGATGGTGTAAATGGTTACTATGGTTTCTCATCTGGTGAATACGTAGTAAATGCAAATGGTAATGATCAGATTTATATGGCTCAAGCTGGTTTCAAGCACGGCTATATTTACAATGTTGATACTGGAGGAGTCACTACTTTTGCTGATCCAGGCATGACCACACACATTAATGCTGCTGACTTTTCTTACATAGGGGACTGGGATGGGTATGAGCTTGCAACTTATAATGCTTTAGCTAACAAAGTTGTTCTTTATGATAAAGACAACAACTCAATCTCAGAAGTCACTCCAACAAATGCACAATTTAACGGTGTCTCAGCAACACTTGCTAGCTATACCTACAAAACTCCAGAGGGAGAGATTCGTTTCATTATTGATGATGGTCTTGGAAATAGATTTGAAGTTAAGAGAATTGGAACTAATCAATATACCGTAGCTACAAAAGGAACAACATTTACAAGTGATAACACAGACGGTGCTTCCTGTGGACCAAATGCGTATGATCCGTTTGCTCCATCATTCAAAACTTCTCTTGGTGCTTGTGCAAGCGGTTACCAACAACCAACTCTTCTTATTACCAACAACAGACAAACAACCCAGTATTTTGATGTAGATTACAGAATTGCTGGTGGAAGCTGGACAGAGCTATTAGACGGAACCCAGATATCTCCAGGTGGTCAGTTCTCGACATCTGGTGCACCAGCTGTATACCAAGGACAGACGGTGGAGTATCGGATGAAGTACGACACATCTAATCCATCAAGTGGTGGAACAAGGTATACAGTAGGAGATTTATTAACAGGTTCTGGATGTGGTGATTATGCTGCAGGTACAGTTGATACTGCTGCTGGGACATGTGATGGAGGTTCTTCTACACCATCAGTAACGCTTACAAATACAGGAACAGTTAATGCATATTTTGATGTACAGTACAAAATTACCTCAAGTGGTACTTGGATAACTTTTATAGATGGTGAGTTAGTTGTCTCAGGAACACCAGAAACAATCAGTTTGCCAACAACAGTAGCAAATGGTCAGACAGTATATTTTCAGTACATTGTGGCAGATGCTAATCCAACAGCTACGACTGGGTTTACATCAGCTACGAATAGGACTATAGATTGTAAAACCTACACAGGTACTATTACTGCAACCACGAATGGAACCTGTAACAACGACTATATGTCTTATACTGTCACACTGAGTAATACAGGAAACACATCCATGTATTTTTCTCATGCAAAACGAACTTCTATAGGTTCAAGTGCTTTTAGCTGGCAAGATCAATGGGGCCGTACAATCAATGCCGGCCAAACTTATACATACACAGCAAATGTTTATCACGGAGTTATTCCAGAATTTAAAATGGTGTATGGCACAAGCAATTATATTTACTACGCAACAGATTTATACTCCTCTTCTAACACTGAAGGTACATTCACTTCAAGAAGTAATGGTGGTTCTTTAAAATCAGGAGATTCCTGGATTCGATGGACCGCAAGTAATGCTGTAGATTGTCTTTGGTGGGGTAATGGTGGAGAATCAACAAATAGCAGTGCCAATTACACTAGAATTTCTCAGAGCACTTCTCAAATATGTGATGGCTCCGGTAATGCAACCCTACGACTTACAGTAACCAACTACAATGCATCAAATGACAGCTACGGCGGTTATATTGATGTAGAGTTTTCGCCAGATAATGTTAATTGGACGGAGGTCGTAGACGGGCAGGCCCTTGCCGATGGTCAATCCCTTACTTTTTCAGCAACAGAAACTATTGCTTCGTCTTCAACAGGATATTTTAGATATCGTATTGCTGAGACAAATCCAACGGACTCAACATCAAACGCAGCTTGGGCAGTTTTTAGTAGAGAAGCGAACTGTGTTGCCGACTTTACACAGTCAGCAACCTTTAGTACTTGTTCCTCTGTCGGAAGGTACTCAACTCTCTCAGTAACAAATAATGAAGCACAGACTTTGTATTTCAAAGCTGCTCCTTCTTTAAATTCATCTTCATACTACAACCAATATTCTTCAAGCTATGTTGATTGGTCTAACGCAATAACTTTTTCAGTCGCAGCAGGTCAAACTCTAACTTATGATGCTACCAACAGTCCAGACATGAGAAAACTTTATCCTGATGATACTGAGGGTTATATGCAGTGGGTTGTACAAGGTTCTTATATTGAGAATCCTGATTGGACCAATACAAGTGCGTACCCATATAAATATACAACCTATGAATTCAACGACTGTAACCCATCAGTTACATTAAGTTATGAAGTTACAGCGTGTAGCTCAGCGGGTCAGACCTCTACATTAACTCTTACTAATAATGAGTCAGAGACTGTTTATTTTAAAGTAACACCGACAAAAACAGCTAACCCGTATAGCTACAATACCGGATCTGCATTCGATTCTTCAGAAACAACAACGTTCTCGATTGCTGCTGGGGAAACTTTGGTTTACACCGCTGGAGCAAAAACATATACAAATGAAGCAACTGCTTATATGGGGTGGAAAATTCAGAAGTCTTATACTGAAAACCCTTCATGGAATACCAATATTTATGAAGAACAATTCTTAAATTCTCCATCAAATGGAATTAGTTGGCTTCACGACTGTTCCCTGGCTGGTATTTCACCAAATCGGACTGAACATCAGTACGAGACATTCCCATCCAATGTAGTTAATAGTTGTGTTGATAACAAGCAGTGGATGGGTTGGCAACTGTACAATTCTAACTATAACGATGCAAGCAGAACAGCTCTTTGGTATGCTTTTGAAATCTCACTCGACGATGGCGCTAACTGGACTACAAATGATTTATTTTACAGAACGTATTCGAACTATCATTACAATGCTGATCTCGCAGTAGGTAATAGTGATGTTACTGGGAATCTAGCAACAGATGGCTATACGGCAGTCCAAGCTACAAATTATATCAACATGCAGTCAAGTTATAATAATTCATACATTTATCTTGGAACACGTGCATTGTCTGGCTCCGTAATGAAAATTAGATATAAAATTGCATTTGCTGAAAGTGAACTTGCAAGCACTGATTGGATTGTCTGGGGATATTATGGAAAATCTACTGAACAAAGAACAACAAATTGTGACCCTGTCATCACAACTACTGATTGGGGAACAGCAACAACAACTGATTCAACTGATGATACTTACAGCGATCTTGTCACTTTTGGAGAGTGTCAAAACACTTTAGAAATAGGAGGGTTCGCAACTGCAACGTTTACTGTCACAAGACCTGCTGGTACGCAGTATTATCTGTACCTTGCAAAAACGACGGATGGTGGAAGTAACTGGACTGATGTTGAGACTAATCTTGCAGTAGGCACCTCATATACAGATTCTTCAACTGTCAACCACGCAGGTACAATTCAGTACAAATTTAAATTTTCTTATACTAGCGGTGATTTTAGCAACTCAAAGCTTTACTACTCAGCAGTAAAAACAGTCAACTGTCCTACAGTAGGAGCTAGCACAGCATCAATTGCTTTAGGCACTTGTGTCTCAGGTGGTGCAACACCATCCATTACAATTGGCAATAATGGTTGGGCAAGAGGCTACTTCCATGTTCAGTACTCAGTTGATTTAGGCAATACCTGGGAAGAGGCATTTTATGACCCAAACAACGGCAATGCTGTCATTTATAAGAGTATTTTACCTGGTGCTGTAGAAACATACACTATCCAAGATACTATTCCACAGGGAACAACAATTGTCATGAAGTACAGGTATGCGGTCACTTCACCTGTCACAAGCGGAAGTTTTACGAACACATCAACGCTTCTTCTTGATTGTACAAGTGATGTTACTTCTCATTCTTTCAGCCAACTGCACTCTGCGAGCTCATGCTACGACAATGAACAAACAATCAGACTAACTTATGGTGGAAACACCAGTGATACCAACTACTTTATTTATCAAATAAAAGTAAATGACGGTGCATACTCGGTTGAGAGAACCCTTACACTCTCGGCGACCTCTGGAACAAGTACTGTCGATCTATTTGGGACTTATAGTGATGGAGACATAGTTACAATTAAGTATCATATTGAAAACACTACAGGTGGTACTTACGCCACTGCCGTTGAAGCAACACCAATAACTGTTGATTGTGGAGTTTCAGTAGGCGATTCAACTGATGACCCCCTCTACTTCCAAACAGACTATGTGTCTTGTAGCTTATATGGACCTGATAAATTTGAATTAAAATTAAGAACACGTACCAGTGTATCCAGTAACACATATGTTCATTTTCAAGTTGAGATTTCACATGATGGAAATACTTGGAAACCTTTTGGACAAATGCAGTATTCAAATGAAGGTAACACACAGTGGTACAAAAATCATGATTATGGGGGCTTAACTGGTGATAATGCTACATATTTTGGTTATGTCAGACCCTATTATTACAACACAAGCGAATATGTAGCTAGTGTTATCTTGCTTGACTCTTCGCATGGGTATCAAATTAGATATAGACATTACTCAAGCAACACGTCTACAAAATATATGGAAAACTTTACTGGAAATTATTCAACCATTACTGTAGCTGCAGACTCTGATTGTAATAGCAATGACCTTCAACCAGTTACTCTTACAACAACACAGTTAACATGTCTCGAAAATAAGGGTCAGGTAGAGTTCAAGTTTGAAGATACAACTGTTACTCATTTAGAACCATATGAGAAGGCAAGATTGTTTTATCAATACTCTACAAATGGAGGTGTTAGTTGGAGTACAGTTGCAACCCAAACGGATGAACTGACTAACTCGATAACGTTTAACTTGCCTTCGGTTCAAACAGCAAATGGACAGAGTATTAAGGTAAAATGGGGTTATATTCGATACCACGATTTCTACTCTAGTAACGGTTCCTATCAGATATACGATCGTGGAAGTACCTACTATAGCTCTGATGAACCTCCAACAGAGTATGCATTTATAAAAGGATTAACAAGTACAGGTCTATATTACGATCGTTATGATGAGGGTACTAACACTAGTGGTTCAATAACTGAAAACTTCAATGCTAACTTCATGAATCATGTAATGGTAAATACCACAGACCTGGCAATAGATTGTGACCCAGACTCTGAGTACTCACAAACATTAACAACCTGCGAGTGTGATGATGCAGGTGCAACCTCAACACTTTCAATAACTAATAACGACAACTACACCTCATACTATAAGGTGAGGTATTCATTGGATGGAGGTAATTCTTGGCTATCTGCCACAGACTCCTTAGAATCGGCGTTCGATATCTCGGTCTCTGCAGGATCAACGAATAATACTTTATCTAAATTTGTTGACGATGGAAAATCAATTATTTGGCAGGTTAAGGATACTACTAATGGTGGTGACTTTGAAGGACAAGAGTGGGAAACTGTTAATGCTAGTGCAACTGTTGATTGTGGCTGTGAGGGTGGTACTGTACAAGTCAATGTTGGAGTTGGAACCTGCGGTAATGGTAGCTCCACACCAGTAGTAAAATTAACCCCAACAAGTAGTGACACTACTTATTTCAAAGTTGAATATAAAAGAAATATTGATACAGATTGGCAGTCATTTAAAACTGCGGAAGTTGTAAGCAATAATCAACCAGAGGAACATAATCTAGATGTTACGGTTGTTCATAGCGGTTCTATCCAAGTTCGATATAAAGTTTCCAAAGTGTTATCCAGCCTTGATTCTGGAGATTGGAGCTATACAGATACAAAGGTTATTAATTGTCCATTTAATGCAGTGACAGGTGAAGCAAGTTATACTGCTTGCGCTGCAGACTATAGAGCATCATCGTACAAAGTTACAAATACAAGCTCTTCAACTTCTGCAGCCAAATTTAATGTACAGTATCAAATCCTTGATGGCTCTGGAACAGCAGTTGTTCCGTGGAAAAACTCCTCGATAGTCAACGCGACGATTGCACCTGGTGTAAGTTTGTATACAACAGACAACATAAAGGTGTATGAAGGACAAAAAATAGAATGGAAGTACGAGGCTGTTGATACCTCAGCATCATTTACAGGTACTTGGACAGAGGATACAACACTTGATTACGTTAACTGTGTTATAGATGTAACAGTGACTAATGCAATGGGGGCATGTGACTCTGGAAGTCAAAAAGCAACACTTAGTCTTAAAAATAATGAAAGTTTAAATACAATATATTTTCAGGTTTTTTACACAGTAGATGATGGGCAGAATTGGACTTTGAAGGAACCAAACTTAGGAGTAGCAGCTGGAGCCACAGATACCTCCATTACCCATGATGTAGAACATACAAAGAGAATAAGATGGCGTTATCAAGTAACCAACACAAGTAACAACTATACAGGGGCTCCTGATAATTATGTAGATTATTCAACTACTGTAGATTGTCCAATTTTAGACGGAACAGGTTCTGCTGCTTTTGGTAACTGTACATCATCAGAAAGAAGATCTGTATTTACATACTCTAACTCATCTTCTGCAAACCAACCTGCATATTTTTATATCCAATACAATTTAAGTGGTGATTCCGAGGATTGGATCACAAAAGTTAATGGAACAGCCGTAGTTCAAGGCACATCTGCGACAACGTATGTGATGGTGCCTAATGGCCAAACAATACAGTGGAGATATTACCCTATGTCTACTGCGACAACTCCTTCCTCTTACATTACATTAGATGTGAGTGATGAAGTAAACTGTTCATTAGATACAGTTATATCTCTAAATCTTGATACCTGTATTAATAACGCTTCACTTTCAAGATACGTTTTAACGAATAACACAAGTGGTACAGTGTATTACCAAGTGGAGTACTTTATTCAAGGAAGTTCATCATGGGTTACTGTTGATACTGATTTAACTTTAGGTGCTGCTGGATCAAATACACAGTCTGCAGAATTTACACAAAATGTTGATACTGGTAAATATATTCAATGGAGATACAAAGCAGCAACTTCATTGGCTGGATTAGTCTCCGCATCATTTGTTGATGCTCTTCAGTCTGCAACTGTCAACTGTGCAACTATAGATCCAAGTGTGGAAACATCTTTTGGAATTTGTTATAACGGTACAAAAGAAGTTAAATTCATTATTAAAAATAGTGCAAGCGCAACAACCTCAGCAATCTTCAAGGTCCAAGTAAAAGTAAATGATGGTGCATGGGTTGACAAACCAGATATTACATTAGGTACTAATGGTCAATTCCCACATTCTCAGATTGTCCCAGCAGGCCAAACAATTCAATGGAGATATAAAGTTGGAAAAACTATATCAGATCTTCCAAATGATTGGACGGAGGACACTGTAAAAACAATTACATGTTCTGTTAACGATATTACCGTGACATTTGATGAAGATTGTGATGCAAACGGATATAAGACTTCTAAATTAAATATTAATAATTCAAGCTCAGGTACTTTATACTATAAAGCCGAATACTCAACAGATGGTGGTAATGATTGGATACTGTCTGCTAATCAAGTAATTGTTGATACTGGAGGGTCTACATTCCTCCCAGAGTCTGTTTCTCAAGGAGAGACAATTACCTGGAGATATAAGGTATCAGAGACCGGAAATGATTTTGATACCTTAAATTGGACTACCACAACTACTTCAGATGTAGTTGATTGTTCAGGAGTAAGTATTTCTACTCCATATGCCTCACTAGGTCAATGCGTCTCTGGTGCAAAGACTTCAACTTTCAATTACACCACATTGTCATCAAGTGCAAATGCAGCTTATTTCCACATACAATACAGAATTGACGGTGGAGCATGGGTTAATAAAGTAACATCTTCAGATGGAACGCTTGCTGCAGGGGAATCTAATGCGGTTACACAGTCTGTAACTTCTGGCAGTACAATCGAATGGCAATATAAAGCCGCTTACAGTACTACAGCTCTTACAAATGAAAATTTCACTGCTCTTGCAGGAGGTGCAGTAGAGGTTGATTGTGGAGTGCAGCTATCAGTAACTCACAATATGAGTACATGTACTAACCAAACAGCAACTTCTACACTTATATTACAAAATACAGGAGCAACTCCAATGCTTGTTACTGTACAGTCAAAACTTAATACTGGAAGTTGGGCAACTGAAGTATCTACATATGAAATAACGGCTTCAAATGAATTATCGTTAACTAAAACAATTGTTAGTGGTCAAACTATTAGCTGGAAGTATAAATATGCTGGAACAGTCGTTAAACTTTCTGCAGCATCAGAGACAACAATGGATACAATACCGGCACTAGATTGTGAAACAGCTGTACTTAATCAAGTTGCTGTTAATAATGTTCTTAAATCCTGTGTGTTAGGAAAGAGAATTTCTGAATTAACGTTTACAAACAACTCAACTGAAACAGTTTATGTAGAGGCTTGGTATGACACAGGGTCTGGCTATGTCCTAAAAGGAACATATCCTGTTGTAAATGGAACGCCAAGGGTGCTGGAATCTCTTGCCGCTGCACATGAAGCAAGCGTTAAATGGAAATATCGATTAGGACTTTCCAGTTCAGTAACTGGAGACTTTACTGAGCTCAGTGCTCTGACAGTTGATTGTCCACAGACACATCAAGTTACAACTTCTCTCGGAGATTGCACTAACTTAACACGAGATTCTAAACTCAAAATTAAGAACACAGGAACAGTAACTCAGTATTTTCAAATTTATTACTCAGTAAGCAATGGTAGCTATCAATACCTAACAGAAGTATCTGTTGGTGCAGGTTTAGAAAATAATTCTGTTTATTTTAATTTATCTTCTGGACAATATATCAACTGGAAATACAAGACATCTACCGTTCAAGGTGATTTCACTAATTCAAATGATAATTTTCTCACAAGATCTGCAACAGTGAACTGTATCGATGATAGTTTGTCAGCATCAACAAGTAACACATGTACCCCAAATGGAACTACATCAACCAAAACTTCTAAATTTACAATTACAAATAGTTCAACAGTCTCAAAACAAGTTGAAGTTCAGTATTCAACAGACAATGTTGCATTTCTCCCAATGGGTACACATACCGTTACTAATACGCAACCGTACGTAGATGATAGGTTATTTACAACAAACTACTTTACTTATAGGTATAGAATTTTAGGTACTACAAACTGGTCTCCGACAGAGATTAGCATAGCTCCATCAGATTGCTCTACCCCAACAAATGTTATCAGTGCATATAATACAAATCAATGCGAAAGCGGTAGTTCAATTGCTAAATTAACAATCGTTAACCCTGGTCAAGCAGCAACGGTAATTTATGACATAAATATCAACAACCAGGGTTGGCAGAGTGGTGGAAGCACTCTTGTAAATGGTACATTTACATCATCTGGAGTAAAAGTACCAGCAAATACTTCTTTCCAATGGAGATATAAATTAGTAACTGATACAACTTATAAATATGTAGATGACATAGCCAACAACTGTGATTCAGGCAGTTCTATTTCAGCCGTAACTGAAATCTTATGTCTTCAGGATAGTGGTATTAAAGAGGCTAGATTACGAATTATAAACGTTGGTTCACAAAGTGTTAGTGTCATGTACAATTACAGAATCAACAATGGATCAACAGTGTCTGGTTCTGCACCGGTTCCAATAAATCCAAATTCATCCGGATACTCTATTCAAGTTCCTTTAAATGAAGGAGACCAAATTGTTTTTGGATATAAGTTAACAAGTGACACAAGCTATCAACAAACTCCATCTAAATCAACTTCAGAATGTGGGACTGGTGGATTAAATCCTGAATTAATTCAAACAATCTCTGAATGTACTCAAAATTTTGCTGTATCAACAATAGAAATGAGAAATCTCTCTGATCAAGTTAAAACATTTTATCTCGAATATAAAATAAATGATGGACCTTGGACCAGCCATGATATTGTCACAGTGAATGCATCCAGTCCTGCAACTAGCACATTAAATGTAACACAAAATTCAACAGTGCAGTGGAGAGCGCTTGAAAATAGCTATACACAATTTGACCTTAACTCTCCATATCAGGTGTCTCAAGTAGAAACAGTTATATGTGACTCAACGACAACTACTACATTGCCTCCTGTGAAATACATATTTGAACCAATTGTCTCAACAAACAGAGTGTGTGATTTTGAAGATGGTGGAGCAGAGTTTGGCATCACAGTAGATAATTCAAGGTCTAATGTTTCTGCAAAAGTATTGAAGAAAATCTGGATCAATACAACACTTATTGCCCAGGAAACCGTTAATGTCCCAGCAGGTCAATCTGTTGATTTTTCTTCAATTGAAGTTGGTGAAAATAAATTCTTTACCGTTGCTCTTGAAGTAACAAATAATGAAAATGGCAAAGTTCAAAAAATGATTAAGAACAAAGATGCAGACTGTATCGAAGATGAAAGGCTAATTAATGATGGATTGAATCCTATTGATGAGGTAGAGGTCTCTGAAGACATAGATAATGTTATGGATGGTGACGGTGACGATAAAGAAATGGAAGACAATGGTGAGTCACTCTTATTCCTTCCTGGAGATGATTTTGTTGAGTTTGTTTATAACGAAGATGCAGATAATCCATTTGTCCCACAATTTACAGATGAGTCTCCTCCAACACCTGGGATACCATTTACAGGTCGAAATGTTGGTGGCTTTATCATTTCTTTTGGATTGCTACTAATGGGATTAGGAGCTTTTATACTTAGAAGAGCGTATTAGTTTGAAATGGCATATTTTTTTATATATTTACTGATAATAATTGTCAATATTTTTGCAGTATTATTTGTACTAAAAATTAGAAGAAAAAGATTAAATGATGCCGATGTTATTACGGATGCAACACTTGTAGAGGAAGATTCAATCCAGCAAGTAAGAACTAAAAGGTCTTTCTCTTTATTTAACAAACAAGATCCAGGCACAGCTATTTTTGTAGAATATGAAGAATTAGAAGAAGATGTAGCAGAGAAAATCTTCGATGGTCAATTTCTAGATATTGCTGTAAAGGAAAAAATCGTAAAGAAAAAAGGCAATTGGTACCTATATGGTGAAGAAAAACTTGGTTATGGAAAAGATAAAGCTAAATTTTATTTGCTTGAGAATCCAGATGTAGCAAGTGAGATTAGAAGTCAGTTAAGTAGTGCAATTGATATAGATAATGAAATTAATCAAAGCGATTTAAAAAAATTAAACTCCGATGATTCAGGAAATTTAATAGATTTATCTGCAAACGCTATTGAAAATCAACGATCTCTTAGCTTTATAAATCAGAATTTAGAAGTTGAACTTTCAGAAGTATACGTAAAATCTAATATTCTTAAAAAAGTTCTTGAAAATGCAATTGGCACTGAGGTAATGATTAGCGTAGATGTTAGCGAGAGATTTAATCCATTAATTGCTGAACCTGAAAATTTCACTGAGGACATTGTAACAATGCTTAAAGAGGTTGATTATCTAACTTCAGCAGTTAAAAATATATCCAAAAATGCAAAATATCTCGGTCTTGATGTAACAGAGGAAATGTTACGAGAGAAGTTAACATTGATGACATCTAATCGCTTTTCAATTGTCTTTACAAAAAAACCAGTTGAGAAACATAGAAATATTCCAAGACTTATATTCGATTTACCAGTAAAAAAAAACCGAAGACAAAGAGAAGTAAAGGAAACCAGTAAATCCGTATCAAATCAAAACACAAGTAAAAGATCTCTTCTTCCACTTGGTATAGGCTTATTAATAGTTGGATTTATAATTCTAATTTACTCTGTTAACCAAACGTTTTTTTCCACTTCAGTTATTAATGACGAACAAAATTTATTAGAAAACAAATTTCAAGTTAGTGACCTTAATCTTTCTGAAATAAGAAATCAAAATATTATGACAGAACAATCTTTAAATAATTTGGAACAAACTGATGAATTTCAGGAGTCAATTATTTCTATTGCAACAAAAACTCTAACCAATCAGGCTGCAAAAGCTGAGTTTCTACCAGATGTTGTTGGAAGATTAACAATTTTATCCGCAAATATAAATCATTACGTTGTATTTGGAGCAACTAATAAGAAATTAGAGTATGGACCAGGATATATACTTGGAACTTCACTTCCCGGCTCAGGAGGAAATTTTGCAATTGCTGGACACAGAACTACATACGGTGCACCATTTGGAAATCTTGACAGAGTTCAGGTTGGTGAAACAATAATATTTCAAACAAATACAAATCAATATAAATACCAAGTTATTGATGTAAAAATTGTTTCTCCAGAAGATAATTATGTATTAGAAAATTATGGTGATGACAGAATTACATTAACAACTTGTCATCCTAAATTTTCTGCAAAACAGAGACTTGTAGTTATAGGGCAATTAGAAAAAGTAGAGGTGTTTGGATAGTGAAAAAACTGATTATTTCATTTATATTTTTCTTTTCTTTTTTTAATGGTGTATTTAATAATGGACATTCAGATACAAAATTATATGAAACTAACGAAGCAACTATTGAAGTAGACTCGGCGAGAATAGATAAAGATAATTTACAAATTTCATGGTTAATTAATGGTATTGAAAATATCGACCAAGTAATACTCTCAGTCCGTGAACTTACACCTGATGGATTGCTTGGAGAGCCATTGGAATATAGTGAATACTCGAATCAAGGTCAAAAAATTGTAGAATGGGATGGTACAAAAAATCTTTCTGTCACTTTAAAAATATTAACTACAAACTATACCCAATATAGTGGTCCGGATTGCGATTCAGTTTATTGTTACAGAGATATAACTACTGAAATTACATCAGATGAATATATAATCAATAAGATTCCTGATTTACCAGTAGTGACTACTACATTGCCCTTAATTGAAGATGTTAATGTTGTTGATACTTCATCCAATATAACATTTACTAATGAACTTATTACAACTATTCCACTATTTAGCGATATTGATTTTTCAGATCAGGCAAAGAATGCTTTTGCATTCCTCATAACTTCTGGAATTATATTTCTTTTTTACGGAGTTTTACTTGCTCAGGAATGGTTCAATAGAATAATTTCTCACTATAGAGTCAGATGGTCAAATCGTGAAAGTAAATTAAGAGACAAAACAAAACTTGAAATAGCTATGGAGATATCTCTTGTTGCTCTTATTACATCTCTTTTGTATGCATTTGTTGAGGAAGGTTTTACATTTCAAGTACGAGAGGAAAACTTAGCAATATTTCTTGGAGTTTTATTTGGACTTATAATTGTCACTTTCTTTTATGAGGGCATAGAGTCTCTTATTGAATATTATTTATATGACCAAATTGTAAGATTTGACTGGAACCCTCAAGCTATGTTTTTTGCTGTTCTTTCAACTGTATTATTCATTGTGATTGATCTTCCATTTGGTTTTATACTTGGATTTATTGCAGCGATACATGTTGTATCAAAAAGACCGAAAGCTGAGTTGTCTCCTAAATTTTATTCAATGATTAGTCTGTCGATAGTTGGATATTTTTTCTTTTACGCTACTTCATTTGAATCTGTTAGCTCTTCTGGTGTTCAAATGGCGATTTGCAAACTTACTTACTTAATGTGTTTAGAGGGAGTTATATTTAAAGCAGTTCCCTGGGGAGGGAACGAATTATTTGATGCAATTGGAGACTCAGATGGAGTGTATCAAGCAATGCCGATTGTTAGCTTTTTGATAAGTATCTGGCTTTTTATAAGAATATTGGTCTTACCGCCAGATAGCGAGTTTAACGAACTTCAACAAACTTTATTACAGAGTGGTCAGCTAGCATATAGATTTATGATTGTTCTATTGGTCTACATACTAATTATTCTCTTGCTTGGCAACTTTATGAAAAAATATGCCGAATTGAACAGACCTGCTGACTATGAAGATAGTTTAAAACTAGATGATGCAGAGATTTCAGATTTAATAGATGATGAGTTAAACGAATCAGTAAATGAGTGGTAAATTAACCACAATTCTCGTCGTTTTAATTGTTATATTCATAGGTTGGTCTTATGTATATGTAATCAACAATCCAATTGAAATAAGTATTCAAGCAAATATTGGGACTACTGAAGCTTCTATAGTTTCCTCAACAACCACAACTGTCAATCTAACAACCACTTCTTCAACAACAACCACTTCTTCAACAACAACCACTTCTTCAACAACAACGACTTCTTCAACAACAACGACTTCTTCAACAACCACTACAACAACAATTCCAAGTACAACCACAACAATTGAAGTATCAGAAAAGGATGATTCAGTGTCCATTAATATGAATGGTTCAGAAAATATAAAAATTTATGAAGGTGAGTTTACGTTATTTGATGGATTTGAAGGAGAAAATCAATTCAATCTTGATTCATTAGTTAATAATTTACCTACAGAATTAAAAAAATCTGTAGAAAGCAATGTTATATTTGTTAATGGCTGTCACTCTTATGCTGCAACAATTTTGGGAAGATGTCCTTTTGGTGTTTGGGACTCAGCTGGAACATTTGCTGATGGATCAACTAATTCAAATTGGAAATTATCTGTCTGGGTTTCCAATAAAGCGTTTGCTAACAATAGAGCTTACAACACATTGCTTCATGAAACATCGCATGCATTTTCATATTTAACAAGAAACTGTGTCAATCCCGAAGGAGAAAATCAAAGAAAAAATGCTCAAGAATTCTTTGGAAGTGAAGAGATGTTTGCTGATGCATTAGTCCTTTACTATGGGGGAGATTATGTTTATTACAGGGAGAGTGCTGTTTTGCAAGAATCCGAAAGAGAGTATTTAAGTGACTACGTAGCTCTTTGTAATGAGGATTAGATAATTAGAAAAAAATAGATTTTTACTTAGAATAATTTCTAATCAAAACAACTTTATATATATCTTTTGGTACTTGTAATAAATTTTTAAAATAATAAAATTTTAATATGTCAATACAAGAGTTAAATAATTTAATCTCTTCTTCTTTAACATTTAAAACAATAACGCCAATGATTCCTGTTATGTTTTATTTCTTAGGTACTCAAACTAATTATCAAGATATTAAAGAAACTATAGAAAACAAAATAACATTTTCTTATGCAATATTTTTTCAAATTTTTGTATTACCTTTAATCGGATTAACTTTATATTTAGTTTTTAACACAAGTATATTTGCAATTTCAATTGCAATTGTTTTACTTGCACCTGGTGGTTTTATATCTGGCATTTTAACTCATTTCAAAAAAGGCAATATACCTCTTTCTGTATCATTAACTTCATTGACTTCACTTATTACTCCATTTACAACAGTTTTTTGGTTAAGTATTATTTCAATTGATGCAGAGGGATTTTCTTTCAACTTTTTAGAGACATTAACACAACTTACTTTATTGATATTCATTCCTTTTTTAGTCGGATATTTTTTAAACACGAAAGATAATGACACAGTCAATAGATTGTCTTCTTTTTTAGATAAATTTTTAAAATTATATATAGCAGTAATTTCGGTAACTGGACCTTTTGAACTCAGGGATGCTTTATTTGATTATTTTTCTGAAGCTATAACTATAGTACTGGTTGCAATAGGAGTTGTCTTTATTGCAGTTGAAAGTACCTCAAGACTTTTAAAAATTGAAAAAAAGGATGCAGTAACCGTATCTATTGAAGCTTTATGTCAGAATTTTCCAATTGTACTAACATTTTCAATACTTTTTAATTTGCCGCAAATGGCCGTATTTGGTGTGTTTTATTATTTAGCTACTTTAGTTATAGTTGTCCCTTATTCATTTATCAGACCTTTAAATTAAAAAAATTAAAAACTACATCTTTAAAAAAAATATGTATATAATAAAGATGTCTTTCAGACAAAACAATTCACAAATCATTTCCAAAAAATATGATTTTATATAGGAGAAAAAATGTCCGCAAGATCACAATTACAATCAAAACCTGTAGCAGACCTTAGGTCAATTGCCGAAAGTTTAGGCATTGATCATAAAGGATTACAGAAAGCAAAACTAATTGATTTATTAGTTGAACATAGTGATGAAATCTTAGATGCAGAAGATACAGAAGTAGCTGAAGTTATTAGTAAATCAAATAATGATGACGGACCTTCAGTTGTTAGTTCTGGAGATAGTGAAATAAAAAAAGGTGATACCAGAGATGGAATTCTTGATATTCTTCCAGAGGGATACGGTTTCTTGCGTTGCAATGGATATAAACCAAGTGAAGAAGATGTTTATGTTGCAGCTGGACTTATAAAAAAATTTAGAATGAGAAAAGGAGACATGGTTTCAGGACCAATTCGTGCACCAAGGCAAAAAGAAAAATATCCTGCACTCATTGAACCAAATACTGTAAATGATGCTGATCCTGAACTACTTGCTAGAAGAGTTGACTTTAATAAGTTAACACCTTTGTTTCCAGATGAGAGATTAAAACTTGAAATGGATGGTAATCCTGAAAAAATTCTTCCTAGAATTATTGATTTGATTGCACCAATTGGAAAAGGACAAAGAGGGTTGATTGTATCTCCACCAAAAGCAGGTAAAACGACAATTCTTAAAGAAATTGCAAATTCAATAACCACAAACAATCCAGAGGTTTATCTAATGGTTGTATTAGTTGATGAAAGACCTGAAGAAGTAACAGATATGCAAAGATCAGTTGATGGAGAAGTTGTGTTTTCTACTTTTGATAGACCACCAGATGAGCACACTCAAGTTTCTAAGTTAGCTATTGAAAGGGCAAAAAGATTAGTTGAGGAAGGAAAAGATGTTGTTATTCTTCTTGACTCAATCACACGTCTAGCAAGAGCACATAACTTAGCAACACCGGCTAGCGGTAGGATTCTCTCTGGTGGTGTTGATTCTACTGCTTTAACTCCGCCTAAGCAGTTCTTTGGTGCTGCTAGGAATATTGAAGGTGGAGGAAGCTTAACAATTCTAGGAACAGCACTTGTAGAGACTGGTTCAAAGATGGATGAAGTTATATTTGAAGAATTTAAAGGTACAGGAAATATGGAATTACGTCTTGATCGTCAGCTTGCTGATAAGAGAGTATTCCCAGCTATTGATGTCACACCTTCAGGAACTAGAGAAGAGCAAAGACTCGTATCTCCAAAAGAGCTTGAGTCTTTATGGGCTCTTAGAAGAGTATTAGTCGCACTAGAAGGTGGAGCAGCAACTGAACTTCTAATAGATAAGTTAAAAGAAACTAAAAGTAATGAGGCGTTCTTAAAAGATGTAGCGAAAGCAAAATAATCTTTTAAAGTAATAAACGTATTATTGTAAAGTAGAACTATGAAACAAGGTATACACCCAGATTATAGAGAAGTTGTTTTCTCAGATGAAGACGCAGGCTTTGCGTTTTTAACTCGTTCAACTATTAAAACAAACGAAACTATTCAATGGGAAGATGGAAACGAATATCCATTAGTAAAACTTGAGATTTCCTCTGCTAGCCATCCTTTTTTTACTGGTAAGCAAAAATTAGTTGACTCTACAGGCAGAGTCGAAAGGTTTAAACAAAGGTACGGATCAACAAGTACCAGACAAGCACCAAAACAAGAAACTTCTTCTCAAGAAGAAGAATAACTTAATTAATTTAAATTTCTTATGTCTGAACAAGATATTGCATATGGCGGCCAAGCAGTAATTGGCGGTGTCATGATACAAAGCCCAAAAGGATGGTCTTTAGGAATTAGGGATAAAAATAATAAACTCCACAAATATTATGAAGAAAGAATTCCATTAATAAAAAGGAACAAGTTTTGGTCAGCTCCATTAATTAGAGGCTTTGGAGCACTCATTGATTCAATGTATGTTGGATTTAAAGCTATCACCCTTTCAGACCAGATATATTCTGATTTTGAAGAGTATGAAGAAAGCTTATTTTCAAAAATTATGACCTACTCATTTTTAATTGCTGTGTTACTAATTTTTATAGCTGGACCTCGATTACTAGTTGAGGTAGTTAATTATTCTCAATCATTGACTGGTATTTTAGAAGGAGTGCTTAGAGGACTTATTGTTATTGTCTATATTTATCTCATAGGGAGAACTAAAGATGCACAAGAGCTATTTGAATATCATGGTGCCGAGCATATGACTATTGCTTCTTTTGAGGCTAAAAAATCTCTAACTATGGATGATGTAAAAACCTTTCCAAAAGAACACATTAGGTGTGGGACGTCATTTCTTTTTCTAATAGTCTTTATTAGCTTATTAACTCTTCCATTTATACCAAACGTCAATATTGTTTTGACTGCGGTAACTAGGATTTTACACGTTGTAGTGGTATCAATGATTTCTTATGAGGTATTGAAATTTAACTTTGCAAATAGTAATTCATTAATTGCAAAATTTTTTGCAGCACCTGGTATCTGGACACAGTTTATTACCACAAAAAAACCTTCTGATGATCAAATTGAAGTGGCTATTTTATCAATGGCAAACTGTGTTGAGAATTCTGAAAATACAAAATTGTTTGAGGGTATTACCGCACAAGCAAGTGAGGTAAAAGTTGGATAATTCATTACACGAAAAACTGAAAGCAATTGAAAATTCACTTCCAGAAATAGAAAAACAACTTTCAGAAATAGATATTTCTAAGGACCAAAAAGGTTATGCAGAAATTGCAAAAAAGCATAGTGATGTATCAATTATTGTCGACTTATTTAATGAGTGGAAAAAGATAACTTCTGAGATTGATGATGCAGTTGAGCTTATCAATTCTGAAGACGATGAAGATATGAAAAATGAGTTTGAATCAATCGTCACCGAGAACAAAAATAAACTAGATCCGTTAGTTCAAAAAATAAAAGTTTCACTTCTTCCAAAAGATCCATTAGATGAAAAGGATGTATTAGTTGAAATTAGACCTGGAGCTGGTGGAGAAGAGGCAGCTATATGGGTGGGTGATCTGTACAAAATGTACACTCGTTTTGCAGAAAGAAATGCTTGGAATGTTGAGCCTATAGAACTTACAGCTTCAGACCAGGGCGGCTACAGTAAAATAATCTTTGCAATAAAGTCAAAAGGAGTGTTTTCAAAGCTTAAATTTGAAGCTGGAGCCCATCGAGTACAAAGAATTCCTAAAACTGAATCACAGGGGAGAGTTCATACCTCAATAGCAACTGTTGCAGTGCTTCCTGAAGCTGAAGAGGTTGACTTAAATATCGTTGATAGTGATTTAAAAATTGATGTTTATAGATCTAGCGGTCCTGGTGGTCAAAGTGTTAATACAACTGACTCAGCAGTAAGAATTACTCATATACCAACAGGCTTAGTTGTTACTAGTCAGGATGAAAAATCTCAGTTAAAAAATAAGAATCAAGCAATGAGAATTTTAAGAGCAAGACTTCTAAAAGCTGAACAAGATAAAGCTGCAGCAGAACGTGCAAAAGATAGAAAAGAGCAAGTCGGTTCTGGTGAGAGATCAGACAAGATAAGAACATATAATTACAAAGACAATAGAGTTTCAGATCACAGGATAAACCTGACGCTAAAAAAATTAGACCAAGTTTTGGATGGAGACTTAGAAGAGTTTGTTGTTGGCTTGATTGCAGATAATGAAGCTTCAAGACTTGCCAATCTAGAAGAATAATGAACATCCAACAAATTCCTGAGCATGAACTTGCAAGACTTAGAGAAAAAGCTAAAGAAATTACAGGGTCACAGTCAGATTATCATTCATCCTATACAGAGCTTCTTACTAGAAGACTAAATGGTGAGCCTCTTCAATACATAGAAGAATATATACCTTTTTATAGCATTCAAATCAATGTTGACCAACGGTGTTTGATCCCAAGACCAGAAACAGAGTTTTTAATTGAGTTAATAAAAAATAAGTCTGATAATCCAAAAAAAATCTTGGATGTGGGTACCGGAACTGGATGTATTGCACTTATGCTGAAAAAACTATATCCGGAATCAACAATCGATGCATGTGATATTTCCCTTGAAGCATTAGATTTAGCAAAAGAGAATTCAGAAATTAACAATCTTGAAATTAATTTATTTCAATCAGATCTTTTAAGTGATGTTGAAGAAGTTGATTACGACATAATTGTTGCAAATTTACCTTATATTCCAACGGAAACCCTCTCCAGTCTTGAGTCCGAAGTAGTCGACTATGAACCACTTGTAGCTCTTGATGGTGGGGTTGATGGACTTTTATATATCAACAAATTAATAAAAGAAATTGAGGAAAAGGGTATAACAAACCTTACCCTATTTTTAGAAGTCGACACTAGTCATGCAACAACCATTTTGAATAATCTTTCTCATTGGAAGCAAGTAGAATTAGAGAAGGACTTAGTGGAAAGAGATCGGTATATAATTGCAAAACGATAAATTGAATCTTGCAGTTGAGGCAATAAATAATAATCAAGTAGTAGGCATTCCAACAGAGACAGTTTATGGAATTGGAGTTAATCCTTATAGTCAGGAAGCTGTAGATAAAATTTTTGACTTAAAAGGAAGAGATGAAGATAAACCTTTATCTATTCTTGTTTCTTCATATTATGACCTACAAAAACTTGATATAGTATCAACAATTCCTGAAGTTGTAGAGCTTTATTGGCCAGGACCACTAACGATTGTTGTTGAGACAAAAAAGGAATTTGCTGATGGTGTTGGTACAAAAAATCCATTTTCAATTGGGGTCAGAGTTCCTGATAATGAGTTAGCAGTTGAGTTATTAAAAATTACTGGACCACTAGCTGTTACAAGTGCAAACCGTTCTGGTGAAAATGATGTTACTAGTAATACTGAAGCAGAAGAAATATTTGGCTCAAATGTTGCAGAATATCTTGAAGGAGCTTCTGTTCACGGAAGTGGATCAACTATTATAGATTTTCGTGTCGAGGGTGGAGAAATTTTAAGAGAAGGTCCACTTAAATGGCCTCCAAGTTACTGTTAGAATACATATCATGAATAAAAAAGGCGCTTCCCAAGAATCACTTAATAATGTAGATGCAGAAATTTCTGAGTTAATTGATAACGATTTAAATAGACAAAATACACATATTCATCTGATAGCTTCTGAAAATTTTGCTTCAAAAGCAGTTATGGAAGCATCTGGATCAATATTGACTAATAAATATTCTGAGGGTTTTCCAGGACGTAGATATTACGAAGGCTGTGAGACTGTTGATCAAATTGAACAGCTTGCAATTGATAGAGCTTGTGAATTATTTGAAGCTGATCATGCTAATGTTCAACCCCATTCAGGATCATCTGCAAATATGGCAGTTTATTTGTCCATACTGGAACCAGGGGATACCGTACTTGGAATGTCACTTGATCAAGGAGGGCACCTCACACACGGTTCACCAGTTAATTTTTCAGGACAAGTTTATAACTTTGTTGGCTACGGACTAGATGAGGATACCGAATTAATTGATATGGAAACAGTTTACAATATGGCTTTAGAGCATAAGCCTAAGTTGATTATTGCTGGATATTCTTCTTATTCACAATCACTTGATTTTCAAAAGTTTAGAGAAATTGCAGATGAAGTTGGTGCCCATTTTATGGTTGATGCAGCACACTTTATTGGATTAGTTGCTGGAAAAGTTGTAGATAATCCAACAAGATATGCTGATGTCGTTACAGCAACAACACACAAAGCTTTACGTGGACCACGTGGTGGAATTATTTTAACAAGGGAAGAATTTGCAAAGGATATTGATAAAAACATTTTTCCTGGAGCTCAAGGTGGGGCATTAAACAATCAGATTGCAGCAAAAGCTGTATGTTTTAAAGAAGCCTTAACAAAAGAATATCAAGAGTATGCAAAACAAATATTAAATAACGCAAAAGCATTATCTAATTCTTTTCAAGATCAAGGCTTAAGGGTAATTAGTGGAGGAACAGAAAATCATATAGTTCTTGTTGATACTAGAAGTGTAGATGAAGAACTAACCGGCAAAGAAGCTGGTATTTTACTAAACGATAGGGGAGTTACTTTAAATAGAAATGCAATACCATTTGATCCTCGATCACCTTTCATAACTTCAGGTATACGCATGGGTACCCCCGCAGTAACAACATGTGGAATGAAAGAAAATGAACTAACTCAGGTAGGTTTTCTAATATCTGAGATAATGAAAAATAGATCCGATGAGAATAAATTAAATGAGTTAGAGGCAGAAGTCAGATCACTTGCCACGAGTTTCCAACCATATGGCTAAAGCAAGAATCAATTTAGAAGATTTTGGCCCTGTTTCCACCTTTTCCACATCTATTTTAAGTGCACTTTTGATAGGGCTTTTAATACAAAACTTTTTTGGATATGCACCATGGCCGGTAATAGTATTTGTTTTAATTGGGATTTATGACGGATATAGAAGAATGTGGAATATTTCAGCAAAACTAGAGGATGAAAAAGATGAACGTAGAAATTGAACTTGCAAAAAGGATGCTTTTCAGATCTGCCCCTATATATGTGCTTGTTCCAGTATTATTTTATTTTAAATCTCAAGAAGCATTCTTTACCTCGCTTTATTCTTCAGTAATTGTTGCCACCGGTTTTTTTCTAGGTGCGGTAATCATGTCATATGCAGCAAAAATCTCTCTAAATTTCTATTATTTTGCTGCTTTATTCGGATATGTTTTTAGATTAATTTTTATATTTGGGTTTCTCTTATTACTAAAAAACGTATATTCTATTGATGTTTTGGCAATGTCTTTGACAGTGCCGATTGTTTTTTTAACTATGTTATTTATAGAAATGACTATGGTTATTAAGAGAAAAGACACAGATTTAGATTGGGCAAATGATAACAGCAGCTGAAACTTGTGATTTTATAAATGAAGTAGTTTGTAAACCTGCAAATGTAAAAGAATTATTCGAATTTGGTAATTTTGCAGGAACACAGATATCAAGAACTGAAGTTTTAATACTTCTTGCAGCAATTATTCCAGTAGTTGTTGTGTTTTTTGGATTAAGGAAAAAATCAGTTGTACCTGGAAAACTTCAATCTGCGGTTGAATCAATATTCACATTTGTAAAGGATGAGATAGCGCTTGGTGTTATCGGTAGAGGTGGAGAGAAATTTACCCCTTACTTAGTCTCTATATTTCTATTTATACTCGTAGGAAACTTATTTGAGGTTGCTCCATTAATCAATTTCCCAGTTACATCTCGTATGGCTTTGCCTCTATTTTTAAGTTTGATAACGTACTTTATTTTTGTTTTTGTTGGAATTAAAGAAGAAGGTTTTGGCTATATATCACATCTTGTTTGGCCTCCAGGCGTACCAGTTGCGCTTAAACCATTAGTAGGTGTCATAGAGTTAGTTTCAGTTTTATTAGTGAGGCCATTCAGCCTTGCAGTTCGACTTTTTGCTAACCTTGTTGCTGGTCACGTCATGCTCAGTTTGTTATTAGCATCTGCATATTTTTTCTTAGTGCAACCTGGGGGAGCTGATTATATCCTCTCAAAGGCACCTATTGGATTAGCTTGGTTCACACTTGGTTTAGGAATCTATGGATTCGAATTAATAGTTTCAATTTTGCAGGCATACATATTTACATTGTTGTCTGCAGTGTATATACAAACGTCTCTGCATCCAGAGCATTAATAAATAAGGAGGAAAATGGAAGCTGCATACGCGTTAATAGGATACGGATTGGCCGCAATTGGTCCTGGTGTTGGTATCGGGTTAATTGCTGGTAATGCCGTGCAAGCTATGGCAAGACAACCAGAAGCTGCTGGTATGGTAAGAACAACTATGTTCTTAGGAATCGCCTTTACTGAGGCGCTAGCACTTATTGGATTCGTTCTATTCTTCTTGGTATAGGAGTAAAAGGGTGAACATGAATTTAGAATTATTATTAGCGGAAGCTGAAGAATCAAGCTCAGGCATTGATTTGCTTTTGCCTGCAACATCTGAACTTGTTGCTGGTATTGCTGCTTTTGCAATTGTATTTTTCTTTATTTGGAAATGGGCACTGCCTGCATTAAATGAAACTTTAGAATCAAGAGCTTCTTCTATAGAAGGTCAGATTAAAGAAGCTGAGGAAACAAAAGCTGAAGCTGAAAAATCTAAGGCTGAGTACGACAAGCTTGTATCAAATGCTGATTCAGAAGTTCAAACAATCATTGATGAAGGTAAAGCTGCCGCTGAGAAAATTAAAGAAGATATGCTTGCAGAAGCCAAAAAAGAAGCAGAAGCAATCGTCGAAAAGGCTAAATCAGATTCAGAGGCTGAAAAAGAAAGAGTTTCTTCGGAATTAAAAGGTGAAGTAGCTGATCTCTCTTTGGAGATATCACAAAAAGTTGCATCATCTATGTCCAAAGCTGACCAGAAGAAACTTATAGATAAATTTATTAAGGATATGGGGTAGCAGAAACAATGTCAGTCGAAACTTTTTCAAAAGGTTTAGTTGAAATAATTGCATCTTCTGATGATTCAGAAAGAGTTGAAAATGAAATCCTCCAAGTTTTCAAATCTTTATCAGATTCATCAGAGGCACTTGATGTATTTAGAAACTTTGGAATACCTGTAGAGAAAAAGATTGAAGCAGTACAAAACTTGTTGAGCACACGAGTTTTACCTTTAACGGTAGACTTGGTAACTCTCACTATATCCCAAGGTTATGCAGATAACCTAAATGATATTGAATCAAGTGTTGCAAATTTTATAGCAAACAAAAGAGGAGCTTCAGTTGCAAAAGTTGTAACAGCAATTGAGCTCGACGATAAAACACAAAAAGCACTACAAAAGGCAATAAAGAGCAAAGTTGGAACTGATGTAGAGCTAAGTGTTGAAGTTGATCCAGCTGTAATTGGCGGAATAAGTGTAAGTGTAGGAGAGAGAACTTTTGACGGTCTTCTCTCATCAAAGTTTTCAGAAATTAAAACTGTATTAGAAGGTAGGTAGAATGAGCGATCTAAATATTGATGCAAAAGCGATATCAGATTCTTTGAAGTCTACTCTTGGTGACTGGAAAGATTCTGTAAAAGATGATGTTGTTGGTTATGTATCAGCGATTGCAGACGGTGTAGCAAGAGTTAAAGGCTTAGAAAACGTTATGGCTTCTGAGCTACTCGAGTTTCCAGGTGGACTAGTCGGTGTTGCTCTTAACTTAGAAGAAGATTCAATTGGTGTTGTTTTGATGGGTGATTCCAATCACATTGAAGAAGGCAACCCTGTTAAGCAAACTGGTGAAGTACTTTCTATTGGTGTTGGAGATGGATTTTTAGGTAGAGTTATTGATCCATTAGGCAATCCAATCGATGGGAAAGGTCCTATAGAGTTTACTGAAAGAAGACGTCTAGAACTTCAAGCACCATCTGTTGTTGAAAGGCAACCTGTTGGAGAACCACTTCAAACTGGTATTAAAGCTATTGACTCCATGATTCCAATTGGAAGAGGTCAAAGAGAGCTTATCATTGGAGATAGGCAGATTGGAAAAACCGCTGTTGCAGTCGATACAATAATCAACCAAAAAGACACTGATGTAAAGTGTATTTACGTAGCTATAGGTCAGAAATCATCAACAGTAGCTGAAGTTGTTGAGAGATTTGAAGAAGAGGGAGTGCTTGACAAAGTTGTAATAGTCAACGCCCCAGCTTCTGCAGCTGCAGCATTGCAGATGTATGCTCCCTACGCTGGTTCAGCTATTGGTCAGCACTGGATGTACAACGGTGAACATGGGTTAATTGTCTTTGACGATTTATCCAAACAAGCTATTGCATATCGTCAGATTTCACTACTTCTAAGAAGACCTCCTGGTAGAGAGGCATATCCTGGTGATGTTTTCTATCTTCACTCAAGGCTATTAGAGCGTTGTGCAAAAGTAAGTGAAGAGCTAGGTGGTGGATCACTTACTGGCCTCCCAATTATTGAGACAAAAGCTGGTGACGTCTCAGCATTCATTCCAACTAACGTTATTTCCATTACAGATGGACAGATTTATTTGGAATCAGAACTTTTTTATTCTGGAGTTAGACCTGCTGTAAACCCTGGTACATCTGTATCAAGAGTAGGTGGATCAGCTCAGACTAAGGCTATGAAAAAAGTCTCTGGTCCTTTAAGAATTAACCTTGCACAGTTTAGAGAGTTAGAGGCATTTGCTGAGTTTGGATCTGACTTAGATGCTGCATCTCAAGCACAGCTAGATAGAGGTAGAAGAGTTGTTGAGTTGTTAAAACAACCTCAGTATCAACCTGTTCCTATGGAAGAGCAAGTTGTCTCCCTATATGCTGTAACTGAGGGTTTTTTAGATGTTGTTGACCCAGCTGATATACCTCAGGCAGAGCAAGATTTGATTGACTTTGTTAAAACAAGACATTCTGAGGTCATAAATACAATCAAAACAACGGGTGAATTGCCAGAAGAAGAGTTAAAAACAGCTGTAGAAGCTTTTGTAAGTACGTTGGAGAAAAAAGAAGAGTAAATTATGGCAAGTGCTGAATTACGAATCATAAATCGAAGAATTAAGAGTGTTAAATCCACTAAAAAAATAACACGTGCAATGGAACTTATTGCATCTTCAAGAATTGTAAAAGCACAACAGAGACTTACATCTTCTAACAACTACACAAACTTACTTGCTCAAATTGTTGAAGAACTCACTGGAAGTGGAGAAATGCCAACTTCTCCAAAAATTGAAGGAACAAAAAAGATAACTCTTGTTGTTATTACTTCAGATCGTGGACTCGCAGGAGCTTATAACACAAATATTTTGAAGCTTGCTGAGATAAGAAAATCTGAGTATGAAAATTTGAATAACAAAGTTGAAATTGTAACTGTTGGTAAGAAAGCAAATGGATATTTTAAGTACAGAAATATTGAACCCAAACAAAATTATGAGGGAATAACTGATGAACCAAACTTTGAAAATGCATTAGAAATTATGACGCCTTTAGTTCAAGAATTTTATGAAGGAAAAACTAATCAAATTGAGCTTGTTTATACGGAGTACCAGTCTGCAATGACGCAAACAGCACTTTATAAGACTGTCCTCCCTTTTGAAGTTGAGCAGATTGCTAAAGAGATAGAATCAGTTGGTGGATATACTTTTGAACCTTCAGCAAGTCAAGTCTTAAGCAATATTATTCCGAAATACACAAATGCAACAATATTTTCTGCATTACTAAATGCATCAACATCTGAGCATGCGGCAAGAATGAGAGCTATGAAGGCTGCCACTGAGAATGCAGAAGAACTGATAAAGATTTTATCACGAAAAAGTAATCAGGCTAGACAGGCTGAAATTACTACTGAGATTTCAGAAATTGTAGGTGGAGCGGAAGCTCTAGCAGGATAAGGAGAAAATAAATGAGCGATAGTTTAGGCAGAGTTGTAAAAATTGCAGGTCCAGTCGTTGACGTTGCATTTGCACAAGATTCTTTGCCAGAAATTACAAATGCACTTGAAGTAGATGTAGAAATTGATGGTTCTAAAAGCACAATCGTTTTAGAGGTAGCTCAACACCTTGGTGAAGGAAGAGTTCGTGCAATTTCTATGCAAGGTACTGATGGTTTAAGAAGAGGTGCAGAAGTCTCTGATACTGGAGCACCGATCTCAGTTCCTGTTGGACAAGAAACCCTCGGTCATATATTCAATGTTTGGGGCGAAACTTTAGATGTTGAAACAAGTTCTATTGGTGTAAAACAAAAATGGCCAATTCATAGACAACCACCTCCATACGAAGAAGTAACAGCTCAAAATGAAATGTTTGAGACAGGAATCAAAGTTATCGATCTTTTAATGCCATATGTTCAAGGTGGAAAAATTGGTCTATTCGGTGGTGCTGGTGTTGGTAAGACAGTTCTTATTCAAGAAATGATCAACAGAGTGGCAACACAACACGGTGGTGTATCAGTTTTCGCTGGTGTTGGAGAAAGAACTCGTGAAGGTAATGACTTGTTTAGAGAAATGCAAGAATCTGGTGTTATTGATAAAACCGCACTTGTGTTTGGTCAAATGGACGAACCACCTGGAGTTAGACTGAGAGTTGCATTGTCAGCCCTAACTATGGCTGAATACTTCAGAGATGAAGAAAAGCAAGACGTGTTATTATTTATCGACAACATATTCAGGTTTTCTCAGGCAGGTTCTGAGGTCTCTACATTATTGGGTCGTATGCCATCTGCTGTGGGTTATCAACCTACACTTGCAGATGAGATGGGTTTCTTACAAGAGAGAATCACCTCACTTAAAGGTAGATCCATCACATCACTACAAGCTGTTTATGTACCTGCAGACGATATCACTGACCCTGCACCGCATACAGCTTTTGCTCACTTAGATGCCAGAACAGTTTTGTCTAGAACAATTGCTGACTTGGGTATTTATCCCGCTGTTGATCCTTTAGACTCCTCATCAAGAATCTTAGATCCAGGTGTTGTTGGCGATGATCACTACAACACAGCTAGAGAGGTTCAAAGAGTTCTACAGAGATATAACGACTTGCAAGACATTATTGCAATCCTTGGTATTGATGAATTATCAGAAGAAGATAAACAAATAGTTGGTCGTGCAAGAAGAATTCAAAGATTTTTGTCACAACCTATGTTTGTTGCTGAACAGTTCACAGGTATAGAAGGTAAATTCGTTTCAATTAAAGATTCAGTTGAAGCATTTAAAACAATTTTAAGCGGAGAGTTAGATTCAGTTCCTGAGCAAGCTTTTTATATGACTGGTGGACTTGATGAAGTCATGTCCAAGGCTAAAGAACTAGAAGAAAGCGTTTAATGTTTGTTGAGGTTGTTTGTCCAGAAGAAAATTGTTTCACAGGTGAAGCAACAATGGTTATTTCAAGAACACCAAATGGAGAAATAGGAATACTTGAAGGTCATGAACCAACTGTGGCGACACTTCAACCTGGTGGTTTAACCATTGAACATGACAATCAAAGAACGTCATTTGGTATATCTGGAGGTATTCTTCAAATAACCGGAGAAAAAGTTATTGTACTTGCAGAATTAATCGAAAAAGTGGACGGTGACCATGAAAAAGCAATCGAGGTTGGACAAGGGTTAGCTAAACAAGCATTCACAACCGAAGAATAATGTCAACAATCCTAGCTTTTCATGCACATCCTGATGATGAAAGCGTCTCGACTGGTGTTACCTTAGCTAAATATGCAGACGAAGGTCACAGAGTTGTTGTTGTTACAGCAACTGATGGTTCAGCTGGTGAAATTCATAACTATGAAAACCCAGAAGAGTTGTTTCCAAAATTGGCTGAAATGCGAAAAGATGAACTTGAAAAAAGTTTAGATGCTTTAGGTGTAAAAGAATATGAGTGGCTTGGATATAAAGACTCTGGAATGATGGGCACAGAGGAAAACAATGATCCTGATTGTTTTTGGAGACAAGATTATTTTGGACCTGTAGGCAAGCTTGTGACAGAAATAAGAAAATATAAACCTGATGTTTTAATAACTTATGATCCATTTGGGGGATATGGACATCCTGATCATATTCAGACACATAGAGTTGGAACAGCTGCGTTTTTTGCAGCTGGTGATGTCGACAAGTTTCCATTAAAAGATGGAGAAGAGGTATGGATTCCAGAAAGACTTTATTTTAATGCGTGGTCAAAATCGAGAATCCAAGCAAGACGAACTCAAATGTATGAGGCTGGAATATTAACTGAAGACGAGTTTAACGCATTTAATCCTATCGGAAGTGATAATGAGGATATTGATGTTGAAATAGATGGAACAAAGTATATTGAACATAAAATTAATTCCATGAAAGCTCATCGAAGTCAGTTTAAAGATGATTGGTGGGGTTTCAATATACCAGTTGAATTTCAAAAAGATTTTTTAGGTTTTGAGAATTATATTTTAGCCTTCAATCGAGGTGAATGGTCCTCTCCATCTGAACTAATTTAGTTAACTCAGTTAAAGTTTTACTAGTAGAAGATGAAAAAAGTTTCGCAGATGAAATTATTTATTATATTATTTATATATAATTCATACGGAATATGAATTTAAAAGTCGTTAAAAACTTAAGCTTCGCATTATTTTTCTTATACTTCTTTCTTGTATCTATAAAACTTCTTGAAAAAGGTATCAAAACTCTTGGTGCAGAATATACCGATCAACTTTTTGAATCTGTTTCAAATCCATTCGCAGGACTGCTCGTTGGAATATTATGTACCGTTTTAGTTCAATCCTCATCAGTTACAACATCTACAATTGTCGGTTTAGTTGGTAGTGGTGTCCTCAGCCTAGAGTATGCAATACCTATGGTCATGGGTGCAAATATAGGAACAACTGTAACAAATACTCTTGTTTCTTTTGGCCATGTTAGAAGAGAAGGAGAATTTAAAAGAGCTTTTGCAGCATCTACAATGCACGATTTTTTTAATGTATTTGTTGTAATAATTTTGTTTCCACTAGATCACATAACTGGGTTCATTACAAATATGGCCGAAAATGGTACAGAGTTTATAATTGCATCTGGTTTCACAGCTACCAAGCCAAATAGTCCTATTAAGGCAGCAATTAAATGGGGTTCTAACAATATCTTGGATGGATTATCGTCAATCCCATTCATTAACAATCTGAGTGAAAACTCTTATAGAGTTTATGCAGTCTTGTTGATAGTTATAGCTATTGGGTTAATCTTTCTTTGCTTGAAAAATGTAGTTTCAAATATGAGATCATTGATGATGAATCAAATTGAAATGGGCTTAGATAGAGCACTTGCAAAAGGTGGTGGACTATTTGCAATTTTGATTGGTATTCTTATTACTTTCTCAGTTCAAAGTTCAAGTATTACAACATCTATACTTGTCCCAATTGTTGGTTCAGGCATTTTATCCATACAAAATGCATTTCCCATTACGCTTGGCGCAAATATTGGAACTACAATAACTGCAGTTCTAGCAAGCTTTGTTGTAGATAACACTGCTGGATTAACAATTGCATTGCATCATGTATTTTTTAACACAATAGGAGTCATGATTGTCTATCCAGTAAAAATTATCAGGAATTTACCGGTTAACTTGGCTGTGACCTTCAGTAATGTTGTGGCTAAAAGAAGATATATTGCAATTTTGTACGTATTAGTAACATTTTTGTTACTTCCATTACTGGGAGTAGTAATATCTAATTAAAGGAGAAATATGAGTAAGGAATCATTAGACAGTATTGATGCAAAATTAAGTGAGATGCTTACAGATAGCATGAGAATTTATGACCTTGCAATGAACTGTCTTCTTGGAGATACAAATCTAGATTCAGTTAGAGACGATCTATATTCAACAGATAAAAAAATTAATGAATTACATCGCGATGTTAGAAGAGAAATGATTATTCATTCTGCAGTCAATTCAAGAAATCTTGATATTCCGCTTCTCCTCTCCTATATGACTATGTCAAAAGATATTGAGAGAATTGGTGATTATTGTAAAAATTTATTTGAAATTGCAGAAACTGGAAATACATTTACTCAAGGGGATGAGCTTGATGATTATATTGAGTTAAGAAATGACATTGGAAAACTTATTATATATTTACAGTCCTGTTTGAATCTCGAAGATGAGTCAAAAGTACAAGATTTAATAACGCTCGGATCATCTTTATCAACAAATCTTGATGATAAGATTACTGCACTACTTGAAAACAAAGAAAAGGTTCAATATCCTGTAGCGACCACACTCTTTTTCAGATATTTAAAAAGAATTGTTTCTCATATTGTTAATGCTGCAACTGCATTGATTATGCCAACAGATAAGATAGATTATTTAGACGAGTAAAAGTTTTTTTAGCCTACGTCCCAAGTACCCAAAGAGCGAATTAGTTTATCTATATCTCCTTCACCCTTTTTTTCTTTTGCATCTTCGATTTGTCCATGCACCTCTTCAGTAAAAGAATCTCGTTGGACTTTTCTAAAGATACCTAGAGGAGTTGGGCCATATGGGCCGTGTGAAAGCCTAGAAAGAGAAAAAGCAATTGATGGATTTTCTTCATATATATCATGCACATATATCTCTGACTCATCAACATCTTTAGTGTCAACAATTTCCGCCATGCCGTCTCTTATAACCACAGCTTTATGATCATCGGAACCAAAAACAGTTTTTTGACCATGAACCAAGTTAATTCTATTTGCTACTTTTGTTTCTTTATTAGTCAACTGTTCAAATGCTTTGTCATTAAATACATTACAGTTCTGATAAATTTCGATAAAAGCAGAGCCTTTATGGTTTTTTGCTTCTTCTAAAATTCCTGCGGTAAGATCTCTATCCATATCAATAGATCTTGCAACAAATGTTGCCTCTGCTCCTAATGCAAGACTCATAGGGTTAAGCGGCATTTCAACAGAGCCAAAAGGAGAGGATTTAGTTTTCTTACCTTCTTCACTTGTAGGAGAGTACTGTCCTTTGGTTAATCCATAAATCTGGTTATTAAACATGAGTATTTTTACATTAATATTTTTTCTTAATGCATGAATGAGGTGGTTTCCTCCAATTGACAAAGCATCTCCATCTCCAGATACAACCCAGACTGATAAATCAGGATTAGATACTGAAACCCCTGTAGCTACTGCTGGAGCTCTTCCATGAATTGTATGCATTCCATATGTATTCATATAATAAGGAAATCTTGCTGCACAACCAATACCAGATACAAATACAATTTTTTCTTTACTAATGCCCATTTCTGCCATGAAATTTTGAATTGAGGCAAGAATCGTATAGTCTCCACAACCAGGACACCATTTTACTTCTTGGTCACTTTGCAAGTCTGTTCTTTTGTAAGAGGTTACTGGAATATTACTCATCTAAAATGACTTCCTCTTCAGATTTACTTGCTTCTTCATCCGCTTGGTTAGAATCTTGAGTTTCTTCAACTAATTTATTTTGTTCAGATACGGGTTCTTCAATTCTTTCAACAACTCTTTCGGTTACTCTCTCAGTAACTCTCTCAGTAACTCTCTCAGTAATTACTTCGTTTTCATTAGCCTGTACTTTAGTATCTAGCTCAACAGCTGGCTCTTCAGCATCTTTTTCAACATTCTCATTTGGCTTAAGAGTCTCCTTGTCAGCTTCAATCCACTCACTACCATTCCAAATCTTTACTTTTTCTTCAGATTCTTTTTTAAGCTCTTCCATATCAAGCTCTTCAAATGGAGTTTCTACAACTTCCTCTACTTCAGCTACTGGTTCTTCAACAACTTCCTCTACTTCAGCTACTGGTTCTTCAACAACTTCCTCTACTTCAGCTACTGGTTCTTCAACAACTTCCTCTACTTCAGCTACTGGTTCTTCAACAACTTCCTCTACTTCAGCTACTGGTTCTTCAACAACTTCCTCTACTTCAGCTACTGGTTCTTCAACAACTTCCTCTACTTCAGCTACTGGTTCTTCAACAACTTCCTCTACTTCAGCTACTGGTTCTTCAACAACTTCCTCTACTTCAGCTACTGGTTCTTCAACAACTTCCTCTACTTCAGCTACTGGTTCTTCAACAGCTTTCTCTGCTTCGGCAGCTGGTTCGTCTTGATTCTTCATTTCCTCTAAAACTTGTTCAACTGGTAAATTTAATGCTTTTGCTCTAGCTTCGGCTGCTCTTAATATTAAATGTTCTGGTATTTCAGCAGCTTGTTCTTCTACAACTTCCTCTACTTCAGCAGCTGGTTCTTCTACAATTTCTTCTACAGGCTCTTCAATGACTGCCTCTACTGACTCTTCTATGTTTTCAGAATTTAATGATTGTATCAAATCCCCAATTTTTATTTCTAATTCATTCGCAGTAAATGGAACAGCATTTACCTTGTTAATTCCTATGGTGTCTACTAAAAACTTTGCACGTATTAATTTTGATAGCTGACCAGTATTTAATTCTGGAATAATTACATTTTTGAAGTTTTTAAGAATTTCACCAGTATTGTCTGGAAATGGATTTAGATGAACAAAATGAGTACTTGCAACTTTAATACCTTTTTTGTTAAGCCTATTTACAGCCTGTGTTATGGCACCATAAGTAGAACCCCATCCTACAACAAGAGTGTCAGATTCTATATCTCCATATAATTCAAGATTATCTATATCGTTTGCAATATTATCTATTTTCCATGCTCTCATATCAGTCATGTATTGATGATTATCTGAATCATATGAGACATTTCCTGTTCCGTCTTCTTTTTCTAATCCACCAACTCTGTGTTCAAGTCCTGGTGTTCCTGGTATGGCCCATGGTCTTGCAAACGTATTAACGTCTCTTAAAAATGGAAGAAAACCATCTTCAGTGTTGTAAGTGATTGTTTTGTTATTCGCAATTTCTTTAAGATCATTAAAGTCCGGGAGTTTCCATGGTTCAGAACCCGTTGCAACGTAGTTGTCCGATAACAGTATTACAGGAGTCATGTATTTAAGTGCAATTCTTGTAGCTTCAAAAGCTGCATAAAAAGCATGCGAAGGAGATTTTGCAGCGACAACTGGCAGCGGTGCTTCTCCATGTCTTCCATACATCGCAAATAATAAATCTGATTGTTCTGGCTTTGTCGGTAATCCAGTTGATGGACCACCTCTCTGAACATTAACTATTACAAGTGGAAGCTCTGCTGATAATGCCAAAGAAATAGTCTCACTTTTTAATGCTAACCCAGGTCCACTTGTTCCTGTGACCGCAAGCTTACCAGTAAAAGAAGCGCCTACAGATGCAGCAGCAGCAGCTATTTCATCTTCAGCTTGAAAAGTGATTACATTAAAATTCTTATGTTTTGATAATTCATGAAGGATATCCGAAGCAGGTGTTATTGGATAGCTTCCATAAAACAAATCCAAGTTTGCTTTTCTTGCTCCAGCAATGAGGCCCCAACTTAAACCAATATTTCCATTAATGTTTGTGTACTCTCCAGAAGGTAAAGAAGCTTTCTCAACTGTGTAAGTATGATGGAAAGCCTCAGTAGTTATTCCAAAATTGTATCCTGTTTTAAGTGCTTTTATATTTGCTTTTGCTATTTCAGGTAATTTAGCAAATTTTGCATTTATCCAGTTCTCGGTGTCTTCTAATGGCCTATTAAATGTCCAAGAAATTAAACCAAGAGCTATCATATTTTTTGATCTTAAAACGGCTCTTCCAGGAAGATCGAATTCAGCGAGGGCTTCTTTGGTCATTTTTTCCATAGGAACTTGAAATATTCTATAACTTTCTAACTCTCCAGATTCTCTTGGGTCAATTTTGTATCCAGCTTTAGTAATATTCTTTTCATCAAATGCATCTTCATTTAAAATAAGCATTCCGTTTGGAGTAAGATCATGTAAGTGAGCTTTTAATGCAGCTGGATTCATAGCTACAAGAACATCAGGGTTATCACCTGGAGTTAAAATATCAAAATCAGCAATCTGAACTTGGAAAGAAGATACACCCGCTATTGTTCCCTGAGGTGCCCTGATTTCAGCTGGAAAAGCAGGTAAAGTAGCTAGGTCATTTCCGAATACAGCAGAAGTATCAGTAAATCTTGTTCCCACTAGTTGCATTCCGTCA
>CACNQV010000003.1 GCA_902622665.1 uncultured Candidatus Actinomarina sp.
AATTCTGTCTTTAAAAGTTCCGGGTTCAGACTCATCTGCATTTATTACTAAATACCTGTCTTCATCTTCAGCTAAAAAACCCCATTTAACTCCGGTTGGAAAACCTGCACCACCTCTACCTCTGATATTTGAAGACTTAATTTCCTCTAATATTTTCTCTGGAGAGCTATTTAGTAGAGTTTTTTTTGCAGTGGCATATCCATTATTTTTTTCATAACTATCAATCAAATGACTGTCTTCTGGATTGCTACGCATATGTTGAGTTAGAAGAATAGTTTCTCTCATTTTTTTACCTTAGATGTTTTTAAAGTTTGAAAACCCGGAGCAGTTGATGTTGCTCCGGTATTGTCTTGTATTGCCCAATCAAAAGATTTTATACCGCCAAAGTTTTCTTGCATTTCATCAGCAACTATAACTTCTGGAGCACTCTCTTTTAACCATGAACATAGACTGAATACATTTTCAGCATTCATACCTTCAACTGTTTCATAGTTAACCTGCATTGCTGGTGCACCACCACAAGCGCCAATACATTCAACAGCTTCAAAAGAAAATAGTCCATCTTCGTCGGTTTCATTATTATTTAATCCGGTAAACTCTTGTACCTTATCAATAACTTCAGTTGAATTATTAATTTCACAAGAAATTGATTTACAAACACTTATCAAATACTTTCCTGTTGGTTCTTGTTTATACATCGAATAGAATGTAGAGACAGATTTTACTTGAACCTCTGTAATCCCTAATAATTCACTTATAACGCTTATTGAATCATCTGATATATATCCATCTTTGCTTTGGGCAAGATGTAAAAGAGGTCCTAGTGCTGATCTTTTTTGCGGATATAATTCTATAATTTCTCCTGCTTGTTTTAAAAGTGTTTTATCCCAACTCATCTATCAACATCCCCTATTACAGGATCTAATGAAGCAATTGCTGCGACGGCATCTGCAATCGGACTATCTGTCATAATTACTGGTAGTGCTTGTAAATTACAGAATGAAGGACCTCTAACATGCATTCTGTAAGGCTTTGAAGAGCCATCTGAAACTATATAACATCCTAACTCACCTCTAGGAGATTCAATAGCAACATATGCATCGCCCTCAGGTACTTTAAATCCCTCTGTGTATATCTTGAAATGATGAATCAATGCTTCCATAGATTCATCTAACCTTTTACGAGGTGGTGGTGTTATTTTTTTATCTTGAATTTTGTAAGGACCTTTGGGCATATTATGCATGGATTGCTCAACAATTTTTAAACTTTCAAATATTTCTAAAACTTTAACTCTCCACCTTGCAAAAACATCACCTTCATTAAGCACTGGAATTTCAAAGTCAAATTTTTCAATTCCTGAATATGGTTGCGACTTTCTTAAGTCCCACGAATAACCGGAAGCTCTTAAGCTTGGACCAGTGATTCCATAAGCGAAGCATTCTTCAGTAGTTAATATTCCGACATTTTGAAGTCGGCCTTTCCAAATAGGATTATCTAACAACATATCATCATAATCTTGCAATTTTTCAGGAATAACTTTTAGAATCTCTTGTACATCTTTTTGCCAGCCATCGGGTAAGTCTGCCGCTACTCCACCAGGCCTTATAAAGTTGTGATTCATTCGCAAACCAGTAGTTTTCTCAAAAAAATTAAGAATAAGTTCTCTTTCCCTGAATCCAAAGATCATCATTGATAAAGCTCCAATATCCATTCCTCCAGTTGCTAATGCAACTAAATGAGAAGATATACGATTTAATTCAGTCATCAAAATTCTTATTGTTTTTGCTCTCTCAGGTACTTCAATGCCAATTAGCTTTTCAGTTGTTAAAGAAAAGACAAGCTCGTTAAATAAAGGTGATAGGTAATCCATCCTTGTCGTGTTGGTAGGCCCCTGAAAATAATTTAATTCCTCACCAGTTTTTTCCATTCCAGTGTGTAAATAACCAATAATTGGCTTTACTCTTCTTACGACTTCCCCTTCGAGTTCTGCTTGAAGCCTTAAAACTCCATGGGTTGATGGATGTTGAGGACCCATATTGACAATCATTCTCTCGTCATCTGATGTTTCTTCGTCAATTACAAAGTCATCCAAAACTTCAGTTCCGGTTTGTATTTTTATTTGTTCTTCATTTTCGTTTTCAAGCATTTTTTGAGAACCTTCATCTGTAGAAGAGATGTTCCACCCACCTTCTTCAGAATTAGTCGCCCAAAAATCAAGCTTATTTTTAAAATTGCTTAACTTGCTTTTTTTTACTTTATAGTCTTTCAATTAATCAACCTTTGGTGCATTCTTAAATTGAACAGGAATTCTTCCTGATCCATAATTCTTCCTCAAAGGATGACCTACCCAATCATCAGGCATCAAAATTCTTGTTAAATCTGGGTGATTTTCAAAAATAATACCAAACATATCGAAAGCTTCTCTTTCATAAAAATTTGCACTTGGGTAAATATCAGTTATTGAAGATATAGATAAATCTTCATCATTTACAAATGTTTTCAGTGTTTTTCTTTTGTTATGAGAAGTAGATAAAAATTGTACAACAATTTCAAATCTTGGTTCTTTCTTTCTAAACCAATCAACTACTGTTAAATCCATCATCATTTCAAAACCTTCGTTTTTAAGAGACTCAACAGTTGTTTTATAATCATTAAGAGGTATATTCAAAATTTCAGAATTCATCTATTGATCTCTCCATCCATAATCTTTTCTTGTAAAGTCAAAATTCCATGCATTAAAGACTGCGGTCCAGGTGGACAGCCAGGAACATACATGTCTACAGGGACAATGTGGTCAACGCCTTGAACTAACGCATAATTATTAAACATTCCACCTGTCGATGAACAAGCTCCCATTGCAATTACCCACTTTGGGTCAGCCATTTGATCGTAAACTTGCCTAAGTACAGGTGCCATTTTTTGAGAAACCCTTCCTGCAACAATCATCAAATCTGCTTGTCTAGGTGAAGCCCTAAAAACTTCCATTCCATACCTCGCTAGATCATATTTAGCACTTCCAGCAGCCATCATTTCAATAGCACAACATGCTAAACCAAAAGTTACAGGCCACATTGATTGTGTTCTTGACCACCTGACAGCTTTATCGATAGTTGTAGTAAAAATATTATCTGGTGTATACATCAAGCTACCTCTTGAAGTTCTTTTTTAAGGTATCTCTCCCTGCGCGGAATATTCCAATCTAAAACACCTTTTTTCCAAACATAATAAAGAGTTTCAAGTACAAAAAATGTAAATATTGAAATTGCAGCAATGCCGAACCAACCTAAATCATTAAATCTCGTGGCCCAAGCAAATAAAAAGATTATTTCAATATCGAATACGATGTAAAGCATTGCAACCATGTAGAACTTAACGGGAAACCTTTGAGATGGTTCTACTTCAGGAAATATTCCACACTCATAGGGGGCAAGTTTTTCAGGAGTTGGTTTTTTTGGTGAAAGTAAATAGGAAACGCCAAGTGAAGCAAGAGCAAAACCAACAGCAATAATTAGCATAATTAATATTGGTAACCAACTTATCATGTTCCCTCCATATTTGTGAAATATTTCACAAAGTATACCTATATTGTACTAGCAATAAGATGTTAATTAATTTCAGGAATCAGTTTTTTGGCCTAAAGAAAGCAATTTTGTTGGTAAGACAAACTTATATCCTATTTTAAATACTTCCTTCAAAGTTAGATACGCTTCGTCAAATAATAATTCAACGACAAAATCAATAGTATCCTGATCATTTGATGCAACCCTTAGCAGTCTCTTTGTCATAAATGGACTCTGTAGAATTAGTCTTGCTAAAGCACAGCTTAAAAAATGTTTTCTAAATCTTTTTGTAAACTCTTTTTCATATTTATCAATTCCGATACTTATCATATTTGAATCTAGGAGTTCATGCGTATTTTTAGCTAACAAATAACCCGCTTCCATGCCATAAAATATACCTTCTCCACTCATTGGATTTATCATAGAGCTAGCATCGCCAATCAAAGCGATATTATATTTTTTATTTCTTTTTGGTCGAGACGATGCAAAAGGAAGTAAGTATGATTTTTGCTTTCTTATGTTTTCTACAACTACTCCTCTAGATTCAAGTTCTGAAATAAAATTATCTAACAAAACATTAACATCTAATTTGTCTTTTTTAAAAATGCTAACTGGAACTCCTATACCAATATTTAATAAATTACCTTTGCTTGGGAAAGCCCAAGCATATCCCTTATCAGCTGAAACATTAATTTCAAACATAAGTGTTCTCTCTTTGAATATTTCTAAATAATTTGGACTGTCTATGTAAGCTCGTATTGCAATAGCTTTATGCCAATCTGAATTAGGTTTATAGTTTAATTTTTTTCTAATCCTAGAATTTGCACCGTCAGCTCCAACAAGAATTTTTGTTAAAAGTTCTAAATTTTGATTATCGTTTTTAATTTGTACATTCAAACTTCTGTCCTCATTAGAAGTAAAATCAACAAAACTATAACCTTCGTAAACATCAACGCCTGACTCTTTGGCAAGATTTAATATTCTATTATCTAGATCAAGACGAGGAATTACATAAACAATTGAATCTTCCTTATTTTTAACTTCAGGAATATAATTTTGAATTCCAATATTATCAGGACCATAAAGAGTTGTTGAAACAACTTGTGGCTCACCATCCAAAATATGTTCATTATTAAATCTTTTTAACGCACTAATTACCCCTGGGCCAATAGCGTCCCCACATGATTTATCTCTTGGAAATATTGCTTTATCGACTAACCCAACAGTCAAACTAGGATTTAAATTTTTATAGGAAATAGCAGCATTCGCACCAGCAGGACCAGCACCAATTATTAAAACGTCGTATGTTTTAAGGGTTTTTTTCATATTTTATTAACTTACATCGAATTTTCATTAATAATAAACTAAATAATGCTAATAAAAAATCCTAAATAATTACATATAATTTTATTATCGAATTAGATTGTGCATTAGTGAAAGAAAATAAAAAAATTCCACCAGCAACCGTAAAAAGGCTTCCTCTATATCTTCAGTGCCTTGACCAAATTAGTGATGAAGACATAGGTATTTCATCTAGTAAATTAGCTGAACTAGCAAAAGTAAATGACGCTCAAGTTAGAAGAGATTTATCCTATCTTGGCACATTAGGCACAAGAGGCGTTGGTTATGATATATCTACTCTTAGAAACCAACTTCAACTTGAACTTGGCCTTGTCGAAGGTTGGAGCGCCGTTATAGTTGGAATTGGTAATTTAGGTTCTGCTCTGGCACATTATGGTGGATTTAGAGAAAAAGGCTTTGGTATTGTTGGGCTGTTTGATGATGATCCAAAGAAAATCAATAGCCAAGTAGCAGGCTTAGTAATTAAACCTTTAATTGATTTAGAAAAATATTGTGAAAAATTTAATGTTGCAATTGGAATAATTGCAACTCCGGGTGAATATGCTCAAAGTGTTGCTGATCAGTTAACAGGGTGTGGAGTTAGATCAATACTTAACTTTGCTCCTGTACTACTCAAAAATGTACCCGATGTACAAATTAGATCAGTTGACCTATCTCAAGAATTGCAAATATTAAGTTATTACCTTGATAGACCTGTTTTAAAAGCAGTAGATTAAATTATTTTTGATACAGGTACCCTAGTACAGCTCTAACAGCCAAACTAACATTGATACTTACCCAAAGAATCTCAATTGTATTTTGATACATTAACAAATAACTACAAATCAAGAAACCTGCAGTTGCAGATAAAATCGATAGCAACGAAAATTCTTTTGACTTATCAAGGCCAAGTAAAACACCATCCCATAAAAAAGCAAAACAACCAATAAGTAAACTTATTGACACCATTACTTTTAATCGGAAGTCAACAAATAAATCAAACCTGTCACCAGTGAAAATTTCAATAAAACTCTCTAAAAATATAAGTGGTATTACTGAAAGAATTAATGAAATAATTGTTGTAACAGAAATAAGTTCTTTCTGAAGTAAGGAATTTTGATATTTTTCTTTCTTTGAAATGAGTTCTGCAATTAATGTCTGAGCTGCAATTGCGACTGCGTCAACAAATATATAACCAACTGACCACAGTTGTAAAAGAATATGCTGCAAAGCTATCTCATCCATAGACATCAAAGCTGCTCTATTTCTGATGTATGCAAAGAATAAAGTTAAAAATAAAGATCGAATTACAATGTAAGATCCTACACTAAAAAACTTTTTTCTCATGTTTGCTTTATCAACATCTTCATATGAAACATTAAGATGATTTTGTTGTTTTTTTAAAACAGTAACTGAATATATTGAAGCAATTAAAAAAGCAACTGAACTTGCAAAGCCAATTCCACTTGCACCATATCCTAGAAAAAGACCAAAAAATAAACTAAATACTACATTGGAAATTGATACAATTATTGCACTGTAAAGAGTAATTTTGGCATACTTTAGCCCTCTGAGTACAGCAGTTGAATGCATATTTAGTAAATAAAATGGAAGTCCAATACACCTATAAATTAAATAGTCTGATGATAAAAGTTGTATTTTGTTAGTTGGCTCAAAAGTAGAAATTAAAAAATCACTACTTAAAAATAAAATAACAAATGATACTACTCCCAGGACTACAGAAACATTTCTTCCATATTTAATAAAATAATTTAATTTATTTATTTCATTTTTTGTATTTAAAGCAGAAACTAGGGGTGTTGTACCATAAGCAAGAAAAATAAAAACCCAAATAAAAACAAAATAAATAGTTTCGCCAATTCCTATTGCAGATAATGTCTCCAAATTAATTACACTTGCAATTTTTGAATCTATTAGCCCAACTATCGGCTCTAAAGCAAGCCAGAGAAATATTGGATAAGAGTTAAGCCATATATCTTTCCTTACAGAATTAATCATTTAATTTCTTTGATTTAATAAGCCCCCAAAGCATAATTTGCTCGTGAGCATCAGGTCCTAAGTTTTGAGGCGTAATAAGTTTTTCAAATTCATAATTATTTTTTACAAAATTATTTAACAACTGGGTTGGAGTTTGTTTTTGATCAATATATGGAAGAGAAAATTCAGATATTAATTGTTTCTGCAAAATTTGAAAATCAGATTCTGTTATTCTAACTTTTTCATTTTTTAGATAAAGTCTTAAACCATCAGACAAAATTTTTATAAAAGAATCTAAATCTATACTACTCATGAGAAAACTTGCACAATTATTAATCCTATAGGTCCTGAAACTACTCCAATACCTACCCTACGAAACTCATTGTCAAGAATAGTGCTTCTATGGGAATCGGATTGCATCAGGCTTTGGTGTCCTGATCTAACAGTTGATGCAATTGCTAAATTTTCTCCAACAGTTATATAAGGGAAGCCCACTTTTGTGAGTCTCTCATTTACATTTTCACCATTATTTGGATTTTGATGACACCAAAAACCACCTACATACATTTCATATGCATAAGCTTGTGCAACATTTGATAATATTTGATTCAACTCTAATCCATCAACATTCTCATTTTGTCTCTCTAGGGAAAGCAAATTATAAATCTCAATAGAAAAATCTTGTCGTGACTGTAAATTTGATTCATTATACTTGGGGATTTCTAAACAACCGTCATCCTCAACTACGACAGAAGACTTTCCAGTTAAATAATTTATCCTGTTGACAACTTTTAATAAATCAGTTCCAATAATCACCTCTAGAGTTTGCTGGGGGGACCCTTCAGAATTTACATAAAAATTTACAAGATTTGATTGTTTTACCGAATTCTCCAAAAAGCTCGGGAGATTTACAATATTTAACGCAGTAAAAATTAAAGTCAAAATTAAATTACTTACTAAAAGTGATATTGCGGCTCCTAAAGTTTTGCTTCCTAAATCTGATGTTTTTATACGATTATTTAAAAAATTTTGTAAAAATGATGCCAAAGTTAATATTGCAACAAAAATGATTATTCCACCAAATATTTCTGACAACTGTAAATTTGAATTTAACCAACTGCTTATATATGCACCAATCTCATCGGAGTATCTAAAACTTAAGGAAACTGCAATTAAAAGTGAAAATAGGTAAAAAATTTGGAAAACTGCACCTTTTTTCCAACCCAAATATAAAAAATATATCATGAAAATATAAAGAAAAATATCTAAATATTGCTGATTTGATAAGTCAACTAGTAAGTTTTCAATTATTTCACTCATTATTATTTATTTTATTTGTAAATTATTTAATTCTGCTATTGAATAGTACTAAATATCCGCTATTGTTTGATAATTCCTACAAATTAGTAGGTTTTTTTAATTTCAGTGACTGAAAGGAAATTATATATGAAGAATCGCAAAGCTTTGGCTTTGATTGCGATTTTAGCACTAGTTGCTGCAGCCTGTGGAGGTAGCGGTAGCGGAGGTAGTGACGAGGCAGAAGTAGAAGTTGAAACAACTGAAGCGCCTGCAACTACTGAAGCTCCTGCGACTACAGTAGCTGCTCCTGCAAGCGATCCATTAGTTTTGGCATCATTAATGCCATTATCAGGTGACCTTGCATCATTAGGACCTGGTATTGCACTAGGTGCGGCTCTTGCTGTTGAGCAAATCAATGCTGCTGGCGGTATAAACGGACAACCAGTTCAACTTATTGAAGGTGATAGTGGTTGTGATGGAGCTGTAGCTCTTACAAGTTTAAATGATGTAATTGCACAAGGTGCTCAAGGTGTTATGGGAGCTGCATGTAGCGGTACCTCACTAGCTATTCTTGACACAGCAATTGCAGCTGAAGTTGTAATGGTCTCTCCATCAAATACAAGTCCTCAATTTACAAAAATTGATAAAAAAGGATTTTACGCAAGAACTGCTCCATCAGATCTTCTTCAAGGTGATGTATTAGCTTCACTCTTAATTGAAGACGGAGTACAAACAGTTTCTATAATTTCAAGAGCAGACTCTTATGGTAGAGGTCTTGCTGAAGCTACTGCTGCAGCTTTTGAAGCAGCTGGTGGAACAGTTAAGACAATCGTTTACCACGCAACAGATGCAACAGAATTTACTTCTGAAGTAACTGCTGTCGGTAAGGGTGGTGCTGATGCAATTGTGGGAATTTTATTCCCAGAAACTGGTTGTGGTGTTCTTCAGCCTGCATTCGAACAAGGACTTCTTGACACACCTTGGTACATGACTGACGGTGTTAAAGATGCTGGTCTTGCATCATTGTGTGGTCTTGGAACTGCACTTGATGGATTTAAGGGTACAGCACCAGGTTCAGCTGCAGGTGAAGCAAAAGATGCATTTGAAGCAGCTTATGCAGGAGTTTCTGCAGATGGCTCTCCAACATTCATCTTTGCTCCACAAGCTTATGATGCTGTTATGTTGATGGCAATATCAGCTGCTGCTAATGGTGTAACTGGTCCAGAAATTGCTTCTGGTTTAGTTGCTGCATCATCTGGTGGTGAAAAATGTATCGGAGTTGCATGTATAGCACTTGCAGCAGACGGTGTTGATGTTGACTATGTTGGCGCATCTGGTGAAATCGAATTAAATGCAGTTGGTGATCCTACTGCTGCTACATATGATATTTGGACAACAGAGGGTGATACTAACCCAGTCCTTAAATCAGTAGATTTCGGTTCATAATCTTTAATTAGATTTTAAAAAAGGCCTGAGAAATCGGGCCTTTTTTTTATAACTTACCTAAATACAAATCAATTACTCGAGAGTCATTGAGTAGTTCTTCACCCCTACCTTGGTAAGCATTTCTTCCCTGGTCTAGGACATAGCCCCTATCACTGAAAGCAAGTGCTCTTTTAGCATTTTGTTCAACTAGTAATATTGAGACACCTGAATCATTTATTTCTTTTATAGAATCAAATACTTCACCAATTGCTACGGGTGATAATCCTGCAGATGGTTCATCAAGCAACAAAAGATTAGGAGAAGTAATTAAAGCCCTTGCTAAAGCTAAAATTTGACGTTGTCCTCCAGATAAGTTTCCTGCTTTATCTTTTTTTCTATCAGATAACATTGGAAAAGTAGAATATATATTTTTTAATGATTCTTTTTTATTACTTACACTCCATGCACCAATTTCTAAATTTTCTTCAATAGTCAAAGAAGGAAACACATTTTCTACTTGTGGTACGTAACCTATTCCCTCTAAAACAATCTTATGGGTTGATATATTAGTTTTTTCAATTCCATTAATATAGAATCTACCTGCTGACACTCTTATTAAGTTCATTATCGCTTTTAATAAAGTTGACTTGCCAGCTCCATTAGGTCCAATAATTGAAACTATCTCACCTTCGTGTACAACTAAGTCAACTCCTTGTAAGATATTTAAACCCTTCACGTAACCCGCAGCAATCCCGTTACATTCTAAAATTGTTTTACTCATCCGCTTTTCCAAGATAGGCTTCAATTACATTTGTATCTGTTCTAATTTCATTAGGAACACCGTCAGCAATAAGTGAACCTTCTGCTAGTACAACAATTCTCTCAGAAATCTTCATTACAGCTTCAATATTATGTTCAACCATAAGTATTGTGATTCCAGTATCAGATAATTTTGTAATAAGAGACAAAATATCTTCAGCTAACTTAGGGTTAACCCCTGCTAACGGCTCATCTAAAAGTAAAATTTCTGGTTCATTTATAATTGACCTCGCTAACTCAAGTAGTTTTTTTTGTCCACCTGATAGCTCCCTAGCATAAGAGTCAGCCATATGCCCTATATTCAAATCACTCATTATTTGATTTGCTTTTTCTTTAAGATTGCTTTCATATAATTTCTGAGAATTTAATTTAAGAATTGATTTTAAAAAAGAATCATTATTTATATTTGATCCCGAAAATAAAAGATTCTCCATCACAGTCATTCTGTCAAAAACTTTTGTTAATTGAAAAGTCCTTACCATACCCATTCTGGCAATTTTATACGGTTGTGTACTTGAGATATTTTTACCCTTCAAAGAGACTTCACCACTGTCTGCATTTTGAAATCCAGAAATTAAATCAAAAAAGGTAGTCTTGCCTGCTCCATTTGGTCCAATTATAGATGTAAGTTCACCTTTTTTAAAAGACAGTTCCTGAACATCAACGGCTTTTAGGCCTCCAAATGATTTTTTTAAATTATCTACAGAAATAAGATTATTTGACATCTAACAGTAACTCTTCTTTCTTTCCTAATAATCCACTTGGTCTAAATATCATAAGAAACATAATTAATACTCCAACTAAAAGAAACCTTACACCAGCTAATTGTTGACCGTTTGCATTTTCAAATAATAAATATGCCAATCGGTCAGTCTCAGAGATAATCACCCAAAATATAATTGATCCAAATATTGGTCCGGTAATTGTGCCAACTCCTCCTAGAATCATTATTGCCCACACATAGAAAGTTAATAACGGAATAAAGACTGTTGTTTCAAGCGAACCATAGTTAAATGCTAGTAAAACTCCTGATAGGCCTGCAATCCCTGCGCCAAGCATAAAACTTTGAAGTTTCAGCCAAACTGCATTTTTACCCATAGCCCTTACAGCATCTTCATCCTCTCTAACTGCTCTTAATGCGCGACCCCATGGTGAATCACTTAAACGCTTGAGTAAAAGAACAGTAATAAATATAGATACCCACGCAGCTAAACATACCCAAGCTTGAGAGGGTGAAAAACCTAAGTTTTCTGAAAAATTATCAATGAATAAAGGTCTGTATTTTTGAAAGTTGTCAGTGTAGTTTATTATGCCGTAAACTCCACCTGTTATTGACTCTAAATCTCTAACGAGTAGTCTAAAAATTTCTGCCGCGGCGATTGTTACAATTGCTAAATAATCACCGCGTAATCTTATAGCTGGAAGACCAAGTAATAATCCGAATAAAGCAGCGGCTCCGATGCCTAAAATTAAAGCAGCAAAAAATGGTAAACCTGTAGTTGTAACTTCGCCCTCTCTACCAGCTGCATGCGGCATTAACAGTAAAGTGACATAAGCACCAACTCCCATAAAAGAGGCATGGCCAAAATTTAAAAGCCCAGTCCATCCAAAATGAACATTTAATCCAATAGCACTAAGTCCATAAATACCCGCAAATGTTAACAAATTTAAAAGAATTCTAGGTGCACCATCTGGATTTAAAAGAAATACCAAATAAATTGAAAATGCAGTAACAAATAGAGAAAAAATAAGCCTAAACGAAATTTTGGCAGATGTCATGAAATTCTTTCTTTCTTACCAAATATTCCTTGAGGTCTAAATAACAATATTAAAATCATTATGCCTAACGCCACAGCATTTTTAGCTTCAGAATGTCCTTCCATAAATGGTAATCCAACTGATACCTGGACCATTATTCCGATCAATAATCCACCTACCATTGCCCCGAAAGAAGTTCCTATGCCACCTAGGACAGTTCCAGCAAATATGAGAAGTAAGATTAGAAATCCCATATTCCATCTAACATCATTAATAGTTGCTTGAAATATTCCAGCTAATCCTGCCAACATACTTGAAGAAACCCAGGTAATTAAAATAATATTATCTGAATTAATTCCAGAAACACTTGAAAGTTCCCCAGAATCTCTTACTGCTCTCATGGCCTTTCCTAGACGAGTGTATGTTAAAAGAAGTCCAACTATAATCATTACAATTATTCCAATAATCAAAACATTTAAATTCCTAGGAGTCATGTCAAAAAATAAGTAAGTTTGTCTTCTCTGCAACTCAAGAGGAAAATTCTGAACTCTACCAGTAGCAAATAGTAAATACAAATGTCTTACCAATATAGAAAGACCAATAGTTACAACTAAAACAGCAATATTCCCAACATCATTTTTTCTTAAAGGTCTAAATAAAAATACCTCTAATAAGCCTCCAAATAAACCGCAGACTAATATAGCTAAAATGCACGATATGACAAAATTTAGACCCAGTGGTGAAAATTTATCTAAAAATAACACCCTGTAATCTAATGGACTAGAGAAAAATAAAGTTGCAATTGCACCTAGGGCAATAATTTCTCCATGAGCAAAATTAACAATTCTTGTAACGCCGTATAACAAAGATAGTGCCACAGAAGCAACAGAAATAATTATCCCTAACAGAAGTCCATTACCAAGTTGGTCTAGCAATCAGGACCCCTATTTTTCATCATAAAATTTAACATCAGAACCATCCTCAACAATTATTTTTAATTTATATACTTCATCAGCTTGGTTTAAATATCCTATTGTAGCACTTATCCATGAGGCAGGGGTCTCTACTTTTCCTATAACCACGACTGATAAATCTTCAGACACCCTTACTTCAAAATTTCCATTTATATTTAATTCCTCAATTTTTAGTCCTTCACCAAGAAAAATACTTCCAGTACCTGCGATTCTTGAATTGTTCAATTTGATATTTTTTAGATTTAATTCTGAATTAAAAGATACTAAATTTAATTTCCAAATGTTTTTATTTCCAATATTGACATTCCATCCTGCAACTTTTAATAAGCTTGATGTATCCATTTCTCGAAACAAAACTGCTTTTGGTTCTCCAATTAATGTCTCTACTGCCTCTGGATATCCTAATTTACCTGGCTTATCTATAACATCTGCAAAATAACCAGTATCGTCAAAAGTATTCAAATTTATACTTCCACTTGTATCAATGACCAATAAATATTCTGAATCTTTGTTGAGCTCTCGATTTTCTAAATATGATGGAAAACTATATGTTGTAAGAAAGTTTGCATCAAAAATCTGGGCAATTGGAAATAATAATAAAATTACTGAAAGATATATGGATAAATAAAAGTAAATCTGATTGGTTATTCGCTTTATATTTAAATAAAAATAAATTATTGCAGGAATAATTGTAAAAGGAAAAAAATCAATGTAATCATAAATAATAGATGGTCTTAGATATCCAAAAAAATAAAAGGCAATTTGAACAGCAAGTATCAAAAATAAAAAAATTTTAAAAGAATTTACATACTTAATCACTTAGAGCCGGAGAGGGGAGTCGAACCCCTGACCTGCCGATTACAAGTCGGCTGCTCTGGCCACTGAGCTACTCCGGCAAACAGTAAAATAATAGCAAAGTCGGTATTGAATCAACTACTTTTTTTAAAAAAATGATTCATTGCAATTGCAGCTGCGACCGAAGCATTGAGAGATTCAACTGTGTTATTTGTATTAATTTTTACAATTAAATCTAATTTATTTTGTATCTCTTTACTTATACCGTTTTCTTCAGAACCAATAAATAAGGCAACTTTTTGCTTATTTAAGTCCACATTTAGTAAATCTTCTTTCGTATTCATTTCCATGCCAACAGTCCAGTACTCAAGTGACTTTAATTTTTTAATTAAAGAAAAAATGGAATTATAAAAAACAATATTTATATATTCAAGACCGCCTGAAGAAATTCCAAAAGTTCTTTCTGTTATATTTACTGATCTTTTTTTTGGGAGACAAACTATATTAAAGTTGAATGCTGATGCAGTTCTAGTTATAGCACCAAAATTATTTGTATCTTGAATATGATCTAATACAACGATATTGCTAAGTTCTAGCTGATCTAAAGATTTTTCATCATAGGTATTTTTAGGAATACAAATTGCCACAACCGAATGTCTCTCGTTATATCTCCATTCTTCTTTTTTACTAATTTTTTCTACTATTAATCCTTTACTATTTGCTTTTTCAATTAATAGCTCTAAACGATTTGATATTGTTTTATCAGATATTAAGATGAGAATTTTTTCTGCTCGATCTGAATCAATAGCACTGTTTACTGAATTAATACCTTCAACTATTTTCCCAATACCAGCTATTATCATCACCATCCTTAATTAACAAACCAATTTCCTTTAATTTATCTCTCATGACATCAGCTTGATTAAAATTCTTTTCGTTTCTTAACTTATTTCTTTGTGTAAGAAATTCTTCCATTGCTTGTTCTAAATTGTCATAACTTATTTGAAATGAATTGAAAAATTTTGAAAGTTCTTCGTGATTAATTTTTACATTATCTTTGATATCAAAATTGAAACCTAAAATTTCAAATATAAATTTGATAGTTTCTTTTAAATTTTTTATTTCTTTTTTACCGAGATTGCTTGAATTATTCATTATTTCAAAGATTTCTCCCAAAAACTTTGGCGTGTTTAAATCATCGTTCATAGAATTTTTGAATACTTCAATAATTGATAAATCTGAAGCATTGGCTTCAACATTGCTGATAAATTCCCGAATTCTGATAAAAGTTGTTTTTGACTCTTCTAATAAGCCTTCCGAAAACTCCTGAGGCTTGCGGTAGTGTGACCTTAAAAAGAAAAATCTAACTACGTTACCACCAAACTTATCAATGTACTCGTTAAGCAGTTTTATATTGCCTTCAGATTTAGACATCTTTTGGCCAGAAAGGTTAATCATGCCATTATGTAACCAGTATTTTACAAATTCTTGATTTTCAAAAGCAGCAGCTGATTGTGCGAGCTCATTTTCATGGTGAGGGAAAATTAAATCATTACCACCACAGTGAATATCAATACCTGAATTAAATATTTTACTTATCATTGCAGAACATTCAATGTGCCACCCAGGTCTACCACCACCCCAAGGAGAATTCCATGAAGGTTCATTTTCCTTAGAAATCTTCCATAGTGCAAAATCTTCTGTATTTTTTTTATCAGACTCTAAATCAACCCTAGTGCCAGAGATGACTTCATCTCTATTTCTACCCGACAATTTCAAATAATCTTCAAACTTACCAACTTCAAAATAAACACCTGAATGTGTTACATATGCATATTCATTCTTAATCAATTCATCAATCAAATTTATTATATGATCTATAGTTTCAGTAGCCTTAGGCTCATTATTTGGTGGTAAACAATTCAAACCAGAATAAGCATCTTGAAATTCTTTTGTTACACGATCAGCTAATTCTTTTGTAGTAATTCCCTCTACTTCTGCCCTTTCAATTATTTTGTCTTCAATATCAGTTATGTTCCGAACAAAATTAATTTCGTAATTTAAGAAAGCTAAGTATCTAATTAAAAAATCAAAAACTACAGCGGATCGTCCATGTCCAATATGTGGTGAAGATTGCACCGTAGGTCCACAGAGATAAATTTTTACTTTTTCTGAATTTGGCTTAAACTCCTCTAAAGTATTTGATAACGTATTATGTAGCTTAAGCATCTCTCACCGAAACTATAGCAAAACAAGCCGATGCCTTACCTTCTCCAATCACGCCAAGATTATCAAAAGACTTGCCCTTTACATTTATTAAATCTTTGTCGACACTTAATAAATTGGCAATACTAGAAGCAATTGAATCAGATATTTTTGAAATATTTATAACTTGTGAAATAATCGTAATATCAATGTTGTTTATAATTATCTTGTCATATTCAATAATTTCTAAAACTGTATTTAACATTTCTACGCTTGATATATTTTTAGGCGTACCCTTGTCAGATGGAAAATAAAAACCTAGGTCTTTTTTTGCTTTGGATCCAAGTAAAGCATCACTGAGTGCATGAAGAATTAAATCTCCATCTGAATGAGCTTCAAAACCAGGCCCTTCAACTGTTATGCCTCCTAGAACTAATTTTTCATCATCAGAATGTTTGTGTATATCAAACCCATTACCTACAAGCATTATGCCTCTTTTGATTTATATATAAATTATAAACCGTCGTCAGGGTCTTCTTCGGGAAGATATTGGTTAATTTTTTCTACAGCTGCTTCTTCATCAATACTTAAAGCACATGCTACTTCACTAGCTAAGGTAGTTCTTGCTTTTGCAAGCATTCTTTTAAGCGCAGGGGATATACCCTTATTGATTTGAGCATGTGTCAGGTCCCTAACCACTTCAGCAACTTGAATAACATCTCCCGATGTCATTTTTTCTGTCAGAACTTTATACCACCTACTCCAATTGGTTCCAGCTTCTTCTGGTTTTTCCTTAAAAATAGGAAACACTTTTCTTGAAACTGCGTTTTTTGAAATAACAGGCCTTATAACCTCGTCTACATTTTCTACTGGCACCATTACAAGCAGCCCATCTGTAAGGACTTCAATTTCGAAATACTGTTTTCGTTTAGATTTAACTTCACCATTTTCGTCAAAAATTTCTACATTCTTGTTAACTTTTCTAACAACTTTTGCAGCACCATGGTGAGGGTGAACTACAAATTGGTTTGGTTTATATTTATCAGTAATTTTTTTTGTTTTTGTTGCCATAGATGTCAACAATACTATAGATTCAGAACTATTTAATGTCCATTTATATAGGAAAAACCTATATTTTTAAGTAAAGTATCGAAATAATCTCTCAATTGTTGAGCCCTGCTTCTTCCAATGCCCTCAACTTCATATAATTTTTCTGGTGAAGCGTTAAGTAGTTTTGGTAATGTTTTAAATTTGTGAATTATTTGATCATGTAAGTTTTCAGGTAACCCAGGCAATCTTGCAAGAACCCTGTATCCCTTTGATACTGATATATCATCTAGAGGAAGCTTAGACAAAACACTGCCAAGATAATCTATTGCATTCAATTCATCATATGACAAGATACTTATTTCATAAATAGCTTTAGCAGTTGTTCTAAATTTTCTTAATGGAAGATGGTCTTTCAAAACTAGATTTAATGTATTCAATACACCTGATTCTAAAGAATCTATCTGAATCATAATCAATCCAGCATCCTCACCAAGCTTTAGAGCTTCTGTTTTGACTTGGCTAGCTAATCGAATAAGAAGTTCTCCTCTTTGAATTACTTCTAAAACTTCTTGATTTGTTATTGTGTTTTCAATTTCAAGATCTCCTAAATTAGTTACAGCATCATCAAACCTTCTTCTCATCCTATCAACTGATTGCAAAGATTCATTAACTCTACCCAATATTGCTGATGACTCTTCAAGTTCTATAGTCTGAAGATTTTCAAATACTTTAATCAAGGAGGTTTCCTCAGATACAGCTATAACTGTCAAACCAGTAGTTGCAGCAGTTCTTTCTGCAGTTCTATGTCTTGTTCCAGTTTGAGTAGTAGAAATTGTGTCACTTGGGTTTAGGTGAACATTAGCTTTCAGAATTTTTGAAACACTTTTATTTACAACAATAGCACCGTCCATTTTTGACAATTCTGAAAGCATCTCAGGTGAAAATTCACAGTCATTCAAAGTAATACCGCCTGAAGAAATTTTTTCTAATTTTGTTGTTGAGCCAATAACAATTAATGCACCTGATTTTTTGTCAGCTATCAAATCAACACCAATTCTTAGTGGCTGGCCTGGTAATAACTGATTCGCGCTTGTGCTATTGTTTAAGTTCATATTCCTCTTTATTATTTGAACAATATTGTTATTTGAATGTTACTGTATTATTTTATAAATAAGGATAATAAGCTAATTAAATGGAAAAAGTAGAATGTAAGGCTTGCTCAGCAATAGTAGACAAATCAATTGAGTTTTGTTCTAGCTGTGGAGAATGGCTTGGTTTAAGCATAAAAGACATAGAAAATGCAGATGCTAAAATAGAACCTGAAATTACCAGAAGAGTAAGACCTCCTGAAGAACTTTTGTCACAACCTCTATCAAATTATGGAGCAACTTCCCTACCAACAAGAAATGAAGTTCCTGGTATCAGAGCTGTCTTTTTTCTGGCAATAATTATTCCTCTTATTGCTGCGGCTAGTTATTATTACAATCAAAATATTGCAGAAGAAGTAATTGAGGAAATTCAAGTTATAGAGCAATCAACTACAACTAGTTCGTCAACTACAGTTCAGAGCTTACTTCAACTTCAATACCCATTTAGTTGTACCGCTTCTAGCAGTCTTGGAGATGGCTGGTCTTGTGAAAAAATATATGATGATGAACCATCTTCATGGCAAGATAATGGCTTAGAATGTGCGGATGCAACGTTGGAATTTACTTTCTCAAAAGATATTTATTTTCAATTTTTGACTTATGAAAATATAGAAGATTCAAAATCGTTTAAAAGAAACTTTAAACCAAGGGATATATTAATAACATCAGAAGAAGAGGGATTCTCAATTGAATATGAGCTTGAAAATCAAAATACTAGCTCACAATGGATTGATCTAAATACATCATCATCAGTAATAACAATACAAATTTTAAGTGCGTATCCTGGAGAAGAAGTTAATGGTGCAGAACCATTTCTTGAGTGCGCTATCCAAGAGGTAACATTTTATGGACGTGGATAAATTGGATATTAATTCTCTAAAATCTGAATATTCAAAATATAAAAAAGACTTGTTACATCTTAATGAATACATGTACAAAAATCCTGAATTAGGATATCAAGAAGTTAAGTCTGTAGATAAAATTACGAAGCTTATCCAAAAACATGTAGTAGATACAAAATACAAAAGATTTAATGATATACCTACTGCTTTTACTGCCTCGATCAACAAAAGAGCTGGTAAAAAAAATGTTGCTATATGTATAGAATATGATGCTTTACCAAATGTTGGACATGCTTGTGGACACAATCTAATTTCATCAATTGGATTGGGTACATTTTTTATTCTTTCGAATTACAAAAACGATCTTGATTATGAAATAAAATTAGTAGGATGTCCTGCTGAAGAGATTATTCCATTGACCTATGAAAATGGTGGTGGTGGTGGAAAAATAAAACTTTTAGAACAAGGTGTTTTTGACAATACTGCTTATTCTGTAATGATCCATCCTGCTACAAGAAACGAGGTGGATCCTTTAATGATTGCAGTAAAGCAAATTGATATTGAATATTTTGGTAAAGCTGCTCATGCTTCTGGTTCAGCTTACGTTGGAAAAAATGCATTGGATGCTCAAATACTTGCGTACAACAACATAAGTGCTTTAAGGCAGCAATTACAACCCGTTGAAAAAGTTCACGGAATAATTACACATGGTGGCGAGTCCCCTAATATCATTCCTGATTACACAAGATCAAGTTGGATGATTCGTGCTCAAAAAACGAAAGACTTAAATAGATTAGAAAAGAAAATTATAAATTGTTTTAAAGGAGCTGCAGAGTCTACAGGTTGTAAGTTAAACATTGTGGAAGGTAATGGGACTTATGAAAATCTTGTCACGGATAAAAAATTAAAGTCAATATTTTTGGAAAATTCAAAAAAACTTTCTTTAGATATGAAAACCAATGAAAGTTATGATCAAAGCAAAAATGGATCTACAGATTTTGGAAATATTTCAAAACAAGTTCCTTCATTACACGCATTTCTTCAAATTGTTGATGATGATGGAAAGATTGTAAACCACCAACCGGAATTTGCTCATGCAACAGTTACTAAAAGAGCTACTGATATGATTGAAACTGGTAGTGTTCTTTTAGCTTCTACTATTTTAGATTTGTAAATCTTGCATCAATAGCATTCTCTACAAGCTGACTGTGTAAATCTCCATCTAACTCTAAATATTTTTCAGCTTTTTTAAATTCCTCGGAAATCTTTGTTTTTGCCATTAATCGATTATCTGAATTTAGAGTTACCTTAAACCCAGATTTCAGTAGCTTTATAGCCGGATGATTATCAATGCTTACTGAACTTGCACCAGATTTAACATTTGAAGAAATACAAATTTCTAAAGGGATTTCACAATCCAATACATGTTGAGCGATTCTAGAATTTGGTATATATTGACCATTTTTAAATTCACAACCCTCAATAATTTGCCAACCATGTCCTATCCTTTGTGCTTGGCAATTAAAGACTGCATCTTCAATATACGATAAGTCTGCTGCTTCTCCTGCATGTATCGTAAGTCCAATGTCAGATTCTGAAATTAAATTACAGGCATCTTTATGTAAAGAAGGTGGAAAATTATATTCTGGTCCAGCAAGATCAAATCCTATAACTTTATTATTAAAATTATCGATTGCAAGCTTAGCAACTTCTGTAGAGTCTTGATGTTGCCGCATTGCACACAAAATAGTATGAAACTCTCCACCAAAATCTTTTTCACCATCTCTAACTCCCTGTGAAACAGCGTCTACTACTTGTTGAGGTGAGAGTTTTTCTTTAAGATGCTGTAAGGGAGCATATCTCAATTCACCATACAAAACACCGTCAAGAACTAAGTCCTCTATTGCTTCATAAGCAACTCTATGGATTGCATCTATGTCCTGCATTACTGAAATTGTCATCTCAAATTTTTTAAATACTTGATTTTTTTCAGTTGAAATATTTTCATAAAACCAATTTTCTAAATCTTTTTCATCATCAATAGGTAAATCTATATTTTTAGAAGTAGCTATATCAATAATTGTTTTTGCTCTCAATCCACCATCAAGATGTTCATGTAAGGCTGAAAACTCCACTATAAAAAGTCTCCTTCTGAAATTTTTTTATCAAAACCTGTTTTTACAAATATTTTATTTAAAGCATTCACTCCATCTTCTAAAACTGCTTGTTCATCAATTTGTTCGAATTTTGAATTTTTTAAAACACACTTCCCATCAATATATACGTCATTGATTTCTTTAGATGAAGCACACATTACTATATTGTTAACAACATCATGCATCGGAAGCATTCTTGGCGTGTTAATCAATACTGTTATAAAATCTGCTTTTTGATTTTTTAATAATTTGCCTGAAAATACACCACCCGATATTCTCTTAATATTTTCCTCACTAGCTTTTCTAAATACTTCTTTTGGTTTGATGAAGTTTTTTTTGGCTACGGAATTGTTCAAGACTAATGCAGTTCTCATTTCTTCTAACATGTCATAGTCATCGTTACCTCCTGAACAATCTGTTCCTATTCCCCAATCAACATTTAATTCCGACAAAAAATTTGTATTCATTGGTTTTCCAGCTATTCCGTGAGTTGTTGGACAAAAAACTGGAAAAGCTTTCGACTCTGCGAGTAGCTCTAAATCTCCATCTTCTATAACATTGCAATGAGCAGCTATTACTTTTTCATTTAATATTCCAAGGTTATATGCATGTTTTATTGGGGAAGTTTCAAAATTAGATTTAATATATTCCATTTCTTTTTGAGTTTGAGCTAGGTGAATATGTGTTATTAAATTATTTTCTAATGCGTAATCACTCAACTCTTTAAGAACTTTTGGGCTAACTGTTGAAGTTTCATGCGGTGCAACAATTGGGTGAACTGTTTTAGAATTTTTCCAATTATTATTAAATGACTTTGCTAGGCTGATTTGTTCACCACCTGTCCATGGGCCATATTCAGTCATAATTGTGTGCCCAATAAAACCCCTTATGCCAATCCTTTCACATGCTTTTGCAACAGAATCAGCAAAAAAGTAATGATCATTAATAGAAGTTGTACCAGAAGATATTGCATCCATCATTCCTAACAAGGAGAGTTTATAAACCAAATCATCGTCTAAGGCAGGCTCAATACCCCACATCACATCGTATAGTGCACTTGCACTTCCATAACCTAAGCCTTTGACAGAATTCAGCGCTACATGCGAATGCGCATTAGTAAACCCGGGACTGATAATAACTTCTCCGAGTTCATTAAAATTCTCTGGTTTTTCTTCAGGTAATGATTCAATATGTACAATATCTTGAATTAAATCTCCTTTAACAATCAGAACTGAGTCTTTATGTAAATGTGTTGAATCTTCTAAAATATATTTAGCCGAAAAGTATTGAAGGCTACTCAATTGAACTTTCGGTAATAGGAACGGGTCTGACTCTTAGTCTCTGTCTGATACCAATAAGTATCAAAACAACAACAGTCAAAGCATAAGGAATCATAAGAATTAATCTAGAATCGAGTTCATAAACACCCTGAAGTCTTATTCCGATAGCATCACCCAAACCAAAAAATAAACTTGCTCCGAACGTTCCAAAAGGTGTATTGTTTCCAAATGATGAAGCAACGAGGCCTATATATCCTTTACCAGCTGACATTCCTTCAGTAAACATTGTTAAATTTTCTAAAGATAGAAAAATACCAGAGATGCCTGCTAATAATCCTGAAAATACAGTGACCATCCATTTAATTCTTACAGTATTTATTCCAGCATCTTCTGCTGCCTCAGGATTTTCCCCTGTTGCTCTAATTGCTGTTCCAAGTCTTGTTCTGTAGTAAACAGTATGAAGCAAAATTGCCAACACAAACATCAAATAAACTGAATATGTAAAGTCAGACAAGAATGGCTCTAAGAATGTCCCACGCAAAAACGAAACACTTATTGGTTCAAAACCAACAATTCTTGGATCAGAGAAAAATCCAGCTTGTCCAAAAATTGTCCGCATTAAATACGTTGTACCAGCTAATGCAAATATGTTAATAGCTAAACCTGCCAGGACCTCATCCGCTCCCAAAGTAAAAGATAGTAAGCCAAACAAAGCAGCAGTTAGTAAGCCAGCAATTATTCCAGCAGTAAAACCCGCCCAAACGCTCTCAAATGTATAGCTAGCATACACTCCTGCAAATGCAGCATTTAGCATTTTGCCTTCAAGTCCAATATTTAACACACCAGCAGCGGAACACATCGCAGCAGCCATACCAACAATGGCTATAGGAGCTGTTGATCTTAGAAGACTTCTAAAGATTGATAAGTCAAATATTTCAATCCATTCCATTACATCTTCTTCCTTGAAAAGAAATTATCCAATTTTTTAATAAGCGGATATTTTTCTAATCCCTTTACCATTTTTTGTGCGCTTACAAAGAAAATTAATATTGAAATTAAAACTATTATTATTTCTCTTGAAACATCGGTCTTATAATCAACGTAAAATCCACCATTTTTAATTGCACCATAAAATAACGAAGCAATTACAGAACCTATTGGTTCCAGTTTTCCAAGTATGCCAATTAATATTCCATCAAATCCTTGATTAAACTCAAGTTCTTGAAAAAAGTATCTTACAGCACCCAAAACTTCTATTGCTCCAGCTAAACCTCCTAATGCACCAGAAATCAACATTCCAATTATTGCAGATCTATCTGATGGAATACCAAGATATGAACTAAATCTAGATGGATACATTCCAACTAAACCATCTCCACCAGAGCGTAACTCATATCCAAACGTTGTTTTGTTAAGTACAAAATGAGCAAGAATTGCAACAAAAACTGCAATAAAAAATCCTGTATTGAATTGAGAATTAGGAAATATTTGTTTGAGTTCAGCTGTTTCTAAAATTCTAGGTGTTGCAGGAGCTATTGGATCTGCTCTAAAAGGACCGTTAGCCATATATGAAACAAATAAAACAGCAACGAAGTTTAAGATTATTGTAGAAATAATTTCACTAACTCCAGCGTAGACTCTCAACAAAGCTGGCAAGAGCATCCAAGCTGCACCGACTAGCATTCCAATTAATATACAAACTGTTACATGTGTAAAGTGTCCAAGCGTAGTAAATTTATATCCTGCCCAACCTGCATAAAGTGCTCCCACATACATAGAGCCATTAATGCCAATATTAAACATTCCAACTCTAAAAGAAATTAATGTTGCAACTGCCGTCAAAATTAATGGAGTTGCCTGATATAGCGAGTTTGCTATATTTCTTGTACCCTTAAAGCCACCTTCATATAAATATAAAGCAACTTCAGAGGGGTTGTTACCTGTTGCAGATATTAATACCCATGCAATAAAAGCAGTTATTAGTAATCCAGCAAAAGTAACTAATACATCTTTAAATGAAAATTTTTCCATTAATCTTTGATCCCCGCCATATAAAGTCCCATCTGTGACTGATCAACTTCTTTAGGGTTTACCCATTTAACTATTTGCCCCTCATACATTACACCGACTCTATCAGCAACCGCCATTACTTCGTCTAATTCAGCTGACACCAAAAGCACTGCACCACCGTCGTCTCTCATTTGTACAAGTTGTTCATGTATCGCCTCAATATTTCCTATATCAACTCCCCTTGTAGGCTGGGAGGCAATAGTTAATATTGGATCTTCAGACAATTCTCGAGCAACAACAACTTTTTGTTGATTTCCTCCTGAAAGAGACTTTACCTTTAAGGAAATATTTGGTGCTCTGATATCAAAATCTTCTTTTAGCTTGTTAGAGTGCGTAGCAATTTTCTTGAGATTAAAAATACCATTTGTTGATAATGGTTTTCTAAAATAGGAATTACCTATTAAGTTTTCCCATATACTTAATTGTGTATTTAACCCAGTGTTTGTTCTGTCTTCAGGTATGTGAGCAATTTTTTTCCTTCGAATATTTTTTGGACTGCTTGAAGCAATATTCTCACCTAGGTAATTTATACTACCTTGACTAGTTTTTCTTAATCCAGTCAAAGCTTCAACTAATTCTGATTGACCATTTCCTTCTACTCCAGCTATTCCTACTATCTCACCTTTTCGAATGTTTAAACTTACTCCTTTTACTGCTAATAACCCTCTGGCATCATGAACCCACAAGTCTTCTACATTTAAAATTTCTTCTTCGGGTTTTGCATCATCTTTTTTTACTTGTAAAAAAACTTCTCTTCCAACCATCTGAGAAGCCAATTCGGCAATTGAAGTATTTTTAGTTTCAGAAACTCCTTGTACTTCTCCTGCTCTCATTACAGTAACCCGGTCTGCTATCTCCATTACTTCTCTCAGTTTGTGAGTAATAAAAACTACAGTTTTTCCTTCATCAACTAAAGTTCTTATAACTGTAAATAGCTCATCAGTTTCTTGAGGTGTCAATACCGCAGTAGGTTCATCTAAAATTAAAATATTCGCATTTCTGTAAAGAGTTTTTAATATTTCTGTTCGCTGTTGAACTCCAACAGAAGCGTCTATCATTTTCAAACTAGGATCAACTTTAAATCCATATTTTTCAGCAATATTTACGACTAATTTGTTTAGTCCCTTCCAATCGATAATTCCTTGACTATTTCTTGGCTCTTGACCTAATCCAATGTTCTCAGGAGCAGTAAAACTTGGTACAAGGGTAAATTCTTGATGAACCATGCCAATTCCAAGATTTATAGCAGTTTCAACTTTGTTAATTTGTTCTAATTTGCCATTAATTAATATCTCACCCTCATCAGGCTGTTCTATACCATAAAGTATTTTCATGAGAGTTGATTTACCTGCACCATTTTCACCAACTAAGGCATGAATTTCACCTTTAAAAACTTGGAAATCGACATTTTTATTAGCAACTACTCCTGGATACTCTTTTGTGATATTTTTTAAATGTATTGCTATGTCTTTATTCATTTTGAAAAAAATTTTATTTTATATCATATTAATAATTTAGCCCGACCTAGGTCGGGCTAAATTAAATTTTTGTCTAGTGAGTTTGGCTATTAACCACCAGCTGTTACGTCTGTAACAACGATTTCACCAGAAATAATTTTAGCTCTTACATCAGCTACTTCATCGATTAAGGCTGCGACTTGAGATGCCATGTCAGCAGGTCCTTCATCAGCAAAGAGTGTTGAGCCATCAACTAACCATGTTGGTCCTACACCATTTTCTGCAGATCCATATGAATTAATTGTGCTTAATACCGCTCCAGCTGCGATTCTATCAGCGATAGCTGTGTAAACTGCAAAGTCTACATTCTTCATCATTGATGTAATCATTGTTCCAGGTTGCACATAGTCTTGATTTGAATCAACACCAATTGCAAAGTTTCCTGTTTCAGCTGCAGCTTCATAAGCTCCATTACCTGTAGATCCACCAGCTGCGAATATAATATCTGCACCAGCTTCAAAACAAGCTAAACCAATTTCTTTACCTTTAGCAGGATCTCCCCAACTACCAGCATATCCATCACAGAACTCTATGTCAGGATTAGCGTATCTAGCGCCCTCTTCCCAACCTGTTTGGAATTTTCTAATAATTGGAACGTCCATACCACCCATAAATGCAACTTTGCCAGTTTTTGAAAGTTTTCCAGCAATGTAACCAACTTCAAATGAACCTTCATGTTCTTTAAAGATTAAGTTTTGGACATTTGGAAGTAGATCTCCATTGTCTGCTGTTACAACCATATCAACAATTGCAAATTGTACACCCGGGTTAGCAAGTGCAGCTTCTTTTGTGATTTCAGCTTCTGAGAAACCGATTGTAATAATCATTTCTTTCCCATCAGCTAAAAAGTTTTGGATAGCTGCTGCTCTTTCACTAGGCTCAGTCTCAACATAGTCTCCATCAATGCCAAGTTCAGCTACAGCTTTATCGTAGCCTCTTTTAGCGGAGTCCATGAAGGAAAGGTCGCCTAATGGTCCGAGAACTATACCCACTTTTAACGCTTCTGCTTCTGGCTCTTCTGCAGGTGCTGCAGTAGTAGCTGGAGCATCAAGAGACTCCTCTGCTGCTGGTTCTGCAACCTCTTCAGTAGTTGATTCTGAACTTCCGCCACAAGCGGACAAAATCAACATTAATGACAGAAGTACAAAAACGGATTTCTTTTTAGTGATCATTAATTTACTCCTTCATTATTTAAATAATGATTGTTTAAATTATATCTGAATTTGAAAAAAGTGTCGTTTGTATGAAGGTAAAAATTTTATTTTATGGGAGAAGTTTTGAGGTATTTGTTATTATGGTAAATAATTTTTCATCATCTACTTTGTTCATCCAGTGAACATTTTTATTCCTTCCAGAAATATGATTTATGTCAACCACAGTTTGTCCAACCGTCAACTCAGAATCAACTTCTACTTCAACATTTGTAATATCTCCAGTAGTTAAAGAATTGTCAACTAAATAAGCTGTAACAAATGCATCATGCACTGGAGTGCCATCTGGAAACTTTTGTTTAACTATTTCTAAATCTGCTAATGAACCCATCAAACCTATTAGATATTTTCCAGTAACCGTACCTGTTTCATGTATTGCATTTAATCTTTCTTTTGTAGAGATTGCTTGATGTGTTACGTCTAATCCCATCATGACAAGCTTTGCACCTGAATTCAAAACAATTTTTGCAGCTTCAGGATCGACCAAAATATTAAACTCAGCAACCGGAGTATGGTTTCCAAATCCTGCTCCACCACCCATAAAAATTATTTGCTCAATATTTTCTGCTAGCTCAGGGTTGGAACCTAAAACTTTTCCAATATTTGTCATAGGACCTAAAACACAAATAGTTATTTTTTCATCACTATTTTGTAATAATTCTGTGATGAAATCAACTGCACCGATAGATTCCTCACTTTTTGAAGGCTCAGGAAACCCTACTCCATTAAGTCCATCTGTGCCGTGAACCCATTCTGCAGTAAGTAAATCTCTATTTAAAGGCTCTGCCTCTCCTTTGTAAACCGGAATATTATTTCTGTTAACATGTTCTAAAATTCTTAGAGCATTTCTTGTTCCAACATCAACTCCAACATTTCCAGCAACTGTAGTTATTGCAAGGAGCTCTTCGTCCTTAAAGTGTGCTAAAGCAATTAGAATTGCTACAGCATCATCAGTACCAGGATCAGTATCAATAATGAATTTCATTTAATTAGTGTAGTGTTTTTATGATTCAGAATCTACAAAGTCGACAGGTGGTTCATCAGGAGCTTCCACTGATTCAAACTCTAAAGTATTGTCATCTTTGTTTAAGGAAATAATAATTGTTGAACCTGCTTTGTATTTACCTTGTAAAAGTTCCTCAGAAAGAGGGTCTTCAAGCAACCTTTGTATAGACCTTCTTAAAGGTCTTGCACCAAATTCTCTATCATATCCTTCTGTAGCTAAAAATTCTTTTGCTTCATCAGAGAGTACAATTTCTATATCAGAATTTTTAAGTTGAGTGTGGACTCTATCAAGCATTAAATCAACTATTTCTTTGACTTCATCAATTGTTAGTTCATGGAATACAATTGTCTCATCAATTCTATTTAAAAACTCTGGTCTAAAATATCTTTTTAACTCTTCACTAACTTTTGATTTCATCTTCTCGTAATTATCAATTTCACTCAAGCTACTAAATCCAACATTTTTAGCAATATCTTTTGTACCTAAATTAGAAGTCATGATTATTATTGTGTTTTTGAAATCGACAGTTCTTCCTTGAGCATCTGTCAATCTTCCATCTTCTAAAATCTGAAGAAGTGTATTAAAAACGTCAGGGTGAGCTTTTTCTACTTCGTCAAGAAGCACTATGCTAAATGGCTTTCTTCGTACAGCTTCTGTTAGTTGGCCTCCTTCATCATAACCTACATAACCAGGAGGTGAACCAATTAACCTGCTAACTGTATGTTTTTCCATATACTCGGACATGTCAATTTGTATTAATGAATCTTCATCGCCAAAAAGAAACTCAGCTAAAGCTTTTGCAGTCTCAGTTTTACCAACTCCAGAAGGACCCAAAAATATAAATGAGCCTGATGGTCTTTTAGGGTCTTTCAATCCTGACCTTGTTCTTCTGATAGCTTTTGAAACAGCAGCAATTGCTTCATTTTGACCAATAATTCGTTTGTGTAACTCTATTTCCATTTCTAACAATCTGGCTGTTTCTTCTTGGGTAAGTCTATGAACTGGAATGCCTGTCCACTGAGCCAAGACTTCTGCGATTTCTTCTTCATCAATTACCATTTCGATTTCAGAAGCAGATGAAGAATCTATAGTGTTTACTTCATCAAGTAAAAGTTTTTCCTGGTCTCTTATTTGTGCAGCTTTTTCAAAAAGTTGTGATTGAACTGCGTCAATTTTTTGTTCTCTCAAATTCTTAAGCTTGTCAGCTATTACTTGCTTATCTTGATCAAGAGGCTTTTTGTAAACTCTCATTCGGCTACCGGCCTCGTCAATTAAATCGATAGCTTTATCAGGTAAAAATCTATCGGATATATATCTGTCTGCCATATTTACTGCAGAAACAATGGCTTGATCAGTAAACCTAACTCCGTGATGGACTTCATATCTATCTTTTAGTCCATCTAATATTTCAATTGCATCTGAAAGTTTTGGCTCATCTACTTGTACAGACTGGAATCTTCTCTCAAGTGCAGCATCTTTTTCAAAATGTTTTCTAAATTCCTCGAGAGTTGTTGCACCTATTGTTTGGAGTTCTCCCCTCGCTAACATAGGCTTTAAAATTGAGGCTGCATCAATTGCCCCTTCAGCAGCACCTGCACCAACAAGTGTATGTATTTCATCTATAAAAAGGACAATATCTCCTCTTGTTTTAATTTCTTTTAAAACTTTCTTAAGACGCTCTTCAAAATCTCCTCTATATCTGGATCCAGCTACTAATGCTGATAAGTCAAGTGTGTAAATTTGTTTTCCTTCGAGTGTAACTGGAACATCTCCAGAAATTATTTTTTGTGCTAAACCTTCAACAATTGCAGTTTTACCAACACCTGGTTCTCCAATCAAAACTGGGTTGTTTTTTGTTCTTCTAGAAAGTATTTGCATCACTCTTTCAATTTCAGTTGTTCTGCCAATAACTGGATCGAGCTTTCCCTCTTTTGCCATTCTTGTAAGATTTCGTCCAAATTGATCTAATATTGCTGATCCAGTTCCTGAACCAGGTCTTTCTCTACCACCAGTAGATGCAGCTTGTTGCTTTTTACTCTCGCCTGCAGATGAAATTAATTTAATTACTGTTTGTCTAACTTGAGATAATTCAGCACCTAATTTTTTTAAAACTTGAGCAGCAACACCTTCTCCTTCGCGAATTAAACCAAGAAGTATGTGCTCGGTGCCAATGTAATTATGACCAAGTTGCAACGCCTCTCTTAATGAAAGCTCTAAAACTTTTTTTGCTCTGGGAGTAAAAGGTATATGTCCACTAGGTGATTGTTGGCCTTCTCCAATTATTTCAACAACTTCTGATCTGACACTATCTATATTGATGTTTAATTCTTCTAAAGCCTTAGCAGCATGACCTTCACCTTCTTGGATTAAACCAAGAAGTATATGTTCGGTACCAATGTAATTATGATTGAGTCTTCTGGCTTCTTCTTGCGCTAAAACTACTACTCTTCTCGCTCTATCTGTAAATCTTTCAAACATACAGTTATATTACCAAGGGTCTGTTTATACACTTAAATGAAAATTACAACTATTTATACATTTACTTTATTCTTTAGTTATGGAAAGCAATGAAATCAAAAAAGTAATACCTTTTGATGATATTTGGGATAACTTAAATATATTGGAAAAAAGGCTTTTAGACATATCGAGCTCTTCAAACGATTACCTTACATCAATTTCTCAATACCTTATAAAAGCTGGCGGAAAAAGATTTCGCCCATTAGTCACTTCACTTGCAGGAAAGTTTGGAAATGAGAATGAAAATATTAGCAAAATTATTGATGCTGGTGTTTGTGTAGAGCTAATACATATTGGAAGTTTATATCATGACGATGTCATGGACAATGCTACAACAAGAAGAGGAGTTGAAAGTTCTAACTCAAAATGGAACTCAACTCTTTCAATACTTGCTGGAGATTATTTGCTTGCAAGATCTTCCGAACTTGCTGCGGAAAGTTTGGGATTAGAATCTGTCAAACTGCTTGCTTCAACCTATGCAGAATTGGTTGAGGGTCAAACAAAAGAATTAAATTTAGCTTTTGACCTTGATCAAGAGATTGACGATTATTTAACGGTAATTGAGGGCAAGACTGCAAGTCTTATTAGAACAAGTGCAAGACTTGGTTCTCTTGCAAGTTCAGCAGATAGTGAGATTGTTGATGCTTTGAGTAATTGGGGTTGGAACTGTGGAGTAATTTTTCAAATATCTGATGATATATTAGATTTGACCTCTGACTCAGAAACGTTAGGGAAACCGGCAGGTAATGACATTTTAGAAGGAACCTATACATTGCCGGTCTTAATTGGACTAAGTAAAGATAAAGGAAAGTACCAAGAAATCTTGACTGAAATAAAAGAAGAAAAAATCGATATTGAAAAAGTACTTCACGAATTTACCACAAATGAAATAATTGACGATTCAAAAGAAATTATCAACGGGTACTTTAATGAAAGTATGAAGGCAATATTTACCTTGAAAAATCATGAACTTTTTCCAGTTTTAGAAAATATTAACAATTATCTCATTAATCGAACTAATTAATTTTCAGGTTTTAAATGAGGAAATGCTATAACTTCTCTAATTGATTCATTATTTGTAAGCATCATTACAAATCTATCTACACCAAAACCAAGTCCCCCAGTTGGAGGTAGGCCATATTCTAATGCTTCAATATAATCTTGGTCTTCTACATGTGCCTCTTCATCTCCTTGGGCTTTTTTTTGTGCTTGTTCTTTTAATCTTGCTTCCTGATCAACTGGATCGATTAGTTCAGAAAAACCATTTGCTAATTCACTACCAAAAGCAAATAATTCAAATCTTTCAGTAACCCCATTCTGTTCTTTATTCTCTCTAGCAAATGGTGAGACTTCTATGGGATAGTCTGTTACAAATGTAGGATTTACAATATTGTTTTCAATATATTTTTCAAATAAATCGTAAACTAACATTCCTGTAGTTTCAGATTCATTCTCAACATTATGTTTTGTTAACAGCTCTTCTTTGATTTGTTTTAAATCTGAATTATGTTTGATTTCAACATCAAAATAGTCACTTACCAAATCAAACATGCTTATTCTTTTCCAAGGAAAACTAAAATCTGCTTCTTTTTCAATAAATTCTATCTTTAAATCATGATTCAAATGACTTAATATGTACTCACACATTTTTTCAACCATATCCATAACACCATTTACATCTGTATAGGCCTCATAACTTTCCATCATTGTGAACTCCGGTGAGTGTGTTTGGTCAATGCCTTCATTTCTAAAAACTTTTCCAACTTCAAAAACTTTTTCATAACCACCAATAATTAATCTTTTCAAATATAACTCAGGAGCAATTCGAAGAAACATGTCAATACTCATTGCGTTATGGTGTGTCGCAAAAGGTTTAGCAATGGCACCTCCTGCTTTTGGTTGGAGTGTAGGGGTCTCAACCTCAACAAACCCATCACTAACCATAAACTCTCTTAATAATTTGAGAACTTTAAACCTCGTATCTATAGTTTTCTTTGCATCATCATTTACGATTAAATCAAGATACCTTTGTCTAAATCTAGTCTCTTTATCTTTCAACCCATGCCACTTTTCAGGAAGCGTTCTTAAAGATTTGCTCAAAACTATTAAATTAGAAATTTTTAACGAGAGCTCTCCCTTTTTTGTTTTCATTATGCTTCCAGAAGTTCCCACTATGTCTCCTACATCTATTAATTCAATGTAGTCTTCTAATTTCTCATCTAAATCATCTTTAGAAGCAAGTAATTGTATTTTGCCTGTTGAGTCTTTTAAGTCTATGAATATTAATTTTCCAAAAGACCTAATACTTAATACGCGACCTCTCACAGCAACACTTATATCTGTATGTTCTCCACTGTTTAGATTTTGATGATTGGCATGAATGTCGCTGATAAAACTTGCATTTTTATAGTATGTTGGAAAAGACTCTGTTCCTTTTAATTTTTCAACCTTTTGACGTCTTAGGTCATATATTTCTTTTTCAGATTTTGATAATTCGGTCACATTTATATCTTAATTATTTAAGTTAAATATTTCTTCTAACCCAACTAATGTTAAATCTTCTTCATACTGTGCATTTAAATTAAGCGCAGGCTGAATAATTGGACTTAACCCTCCAGTTAGAATAATTTTTGGTTTTGTACCCAATTCTTGCAAAAGTCTTTCAATCATAGAATCTATCATAGATGCATGCCCAAAAATTAATCCGCTCTGGATAGCTTCATAAGTATTTTTACCTACAACTTTTTTTGGAAGGTCTAATTCAACAGATTTCAAAGAAGCTGTCTTTGATGTTAAAGCGTCCAAGCTAATCTTTATACCTGGTGCAATAGCTCCGCCTAGATACTCTTTTTTACTGTTTACAACATCAAAAGTAGTCGCTGTACCTAAGTCAATTATTACTACATCTGACTCGGCAATTTTATAACCAGCTACTGAATTTGCTATTCTGTCAGGTCCTAATTCTTTTGGATTATCAATATTTACTTTTAAACCTGTTTTAATACCAGGACCCACAACAATAGGTGGGAAATATAAATATTTCTCAATTGCTTGAACCATATTATTAGTTACCTGAGGAACAACTGAGCAGACAATTGAACCTGCTAACTCATTTCTTTTATCATCTATTAGATTAAAAGTAGAGTTAAAAAGTGCTAACAATTCGTCTGGTGTGTTTGCATCTCTAGTAGTAAACCTATAAGAATCCCAGCCATCCCTATTCCCAATTCCAACTGTTGTTTCAGTATTTCCAATATCAATAGCTATTATTTTTTTCATATTTCTATATCAACGTTGTCTATCAACCTTACATTTTCAACATAAGCTGCAATTAATAACTTTAATTTCTTTGAGTATTTATTTGGATAATTAAAATTTTCTTCATCCACTATTGCAAGATAGTCTAAATCTATTTCATTTTGACTAATTAAATTAATCCCTATTTCAACAGATTCTTTAAAACTTTTACCTAAATTTATTTCTTGAGCCACTTTTTGTAAAGATTTAAAAATATTTGCTGCATTCAATTTAGCATCGTGCGATAAATGCTTGTTTCGACTACTCAAAGCAAGGCCATTTATATCTCGAAAAATTTCGCCCTCTATTATTTCAATATTTAAATCAAACCGATTAACCATGTCTTTAATTAAAAATAATTGTTGTGCATCTTTTTTCCCAAACACTGCATGGCTAGGCTTTACTAAATTAAACAGTCTATTTACAACAGTTAAAACTCCTTCAAAATGGCCAGGCCTTGAAGCTCCCTCAAGAATAGATCCCGCTTTACTAGGAGCAATAGAAGGGACCCCAAAACTAGGGTAAATGTAGCTTTCTTGGGGCAGAAAAATATAATCAACACCCCTACTTTTCAAATATTGAATATCTTGTTCAAGCTCGATAGGATAATTTTTGAAATCATCATCATTGTTGAATTGTCTTCTATTAAGAAATACGGATACCAACGTTTTTAAATTTGTTTCTTTTCCAATATCTACAAGTGAAAGGTGACCTTCATGTATTGCTCCCATTGTGGGAATAAAACAAATGTTTTCAGACAGAATGTCTTCATTAATTGTAGTTATAACTTTTGTCATTATCGTGCCCTAAAATGGTGCCCGTACTTAAGTTTTAATTTTACCAATATTAGTTATTTTTTGATCAAAAATTTTAAAACTAGATTTGTCTAAAGGCTTATTTAAAACCTCGTATAAAGGCTCGACAACAAAAAGTCTATTTTGCCAATCATAATGAGGGATAATTAAATCTTCTTCATCAATCTCTTCGCCTTTAAAAAATATAATGTCTATATCTATCAATCTTGGTCCGTATCTAAAATTATCTTTTCTCCCCATTTGGGTTTCTACATCTTTAATTTTTGACAGTAAATTTCTAGCTGTTTTTTGATAATCAATTTCAATAACAATATTGAAAAAATCATCTTGTTCTTTGTAAAGTAATGGTTCCGTTTTATAGACTGATGAAATTTTAAGTATTTTGGCAAAATTAGAAATGAACTTTACAGCATCAGTTAAATTATTTTCTTTATCACCAATATTTGAGCCCAAGGAGAGAAAAATACTATTTAAATTCTTCAAAATAAGAAACCGAAATGCCCTCTGTCATATCCTTTAAAATTGTATCTGGTTTATAAACTGTGACCTTAATTTCTTGTAACGTAGCTTCAATTTTTGCATATTCAAATACAATTTGTTCAGAAATATGTTTTGCCAAAGTTTCGATTAAATCATAACTTTCTTTGTTTACGGTTTTTATAACTAAATCAACAATTTCCTCATAATTAAATGTTTTGTTAATATCGTCTCCAGAAAAATCAGAAATATTAATATGAATGTCTACCAAAAATTCTTGATCGTTTTGTTTTTCATGATTGTAAATTCCGTGTTTTCCAGAACACTTAATTTTAGAAATATTTATGTCGAATGACATTATTTAAATTGTAGGAATAAGAGCTATGGCTTTAGGTGAAAGTGGTTTTTCTAGTATTTTTTCTAGTATGGTTCTTGCCAAAATAGGATCGTCCAGAAGCTTGGAGTAAATTAAATAACCAGCGAGAATTCCAGGCACTTGTTCATCTAAAAATTCTCGATGTATTAGAAGCTTTCGATCCTTGTCTGATAAAGCTTCTTTGATTGCATCAAAAATTACATTTAGGGACTCTTTTGGAATGTCATCATTAAGTGGATAGTGATAAGTTCTAAAACCTACTTCTTGATAGTTTTTAAGATTAAAGTCTGAATCAAGTAGGGAGAAAATTGCATTAATACCTTGTCCTTTTAGCCACTGAATTTCTTCTTCCCTCCTTATTTTACGAGGAGTAAGACCTCCGCCACCAATGCATTCTGAAACAGCTAGTTTTCCTTCAATTATCCAATGAAAATCATTGGGTTTTAAACCAGCCATTGTAACCTCCGTAAATTACATATTAGCTTAAATATAAAACTAAGAAGCTATGTGCAGCCTGACCAAAGAAACACCAGAGTCTATACAATGGTTATAAAGTTCTTCATCATTCATCTCTAAATTTTGAGCAAATTTTTTCTTCGAATAACCCACAATTAATGGAAACCCCCAGCAAAAATGTTCTAGATTTTTAAATAATTTTTGAGAGTCCTCCATTGATTTGCCGAATCCTAATCCTGGATCAATAGAAATTTTGTTTTTATTTACTCCATGAGAGATTAAATTTTCTATTTTTTCTTCTAAATGATCTCTTACTTCTTTTACTACATCTTTGTAATGCATCTTTTCTTGAATATCAGATGAATTTGGGTGACTATGAACAAGAATAATCTTTGGATCTTTTTCAACAATTAATTCGATCATTTTTAAATCATTGAAACCACTGACATCGTTAACAATTTCAAAATTATTCTCTAATGCATATCTGGCAATCTTATAATTCATCGTATCAACGGATAATTTAGATTTCCCAAAATAATTAGAAACAAAAAAATTAAGTCTTCTCAATTCTTGTTTATAACTTACTTCTTCAAAGCCTGGTTTAGTTGAAACTCCACCAACATCGAGAATTTTTATTTCCTTTTCTTCTGCTGTTTTTATTAAAAATCTCAGTCTCTCATTGTTTTCAAATACACCATCACCACTAAATGAATCTTTTGTTGAATTAATAATTCCAATTACTTTTTGGTTAACTGAACTTAAAAGACTATTCCAATCAGTCAATTTTAAGAAAAGTTTAAAAGTGCTTCGTTTCTTAAAGAAAAGTCTAATTCATACACTCCTGTTGAGTATGTTGTTATGACTTCCTCCGATGAATTTTGAGAGTTTAATAAATCAGAGCATAGATGTTTTGCAGTCATTTTAATAAATACACCATCAGCATCTAGAGTTTCATGTATGAACGAGGCAATTTTTTCAGTTAACTTTTCTTGTAATGTTAAGTCATTAGAAAAATGACCTACAAGATCACTGAACTTTGAAATTCCCAATATTTTTTTCTTTGGGAAGACAGCAATACTTACTGAGCCATGAAATGGCATCATATGATGTTCACACAAACTGATATATGAAATTCCATTTATGTAAATCGGCTGATTGTGTTTTACTTCTTTAAGAGATTCCAAAATAAGCACATTATCACTTTTATTGGTTAATTTCTTTTGAACTTGATCCAAAAACTTAATAGATAAATTTTTAATTTCTTCATCGCTTTTATTAGTTTTTTCTTTTAAAAAGGATGCCAATGATTCTTGAGCCTGAATCAGATTTGTTTGAAGTTTGCTCATCAGGCAAGCCTTAAGCTTTTGCCAGTACCTTGAATTTTAACTTTTTTGATATTTTTAAATACTGCAGCTACTTCGTCTTTGTTAATAGTTTCTTTTTCCATTAATAAATTTACCATTGCGTCCATTTGTTTTTTAAACTTCTTTAATATTTTCCCAGCAATAATGTGCGCATCATTGAGTAGATTTCTAACCTCGTCATCTATGGATGAAGCAACTTCGTCAGAGTAATCTTGCTGTCTTCCATAATCTCTACCAAGAAAAACTTCGTTTGAACCTTTGCCATAAAGCATCGGTCCAAGCTTTTCACTCATGCCAAACTCCATAACCATTCTTCTTGCAATATCAGTTGCTTTTTCAATGTCGTTTGATGCTCCGGTAGTTGGATCTGCAAAAATTAATTCTTCAGCAACCCTTCCTCCCATTAGCATTGCGAGTCTGTCTTTTAACTCAGCCTTAGAGGAGAGGTACTTCTCACTATCTGGCAAAGCCTGAGTATAACCAAGTGCTCTACCCCTTGGAATAATGGTAACTTTGTGAATTGGATCTGCATTTGGAAGTGCCCACCCAACTAAAGCATGACCTGTCTCGTGATAAGCAATAATTAATTTTTCTTCTTGAGTCATAACTTGGCTTTTCTTTTCAGGACCAGCCATAACTCTATCAATTGAATTTTCGATATCTGTAATACCAATTGTTTTTTTATTTTTTCTAGCAGCTAATAAAGCTGCTTCGTTTAATAGGTTGGCTAGATCGGCACCAGTAAATCCCGGAGTTTGTTTTGCCAAAGTCTCAAAGTTAACATTTTTTGCCAACGGTTTATCTTTAGAATGAACTTTTAGTATTTGAGTTCTACCTGCCAAATCAGGCCTGCCAACTATAACCTGTCGGTCAAACCTTCCTGGTCTTAATAAAGCTGGATCAAGAACATCGGGCCTGTTTGTGGCTGCCATTAGTATTACGCCTTGGTTAGCTTCAAAACCATCCATTTCAACAAGTAATTGATTTAAAGTTTGTTCTCTTTCATCGTGCCCTCCACCAAGACCTGCTCCTCTCATTCTTCCAACTGCATCAATTTCATCTATAAAGATGATTGCTGGAGATGATTCTTTTGCTTTCTTAAACAAATCTCTAACCCTACTAGCTCCAACACCGACAAACATCTCAACAAAATCAGATCCTGAAATACTAAAGAATGGAACACTAGCTTCTCCAGCAACTGCTTTTGCAAGTAATGTCTTACCTGTTCCTGGAGGACCAACAAGTAAAACTCCTTTTGGAATTTTTGCTCCCAGTTTGTTAAATTTTTCTGGAGATTTTAAAAACTCTTTAATCTCTTTTAGCTCTTCTTTAGCTTCTTCGACACCTGCTACATCTTGAAATGTAACTTTTGGTGCTTCTTCGTCGAGTTCCTTTGCTTTAGATTTACCAAATTGCATAATCTGGTTTCCATTTGATCTAACTTGAGAAAACATATAAAACATAAATGCTGCAAGAAATAGCCAAGGTAAAAATGCAAAAATATAATCCTGGAACCCTGCAGGCTCTGTATCTGTATTTAAAACTATATCTTGATCTACCAAAAGTTGAAATACTTCTCCTTCAAAACCCTCTGGATATTCTGTTTGATATAAGGTTTCATCATTTGATATTTTGAATTCAACCATATTTGATTGCTCTTTTATTGTGGCTTCTACTACTGAACCGGAGGTAATTTCATTTTTAAACATAGTAAAAGATTTGCTTTCAGGTGCGTTGACCGTTGAGTTGTATTGTTGAACTCCAAGAAAGATAAGAAGACCTAAAGCAAAGTACATAAAAAATGACTTGTTGTTATTTTTTTTATTAATTTCTTTTTTCTTATCCATGTTATTAATTTAATACTCTTGGGTTTAAAAGCAATACCGTCATTCAGGAGAGAACGGCCAGGTATGGCAATTCTCTATATTTGCCGTTGTAATCAAGCCCATAACCCACCACAAAGTCAGATCCAATTTCAAATCCACTATAGTCAATTTCCGTAGGGTCTTTTGAAACTCCCTTTTTAACAAACATGCAAAAAATTTCAATAGTTTTAGGATTTCTAGATTCAAGTAATTTTTTTAAGTTTGATAGGGTTAATCCTGTATCGTAGATGTCTTCTACAATCAAAACATTTTTATTAGAAATATCGTACTCTAAATCTTTAACAATCTTAATTTGTCCAGAAGATTCAGATCCATAATAAGACTTTATACTCATGAAGTCGAAAGTTACATCAATATCTAGTTGCTTTGCAAGGTCACTTACAACTATAAAAGCACCCTTTAAAATACCCACAACTACAAGCTCTTCGCCTTTATATTTACTGTTAATTAAATCTGCAATTTCTGCAATTTTATTTTCAATTTCTTCTTGTGATATTAAAGTTTTAGAAATTTTCAATATTACTCTTTTCTGTAGAAGCACTTATTATAAATTTATCTTTTTGTGTTTCCAACCAATTTCCCTCACCAGATTTTCTTATTCCAGGTATCCATAGAATAGTGTCTTTAAGTTTAAGAACTGGCCAAACTTCTCTTAGTGACTTATTTACTCCATAAGAACGGAATATTTCAGTAGCTTTTTGGGTGTGACTACCAATTTTAAATAAATCTCCATCAAAAATTTTACTAAAATAAATTTCATTTTCTAAGTATTTTGGTAGTGATATAGACCAATTATTCGAAGTGTCGATCGAATCATATTTTTCGAAATTAAAATAGCCTCTTGGTTCCAGCAAAAATGCACTGCCTGTCCACTTTTCTTTATTCACAAAAATAAGAAGTCCACTTTGAGTTGAAACTTCCCAATTTTCAAAAAAACTTTTTCTGATATTTTTTTCAATGACAGAAAATATTTTTTTTATATCGGAATTTTGTAATCCTCTTTGTCCTATATGTTGAGATATTGTTGACAACAAATAATAAGAGGCTGAGTTGTCCTTATCAATTAGTGAAATTGGAACTTCTACATATCCTTTTGCAGTTTTGATATATGAAATCAGGTTTTTATCGACTTTTGTTAATTCATCTATTTCATAAATTAAGCCTTGTATTTTGTTATTTAAATCTCCTTTGAAATTCTTTTCAATGCTCGGAATAATTTCATTCCTTAACCAATTCCGTAAAATTGAGTTGTCTTTATTTGTTGAGTCTTCTAAAAAATTTATTTTTTTATCCTGTGCATATTTAATGATTGAAGACTTTTTAATATCAATTAGTGGTCTTAATATACTTTTTGTTTCTTGTTTTATAGATAGCAGGCCTTTAAGTCTTGTCCCTCTAAACAAATTTATCATAAAAGTTTCTACTCTATCATCATTATGATGTCCCAGTAGAAGAATTTCATCTTGTTGCATGTTATCAAACAATGCTTCGTACCTTGCATCTCTCATTTTTGTTTCTGACGAATCAGGATCCAATTGAGTATCTACATTCAAATGATCAATACCTAAATCTTTAGCAAAACTCTCAGCTGATTTTTGAAGTTTATCAGAATCTTTCTGATTGTGATTAACAAAAACACTCCTGACATTTGATGTGTAAGAATGCACTACATGCAGCAGTACTGAGCTATCAACACCCCCACTTAATGCAACAACATAGTTTTGAGTTGGATTAAGTAAATTAGTAATTTTATTTTCAATTTCAGTCATTACAAGAAGACTAATTTATTTTTCTATAACTTTGTATCTTTTTCTTGTTACTTGTCTGAAGTACTGGATGACATTACCAAGAATCACCAGAGTAGCTATCGCAACAGTAGTTGGAATTAAAAACCTGTAAGTCCAAGCTACATCCTCTATCTGCTCTGGTGGTTCCTCTATAACTATTGCAGGTACTGGTAGGTTCTCATTCATTTCTCCCTGTTGGGTTTCATTTTCCTCAACATGATCATCAGCAAACACAGGGGCTACTGGTGTCATGATTAAAAACAAACTAAATACAAATGCAAATTTTTTCACAATATGAGAGTAGTAAAAGTTTAAAAAAATATAAAGATTTTAAAAACTAATATTAAGTTGATATTTTTCAGAAAATTTTTTTAATTCAACGGAGCTGAGTTGAGATAATGAATATTTTTCTATAGTCTTAGGTACTTTAACGTCCAATCTCAAAGTAGTAAGGCTTTTAAATAACTTAAGCAATTCATAGTTTTCGAATATTGTGTTTGCATGTCTTTCTCCACTTCTTATATTGTTTTTCCATGTATTTAGATTTTGATAAATATTTTCAATGTTTTCATACTCTTGAAGTAGCAACGATGCTGTTTTTTCACCAATACCATTCATACCTGGAATGCCATCAGAAGAATCACCAACAAGAGCAAGAAAATCTGGTATTTGATGAGGATGTACTCCAAATTTTTTATAAACATCATCTCCTGTTGTAAAAGATTTATACCTAGTGGAGTACATTGAAATATTATTAACATTTAGACATTGCATTAGATCTTTATCTAATGATCCAATGATAATTTCTACATTTTCATTTTTAAATAGCTCACATACAGACGCAATAGCATCATCTGCTTCGTAATGATCCATTGATAATAAAGTAAGTCCAAGTAATTCTGTAACTTTTTCAGCCAAAGGAAATTGATCTAATATTTCTTTATCAATATTTTTGCTAGATTTGTATTCGCTATAAATTTCATTTCTAAAAGATTCAACCTTTGAATCGAATGCAACACCTATATATTCATAATTCTTTTTCAAGGATTGCAAGTGGTTTACATATCCTTTTAATGCTCCTACTTCTTTACCTTGTTTAGTCTTTCTACTCGGATAACCAAAATGTGCCCTAAAAAGTTCGTAGGTTCCATCGACTAAGTAGATTTGCATAATTAAAATTTTAATTTAATTTCACTAGAAAAAGCAAAAATCCCGATTGATCTTGCGACCCTTCGGGATTTTCTGTTCTATCTTATTTTCAATCTTGCGATTTATTTTCTGATAGTGTTATATAAATATACGTTAGTTTTTAGTCTTGTGCAAGAAAATTACTAATGTATTTTTCGCGAGGTTTTTCAAAGTTTTTAATCATATTTTTAAATCATTCAAGTTCTATTAATTTACTTGAATCAAATTCGAATATTGGAAAGTAATATTTTATTATATTACTTTGTACTTTCAAGTGCTTGTGATAAATCTTCAATGATATCTTCAATATCTTCAATACCAATTGAAAGCCTAATTAGTTCTGGTGGTGAACCAGCAGCAATTAGTTGTTCTTCATCTAATTGTGAATGGGTCGTTGTTGCTGGATGTATTGCTAAAGACCTAGTGTCTCCAACATTGGCAACGTGTCTGAACATTTTTAAATTGTCTATAAATTTTTGTCCAGCATCTTTTCCACCTTTAATTCCAAACACAACCATTGTTCCACCAGTGCCTCTGAGATATTTTTCTGATAAATCATACGCAGGATCGTCTTTTAATCCAGGGAATCTGACCCATTCTACAAGTTCGTGTCCAGACAAATACTCTGCTGATTTAATTGCATTTTCGCAGTGACGTTCCATTCTTAGACCTAATGTTTCAAGACCACTCATAACTTCAAATGCGGTATCTGGTGACATATTTGCACCAAGATTTCTTAAAGGAACGGTTCTAAGTCTTAGTGAATATGCAACATTTCCTAAATCACCCAAGTCATGACCCCATCTCATACCACCATAACTTGTATCTGGTTTGTCATACAAAGGAAAGTTTCCATTACCCCAGTCAAAACCTCCTTTTTCAATAACTGCTCCAGCAATAACCCTTCCATGACCAGACATCCATTTAGTTAAGGAATAAACAACGATATCTGCACCAAAATCAAAAGATTTTTGTATTGCAGATGTTGTAAAGGTAGCATCAACAATCAAAGGTATACCGTTTGCATGAGCAATTTCAGATAATGCTGCTAAATCTGCAACAACCAATCCTGGATTGGTAATTGTTTCACAATAGATAGCTCTTGTTTTTTCATCAATACTTTCTTCAACTGCCTTAAAATCAGTTATATCAACTTTTTTTGCATTTATTCCATATTCTGGAAGTATGTTGTCAAACATTGTATAAGTACCCCCATAAAGCTGGCTTGCTGAAATAAAGTTGTCACCTTGACTCATGATATTTATTAGGGAATACATAACTGCAGATGTTCCTGAAGATAAAGCAACACACATAGCGCCATCTTCTAAGGCAGTAAGTCTTGCTTCAAGTGCACCAACAGTTGGATTTCCAATCCTAGAATAAATATTTCCAAACTCTTTTAAAGCAAACAAGCTCGCTGCATGTTCAGTATTGTTGAATTGATAAGCTGTAGTTCTATAAATAGGGACCGTTATGGCTCCTTCAGAATCTTCATCTGAATCCCACCCTGCATGAATAAGTTTTGAATTAAACTTCATAAATTTCTCCTTTTTACTGGAGAAGGATTTTGACTATTTAGTTGCATTTCTGCCACATCTTCTAGCACCTTGGATAGTCATCCAGGTTGCCGAGGTCTAAACCTTCTCTATATGCTTCTTAAATTATATCAAATGATTTCAAGACTATTAAATATTTTCTATTTTTTCCCACCTTCTCTCATCGTGACCAAAGTGTGAAAATAAAGTATCTTTTCTGTAATCTACTTTAGTTAGGTTTAATCTTTCAATAATAGCTGCTGGTTTCATATCAAACTTTCCAACAAAATCATTTAATTTACTTTCTTCAACTTTAAGTGTGTCGAAAGTCTCTATAGTTAACTCGTATGGCTCAGCTTTACCAATCGCATATGAAACTCTCACTAAACATTCACTTGCTAATTTATGAGCTACAACATTTTTTGCTAAATGTCTTGCAGCGTAAGCAGCTGATCTATCTACCTTACTAGGATCTTTTCCTGAAAATGCACCACCGCCTACTGGTATTGTTGGGCCATAAGCATCAACAACTATCTTTCGACCAGTAAGCCCCGTATCGCCAGCTGGACCTCCCTTGACAAATGATCCAGATGGATTCAAATCTAACTTAAATTCAGATTCAATATGGTTAGCGACAATACTTGAAACATCTTCAAATAGTTTTTCCATATTAATCTCTCTCTTATGTTGGGTCGATACAACAACTTTTGTTATTTCTCCACCACTTGTTACTTGTACTTTTGAGTCAAGATCAAGCATCTCATCTGATTTTTGAAGATCCCATAGAGATTTTTGTATATTTCTGGAAATATCAAATGTTGGTGGCATAAATGATTTTGTTTTATTAGTTGCAAATCCTATCATAATTCCCTGATCGCCAGCACCTTGGTCCTTATCATCTTCAACAGCTGCTCGAATTTCCTCAGATTGTGGAGTTAATTCGTTATAAATTGATAAATTATCTAAATCAAAATCTTCAAAACTAGTTTTTATAGTTATTTTCAATGCTTCTTTGACAATTGAAATAACTTCGTCAGTAGATATTTCTGCGACCTCACTAATTTCTCCACCAACAAGAACTAAACCACCTTTCTTTGTTCCAGTAAGAAAAGTCTCTACTGCAACTCTTGATGAACTATTATTTTGCAAAGCTTTGGTAAGAACATAATCTGAGATTAAGTCTGCAATTTTATCTGGGTGCCCAGGCGAAACGGTTTCGGCAGTTACATAATTTGTCAAAAAAACTCCAAAATTAATTATGCAAGTTCAAGAACGCCAATTTTTGTTGTATAACCACATCAAAAAGCACCTTAGTTGGCAACTAGGTTGCTGAGGAATTCCTCTCTCTATGCAACTTATATAGTAATTAAATTATTATGAATTTCAATTAATATACATACAAAACTTTAAATAATTCTTTGGCTAATCTTTAACTATGATTTCCGATACTAAAAAAATATCTGGTCTTTTACTATCAGTTGGCTTTTCATCAATTGGTTTCATAGCTGCCATCACTGTTACTGTGTTAGCTGCAAGAGAAGTCTCGAGTAATCCTTTGTTTCTTGGGTTTCCAAATGCTGTAGGAGTTGGTGGTGCTTTTATTGGAACCCAAATATTTTATAAAATTTCAAAGAAATATTCTAGACTTGCTGCACTATCTGTGACATTTTTTGTAGGAGCAATTGGAAGTGTAGTGTTGTTTTACAGTCTTATTGTTGACTCATTCTTTTTATTAATGGTTGGAGCATTAATACTTGGATTTGGACAATCAGCAACACTTCAATCTAGATATGCTGCTTCATTTGTAGCAAGTGAAAAATTTAAAGCTACAGCATTATCTCTAGCGGTTTGGTTTTCTGTTTTTGGATCAGTTTTTGGACCAAGATTAGTTGGTGTCTACTCTAACTATTTTGAAAACTTATTTAACTCTGAGTTAATTGTTGGTTATATAGTTGCAATGGTTGGTATGCTTTTTGCATCCGCATCCGTTTTAACCTTTACTTCGTCAAACAGCTCGTTACGAAACCCAGCAGAAGTAGAAGAAGTTGTACAAAAAGAAATTGAATCAAAAAAAGATGGAAGTATATTAACACTTCTTTTAGTTCTGAATCATTTCACAATGGTCGTAATTATGTCTGCAACGCCCCTTCATGTAAAAGATATTGGAGAAACTGTTGAATTAGTCGGAGTTATTATTAGCTACCACACACTTGGGATGTTTTTACTATCACCTATTTTAGGTAATTATGTTGACAAGTACGGATACAAAAGTTTTACGTATATTGGTACTGGAATTTTATTCATAAGCTGTTTGACAACATTTTTTGACTCAGGACCGCTTGGACTTAAAATTGGACTTTATTTGCTTGGCCTTGGTTGGAACTTCAATTACGTGGCAATTAGTTCAGCAATATCTAAATTTTCTTTAAAATTTAAGACCCCTTTAAATATTCGCAGTGATTCATATGTATTCTTAGGAAGCTTTGCAGCCCACACGACGTTAGGAATATCTTATTTGCTAGTGGGTTTTAAAGGATTAGTTTCTGTAGGTATGTTTGTGAGTGTGTTTTTATTTTTAAATTTAAAGAAATTAAACAAACTCGATATTGACTAAATGAATCCTGATTTCTCTATAGAAGAAAAATTTTTAATTAAAAAAGATAAAATTTTATCAAAAGTTATTAAAGCTAATGGACCCATAAAATTCTCAACCAATAAAAAAGACCCTTTTAATGCCCTTGTAGATATAATTATTTCACAATTCATCTCAACATTGGCTGCCAAAAGTATAAAAGATAAAATATTAGAAAATTTTAATGAAAAATGTTTTAAAGTAGAAAACTTTGAAAAACTTAATATTCTTCAAATAAAAAATTTAGGGTTAAGCCTTAACAAAGCCAAATCAATTAAAGCGGTAATCATTTGGATTGAAACACAATCAATGAAAAATTTTTTCAGTCTTACTCAGGCCGAAAGAGAAAAGTCATTATTAAAAATTTTTGGAATTGGTCCTTGGAGTGTTGACATGTTTGAAATGTTTTGTATTCGTAATAAGAATATTTTTTCATATGGTGATGCTGCTTTAAGACAAGCAATGATTCAACTAGGAATGATTGATAAAAATGCAACTCAAAAACATTTTGAAACTTATGCAGAAAAATGGGATCCATACAAAACTCACGCTTGTTTGCATTTGTGGAAGATGATTGAGTCTTAAATTGTTACTTTAACGTCCTCAATGGGGTGAGGGATTGGAGTAGGCCTAATATTTAGACTTTTGTCAATTGAAGGTAGCTCAACATTTTGAACATACTTGTAAATTACATTTTTAAACATATAACTAGCAAAAAACTTTCCAATACAGGTATGCGCACCCCCAGCGAAGGGGAAATAAGCTTGATTTGTATAGCTTGGATCTATAAATCTGTACGGATCAAAAATTGACGGATTATCCCAATACCTCTCATCATGATGTATGAGTAAAGGACTTATTGTTAGATAAGTCCCACCATCTACATCGTAGCCTCCAATTTTTGTATCTCTCATAACTCTTCTTATTGAAAATGGAACTGGTGGGTAAAATCTGATTGCTTCTTTAAAAATTGATTCTGCAAAATTTCCATTTTTAAGTGATGTTATATCCAGTGGATCAACTTCTGAAGCTTCTTTTCGAAGATCATTTAAAAAATTTGTATTTTTTGAGAGATTATAAATGGAATTAGTAAGTGTTATTGTAGTTGTGTCATGAGCTGCAAGTAGCAAAAAAATCATGTGTTCTGCAATCTCAAAATTACTAAGTCCAGCATCTCCTTTATTTGTGTTTACTAATTCTGCAAATAGTGTTTTTTTACTTTCTTCATCAATCATCTGGGACTTAGACTGAAAATAATCAAGTAGATACTCTCTCGCTTTAAGGCCCTTCTTTAGTTGGGTAAATGGAAGAGGCCATCGAACAGCTGATGTTGCAGATGCAATAGAATCCATAAAAAGATTATTTAACTTTTGGGATTCATGGTTTTTTACATCTAAAAAAAATAAACTTAGAGATATATTGAACATTAATTGTTTTATTGATTCATACAAATTAAATGATTTTTGAGTTTTTATGCTTTCTATCCAATTATCGATAATTGGTTGAATAATAGAAAGATAATTACGAATTGCATCGTGTCTAAAAGAATCTTGAAGAAGAGTTCTATGATACTTATGGTCATCAAAGTCACGAAGCATCAATCCATTTTCAAATGTTGGACCTAATGTGACTGCCCATCCTTCTTTTGAAGAAAAATTGTCATCTTTATCTAAAAAGACCTCTTTTGTAATTTCAGGAGTTAAAAGAACTATAAAATTCTCATTTAACAGTGAAATCTGAAATATATCTCCATATTTTTTTTGCTTCTCAGCTGTAAAATTAAGCGCATCTCTTTGAAATGGTATAGAGTGACCAATTATTGGTAAACCAGGTACTTTAGGTATTTCCATGACTGTATTTTACAACTAATCAAAGAAGTTGAAAAGATTGTTCATCAAATTATAAAACAAACTCATCTAGATCTTTACCAATAATTATTTCACCCTTGTAATATTTCGATATTTCAGCCTTGAGAGTTTCCTCATCAAATACGGGTGGAACAAAATGGTTTAATATTAGCTTTTTTACATTTGCTGCTTTTGCTAAAGTACCAACATCTTTTGGCGTAGAGTGATAATCTTTTACATTCTTTAGTGTATCTTCTGTCATCCTTTTCTCATTAAAAGCAAGGCTTACAAAAACTTCATGAATTAAGTATTCTGCATTTTTTGAAGCTTTCTCTAAATTTTTACTATATCGCGTGTCACCTGAATAAGTTATTTTTTTATCATCTACGAAAACTTGATACCCATAAGCTGGCTCAACAGGTTGGTGTTGTACTTCAATACTTGTTATTTTTATGCCCATTTCTTCATAAATAAATTCATTATCAATTTCAATAATGTTTATATCTAAACCTTCATGATTAGGTCTTTTCTCCCAGTCGACTCTCAGATTTAATTCATCTGCATATGCTTCGACAGTTTTATCGAAAAACTTTTTTATACCTTTTGGTCCAACGATTTTAAATGGCCTAGTTCTTCCAGTGTGCCACCCTGAAATATAAAGTTGATATAAATCAACAATATGGTCTGAGTGAAGGTGCGTAATTAAAATGATATCTATCTCTGATGGGGCTAATCCGAACTCGCTCAATCTTTGTGTTACTCCAGAACCAGCGTCTATCAATATTTTATGTTTTTCTGTAGAGATTAAAGTGCTTGGACCGTAGCGAATATGGCTTGGACTAGGGCAGCCTGTGCCAAGTAAAACAATTCTATTCATTTGAACCTGAATTTATTGTTAGATTACTTAATACTATTTGAGGTCTCATACCAGAACTTATCTCTTGCATTGCAGTTTCAAGTTTTAGAATAAAATCATAGTAATCTTGATCAAGGTTTTCCTGGATAATTAATGAACTTCCTAAATAAGTAAGACTTTCTACTAAAACAGAGTTTGAAGTTATGTTTCTGGTTTCGTCAAAATTGGAAACGAACTCATTAATTGTGTTGAGAAAAATTTGGTAATGTTTTATTCTTTCTGATTCAGTTTCGTTAATTTCCTTAAGATCCTGTGTAGCTTCTTGTAATTTTTCAACTAAGTTCTTATCTACATCCAAATTTAAATATGTACCATCTAAAAATTTTTCGAAATCTAAAGTTGAAAAATCAAATTTAATTTCATTCTCAGATTCAAGAAATATTGTCCTACATCTACTTTTTATCGTAGATAAAATTGTGTTTTGAGAATCGTCTCGTGCATGTGACCAAAACTTACCTGAAGATAAAATTATAAAAATACTTCTACTTGAAGGCTCCTCTATAGTTTTAAGTAATGCATTTGATGCTTCTTCGGTTAATGACTTTACGGGAGGAAATATTACTACTTTATATCTACCCTCAATAGGTGAAAGACTATCTTTATTAATAACATCTCTAATATCTTCAACTCCTAAAGTGTTTAGATTTTCAGAATCTATAATCTTGATATCGGGGTGTTCAGCGTAATCTTTTGAATCAAAAGCTAATAACATTGCAAACATTTTTGCTTGTTTCATTAACTCAGATGAAAAATTTGAAAATAACAAATAGGAGTGAAATGGTACTTCTACTTCTTGTAATAATTTTTTATTTACTGTTGTCAATTTCTAACCAGCCACAAATGGCCTCTATATTTACATCAATATTTTTCTCAGCATTTAAAACTAGAAAGTCATTTTCAAATTCCTTAGCAAGTTGCAAGTATCCGCTGCGAACTTTTTGAAAAAATTCAATTTCTCCACTTCCAATTCTGTCAACAATCTTTTGTCTAGATAAAGATACTTTTGGATCAATATCAAGAAGTACTACTTTTTTTGGCCAAATGCTCTTAATTGCCAAATCATTTAATTCATATATTTTTTTATATCCTAACTCCCTTCCAACCCCTTGGTAAGCAACGGATGAATATGCAGATCTATCTGTGATAACTATTTGTCCATTATCAAGTGACGGCTTTACTGTTTCTTGGATCAACTGAGCTCTACTTGCACTCATAAGAAGTGCTTCTGCTAGTGGGTTTACTTGATAATCATGACTTAATAATAATTCTCTTATCCCTTCACCAACAGATGTTCCTCCAGGTTCTCTTACAATTATGTGATCTTTGTTTTGAGAATTTAAAATATCTGAAAGATTTTCAATAATACTGGTTTTACCAGATCCATCAATTCCTTCAAAGGCTATGTAATTAGAATTCATAATGGCTCATCCTCATTGCTCTCAAGATTTAATCTTAACTTGTTAAAATTTGAATTTTCAAACCCATACTCTCTTATTAATTTTTTATACCCCCTTATAAAAGTCATGAATCCAGAAAATAATATAAAGCAGGAACTTAATCTAAGTACCAATAAAACCCCATCTACCTCAAAGTAGTTATTTGCAAAACTTGCGACAAAACCAGAAATGAAAACTGCAACCAACAGTGATAATCTCCCTATTGTATAAAAATTACCAAAAACTCTACCTCGAAGATTTTCAGAAGTTGTGCTTTGTAAATAACTAATTGTTAGTAAATAAACAGAGCCTGAACCAATTCCAGAAATAAAGATAAAAAATAAAATAGTAGAAAACTCATAAGAATTAAAGGCAAAAAGTAATGAAAGGCCTGTGATAATCATACTGATGCCAATAAAAAAAGACACTCTATTAAAAGTGGTTACAAAATAACTCAAAATTACCATTGTGAATACAATTCCAAAACCAAATGAAGCAATCATGAAACCAAATGAGCTCTGAGTAAATTTGAGTGATTGTGTAAGGTACGAACTCCCCAAAACAAACAGTGCCCCAGCGCCAATAAGACTAAGAGCTATAGATGTTGTTACAGTCCTAAGTTCTTTATTTTTAAAAAAATAATTTATTCCTTCTTTTAGGTCAGAAAGAGCATTGTTTTGAGTTGTGGTTCCAACACTTTGAGAACTTGTTTTTAAGGAAAATAATAAAATAGATGATATTAAAAATGTTAATGAATCTACCAAAAATACAACTGAACCACTCCAGCCATTGCCGTATGAAACAATTGATTCTATAAACTTTGCATCAGAAAAAAATCCAAATAGTAAAGATGCCAAAGGAAGAGATGCATAGGTTCCAACGACAAACAATGAATTTGCTTTAACTAAGTAATTATTTTCCACTAATTCTGGAACAATTGCCTCTCTTGAAGGTTGTCTGATTAATGAAAAGATTTCAGCAATAAAGTTTATTAAAAATAGTTGAAAAAGAGTTGTGGTAAAAAATAATCCTAAAACAACAACCATCCTTACTAAATCACTGATAATCATTACATTCTTTTTATTAAATCTATCAGCTAATAGACCAGCAAATGAAGACATGAATGCTGGAATTATTCTTGCTACAACAGGGACTACAGCAGTTATTTCAGAATTTCCATCAGTTGCACCTAAATAACTAGCAAGTGCTACAGATGCAAAAAGCGTTGCCCAGTCACCAAAACTAGAAAGGGTGCCTGACCACCACAAAATAGAAAAGGGTGATCTTGAAAATATTTTTACTGATTTCATTTCTTTTCTTTAATCCTAATAATATTTAAAAATACTTTTTTTCCTAAATACTGTACATATGAACAAAATAGTGTTATCAATAAGAACATGTCAAAGCCTTTAGTAATTGTTGAGTCACCAACAAAAGTTAAAACTATATCAAAAATTTTAGGCCCTGACTATATAGTTAAGTCAAGTGTTGGTCATATAAGAGATCTTCCTAGAAACACAAAATCTATACCTTCTAAATTTGATACTAAGAAAATTTTATGGGGGGCAGTTAAACCTGGGAATTTTGAAAACATATACGTCATACCTGAAGACAGAAAAAAAATAGTAAGTGAACTAAAAGAAATAGCGGATAAAGCTCCAGAAGTTTACTTAGCAACTGATGATGATAGAGAGGGTGAAGCAATTGCTTACCATTTAAAAGAAGCACTTGAAATTAAAGGCGAGCCTAAAAGGATCAAATTTAATGAAATAACTGAATCAGCAGTGACTAAAGCTATTAGTAATCCTGACATAATTGATGTAGGTAAGTTTAAATCCTATGAAGCTAGGAGAACCCTAGACAGAATGATTGGTTATGAAATTTCTCCAAAAGTTAGAGATTTAGGTGGTGCTTTTATATCGACAGGTAGAGTTCAAGGGCCAGCAATAAGGCTTATTGTTGAGAGAGAAGAAGAAAGATTAAGATTTGTTAAATCTTTATATTTTGAAATAAAAGCAAATTGTGGAAGTGATGAAGTTAATTTTGATGCTAATTTAAAAAAAGTTGATGAAAAGAGAATTGCAACATCAGCTGACTTTAACGATAAAGGTGAAAAAACAAATAAAGATAAGAAGTATCTTGATAAAGATGATGCTGAAAAAATAGTAGAGATATTAACTAATTCGATTGCAAAAATTTCAAATATAAAAGAATCTTCAAGAAGCGGAAAGCCTCCTAAGCCGTTTAAAACTACAAGTTTGCAAACTTCTGCGAGAAGCAATCTAGGCTTTCAGCCAAAAAAAACAATGGGCATTGCTCAAAGACTTTACCAAGAGGGATTAATTACATATATGAGGACAGACTCTATAAGACTCTCTGATAATGCGATCAAAGCTTCCCGTGATTATATTTCTGAAAATTTTTCAAGCAAACATTTACCTCTTCAACCAAACTTATATGGTGATACAAAAAATGCCCAAGCAGCTCATGAGGCAATAAGACCGTCTGGCGATAAATTTATTACACCTGAAGAATTACTACTAACTCACAAAGAAGATAGCGATGAATACAAGTTATATAAATTAATTTTTAACACCACAGTAGCCTCACAAATGACAGATGCTCAGGGAATAACTAAAACAATTGAAATCGAAGTTACAGATCCTGAATATTCTTCTCTAACACTTAGCATCTCTGGAACCACATGGATATTTGGTGGTTATAGAGATTTAATAAAAGATGCTACTGAAAAGTCTCAAGAGTTACCAAACTTAAAAGAAAATGATGAGGTGTCTATTGTTTCTGCAGAAAAAGAAGAAAAATTTACAAATCCGCCAAATAGATATTCATCAACTTCACTAATTAACAAACTAGAGGAGCTTGGAATAGGTAGACCTTCTACCTACGTGTCCATCATTGAGAGTATTACATCTGTTTTCATAAATGCTGAATCTAGTTTAAAACCTAGAATTTTAGCAATGGCTTTAATTAATAATTTTATGAAACCACATTTTAATAAATATATAGATTATGAGTTTTCAAAATCAATGGAAGATGATCTTGATAAAATCTTAGAAAGTAGTAATCCAGAAAAATCTAAAATAGAATTTTTAGAAAACTCATTTAATACAATTAATAATCATATTGAACATTATGGTGTTCAAGACCCTCTTTTACTTACTACTGTAAATCTTCCATTTGAATCAAGATACGTTGTTAAAACTGGAAGAATACAAGGTAAAATTCCGTACCCTTATCTATTAAGAGATGACGATTTCAAGGTTGGCCTTCCACCAGAAATTACACTTGAAGAAATAGAAAATGAATACATCAAAGAACTAGAAAATCATCAAGAAGAAAGTTTAAAAAAAGAGCGAATAGTTTCCGAATGCAATCACTGTTCTGCCTCAATATTCATAAAACTTGGACCTAATGGAGGTTTTTATATTCAGCATGGTGAAAAACAAAAAGGTGTTAGACAAGAAAAATGTCAATTCAAAAACCTTATTGGTCCAATATTTGAAGGTGAAGATCCAGATACTTTAACTGAGGAACAATGTATCGAAAGATTCTCATTATCTGCAAAAAATCCAAGAAATGTAGTTGAGGTTGGTGGTTGGACATATTCTTCAGCTGTGGGCCCCTATGGTGGATATGCAATGAAACAAAAAAATAGAACTGTATTCGATAATGACGAACTGCAAGAATTATCAAAAGATCAACTCAGAGAATTGCTAGATGAAGAAAAAAATAAAGTTATTTCAAATTATTTAGGTGGAGAAATTCTTAAAATTCCAAAAAATACAACAAAAAATAAAATGATTGAAATGATAAACAATCACTATTTATTAGATGAAAAATATATTAAGAAACTATCTAAAGAACATTTAGTTGGTTTAGCTAAATCTCTTGAAATTGTTTTCTACAGGGGAAGATTTAGAATGAAGCCAGAAGATGCTACTAAAGATAACCTTGTCAATAAAATCCTTATTGAGAAAAAAAATAAACCTTTAGAAAACCCCAGGGATGCCCTAACTATTAAAAAAGAGGAAATAATTTCACTGTTTGGAGATAGCGAAAAGGTCTAAATTTCTGAAGTAAACTTATTTATAGTTTTATCCCAAGAAAAGTTTTCTTCAACAAAAACTTTTGATTTCTTACCAAACTGTTCAATCTCTTCAGGGTTGTCATTAAAATACTTTACGCCATCATATATATCTTGTCTTGAACCGACAATAAAACCAGTTTTTCCTGGAATAATAGTTTCAAAAGCTCCACCAGAACTTCCAACTAAAATAGGTAAGCCAAAACTACCTGCTTCCAAGTAAACAAGGCCTAGTCCTTCAAATTCTCTTCCGAAAAATCTTGATTTGGCCGGCATTACAAAGATATCAAGTTTTTTATAAAAGTTTGATAAAGAATGTTCTTCTTCGTCGCTATAAAATTCAATATGAGGCGATGAGACCTGGCTCAATTTTTTTAAATATTTTTCTAACTTTCCATATCCAAAGATCTTCAGGTCAACATTAACTCCGTCCATCTTTAACTCATGCAAGGCATCTATTACCCAATCAATCTTTTTTCTTGATACAAATCTGCTTGCAACTCCGATTGTTAGGTGATCTTTATTAGAGTAATTTTTTGTGTAATCATTTGACTCTACTCCAGCCCCTATCAAAACAATTTCAGTTTCAGAAATATCTTCTAGTTTCCTTGCAGTAAAAAAGCTCACAGTAAATATTTTTTCCAGTGCATTAAAACTTTTTTTCAATATTTTTTTTATTATAGGAATTGAGTTGATTATATTAAATTCAGCTCCGTGAACAATCATGTATTGTTTTTTTCCTAATTTTTCAAGTTGATTTACTAATAAGAATTGTGGATTGCTTGAAGCATGTAAGATAATTTCTATATTTTTTTGATTTACAATATCGTTTATTTCACGTACGAATCTATTTCCAGCAAAGATAAAACTATATTTAGAATTAATTACATTATCACCTTCAGCCCAATTAGGTGCATAAACAAAGGTCTCAAAATCTAAATTCTCTGTAAAAGATTTAATATATGTAGAAATACCGCCTTTTTTTGGTGAGTAATCATTTGTTATAACTAATGTTTTCATATCCTATTTTTCCTACATTATAAGACCAAAGAATATATTTGTTATCTTTAGGTACCAAACAAGAAACTCCAAGATTATTTGGAATAGTAAATGCTGCTGCCGCTTTTGAATCTGGAGATTTTATTAATTTTGTAATTGCTGACTTAATAGTTCCTCCATGGCTTGCCATTAATAACTTTTTCTTTTCAAGATCGTTTATGAGATTTTCAACTCTTTTTCCTGCTTCATGTATTGACTCGCCATCAATGCCATATTTTGTTTTATGATTTATAAATAATGCTTGTATAAAGTTTTCTTGATACTTGTTTAATAGCTCAGAAGTTGTTAAACCTTCCCACTGACCCAAGTCCATCTCGGTTAACTCGTTAGAAATTTCAATATTGTTTTCAGTGATTAAGGATATGGTTTGGTTTGCTCTTTTGTATGGAGAGGAAATATAAAGATCATAATTTTTAAATAAATCTTTTAAAAGGCTTGCCTCTTTTATTCCTGTTTTGTTTAAAGGATTGTCTACATGACCTTGCCAAATGCCTTTTAAATTTGAATCAGTCTGTCCATGTCTAATGAATGTTAAAACATTATCTTTAGATTCAGCTGGAAAATCTATATTCTCTTTGTTCAAATGAATCGAGTCATTAAATTTATTTACCTGAGTAACTGTTTCTCTTTTTACAATTGTTGAAATTGAAGTATTTGTTATATCTCCAATTGGAAAAGGATACGTGTTAAACCCTAATGTCAAACCAATTGCAGTGCCTATAAAAAATCCATGTGTAACAACAACAGTTTCTGAATCTTCTTCAGTCTGATTAAAAATGTATTCTAATTCATTCTTTACTCTGTCTTTAAATTCTTGTACAGATTCACCATTAGGAAATTGAAAAGAATCACTTTGTAGTGATTGAAAAATTTCCTGATTTGAAGTGTAGGTGTCTTTCACAGACATTCCTGTAAATTCTCCAACATTAATCTCTCTAAGATTATCTCTAAGAATTGGGGAGCTTGACAAAAATGAAGCTGTTTGAGATGCTCTTTTTAAATCAGAAGAGAATACTTTCTCGATTCTACCACTTATTCTTTCAGATAATAATTTGGCTTGTTCTAACCCTTTACTATTTAATGGTGTGTCAGTATGACCTTGCCAAACTTTTAATGCATTATGCTCAGTTTCACCATGTCTTATGAAATGAACTGTTTTCAATTAATTTAAAAAGCAGATGCAAATATTAGGCTTACAATTGTCATCACTTTAATGACAATATTCATTGCTGGACCAGATGTGTCTTTAAATGGATCACCTATTGTATCGCCGATCACAGCAGCCTTGTGTTCTTCCGAACCTTTACCTGCTCCACCACCAGCTTCGATATACTTCTTAGCATTGTCCCAAGCACCACCTGAGTTAGCCATAAAGATAGCAAGTAAGAAGCCTGTAACCAATGCTCCAGCTAAAAATCCACCTAAAGCCTCTTTGTTCCAAAATCCAATCGCAAGTGGTAGAACAATAGCCAAACCGCCAGGTAAAAGCATTTCTTTTAAAGCTGCAGTTGTGGCAATATCAACACATTTTTCATATTCTGGTGTTACGCCTTCTTTACCTTCTCTTAATCCAGGAATCTCTCTAAATTGTCTTCTTACTTCTTCAATCATTTTGAAAGCTGCTCTACCAACAGCGTTAATTGTCATAGCTGCAAATAAAAATGGGAACATTCCACCTAAAAATAGTCCAGCTGTAACTTCAACCTGAGTAATATCTAGCTCTGTAAGTCCAGCACTTTGAACAAATGCTGAGAACAACGCAAGAGCGGTTACTGCTGCTGAACCGATTGCAAAACCTTTGGCAATTGCTGCAGTAGTGTTTCCTAACGAATCTAATTCATCTGTTGCTTTTCTAACTTCAGGATCTAAATGAGCCATTTCAGCAATACCACCAGCGTTGTCTGCTATTGGGCCGTATGCATCAACAGCAACTGTAATTCCTAATGTTGCTAGAACCCCAATTGCCGCAACTGCTACACCATATATTCCTCCAGCTTCTCCCAACGCCCATGCACCAGATGTATAAGCTCCCCCAACACCTACTACCACAACGACAACAGAAAATGCTGCAGATCTCATTCCTTCGGAAATTCCTGACAAAACTACAGTTGCTGGTCCAGTTTTAGCTTGATCAGCAATATTTTTTACAATTGAATAATGATCAGATGTAAACCACTCAGATATTTGTCCAACAGTTATTCCAACTAATAGTCCGATAATGACAGAAATAAATAAACCAATTGGGTTTTCTGAATAATCTGAAAACATTGCATTCGATAAAAAGTAAACGCCAATAGCAGTAAGGCCTGCTGCAGAATATGTTCCTCTATGTAATGCCTGAGCAAGCTTTCCTTCTTTGGGGACTACTAAAAAAGATGAAACTATTGATGCTAGCATGCCAATTGTTCCAACAGCTAGTGGAAAGAAAAGTAATGATGGTAGCACATCTGTACTACTGAAAACTATTGCAGCATATGCAAGTGGAGCTACTAGAGATCCAACATAGCTCTCAAAAAGGTCTGCTCCCATTCCAGCAACGTCGCCAACATTGTCACCAACATTATCTGCAATTGTTGCTGGGTTTCTTGGGTCATCTTCTGGAATTCCAGCTTCAACTTTACCAACTAAGTCAGCACCCACGTCAGCAGCTTTTGTATAAATTCCACCACCAACTCTAGCAAAAAGAGCTATTGAAGAGCCGCCAAGTCCAATCGCAGCAAGAATATCATAGCCATTTTCAAGATCCATAATGTCTATGAATACCCAGTAACCTAAAGCTACTCCTAATAAACCAAGTCCTGCAACTGAAAACCCCATAACAGCACCACCTCTAAACGCTACTGGCAATGCTTTTAAGGTGCCACCATCCCTTGCGGCTTCTGTAGTCCTACCATTTGCAGCAGTTGCAATTCTCATACCAATAAACCCGGCAAGTGATGAAAATAAAGCTCCCCCAACAAATGCTAGAGACCCCCACGGATATCCCCATTGAGTTAATGTGGAAATCAATACTGCTAAAACAACAACAAAGATGCTTACCCAAGAATATTGACGCTTTAGAAATGCCATTGATCCTTTTCTAATTGCATCGGATAAACTTTGTACTTTATTATCTGTAACTTCTATTGATAAAATTCTATTTGCAAAATATGCAGCAAGGGCAAGCCCTAAGAGTGCTGCGATAACTGAGCCCTGATAATTTAATAACATTTATTTTCCCTTTTTTTGAACAAATTAATAATAATAAAATTTAACAATTTTGTAGTAAAAATTATTCTACAACTGGAGTTTCAAACCTTTCATCATCATCTCTTTCTGATAATGGTACCTTTTGAAGAATTCTATTCAATAATATAGGTGCAATAACTGTTGTAACAATTACCATCCAGATGATAATTGAAATAATATCGCCAGTAATTACATCTGAAAGTGTTGTTGTTGCAACAGCCACAAATATGAGTCCAACTTCACCTCTGGGTGACATTCCAATACCAATTAGAGAAGTATTGAGACCTTTACCCATAGCACCTAATGCAGAGACATATTTACCAACAAATGCTAATAAGCTCACCAACATTCCATATAAAAATACATCAAGAGAAGCTAAAGTTTGAATATTTACTTCCGAACCAATGTATACAAAAAATATTGGAACAAGTAAAAAATTAAGAGGCTTCATCTCTTCTCTAATCCTATGTGTCATACCAGATTCGCCAGCAACCACACCCCCTGCAAAGGCCCCAACTATTGGGTGTAGTCCTACAAAGTGGGCAGCTGCACCAAGTAACATTGCAAATATGAAGCTACCTGTTACAAATGTTCCCGGTGAAGGTATTTTTACAAAAAAGTTGAATATTGGTTTTGAAAGTTTTCTTCCGACTATTACTACTGCTAATAAAAAACCTACTGCCTTTGCGCTGATTATTCCAAGATCAACTAATGAGAAATCTCCAGAACTTCCTAAAACTCCTGCAACAACAGTAAGAATTAGTAAACCTAATATATCATCTACAACTGCTGCGCCAATAATTGTTTTAGCTTCTCTTGACTTTAAAGCACCTAAATCACCAAACACTCTCGCGGTGATTCCCACTGAGGTAGCTGTCATTGCTGCGCCGACAAATAAGGCTACTGCGAATTGATCTTCTCCACCTAAATTAAGTGCATAAATCGATCCAAAGCCTAAAGCGAATGGTGCTACAACACCTATTAGTGCTACAAGTAAAGCTGTTGAACCTAACTCTATAAACTCATCTAAATTGGTTTCTAGTCCTACTTCAAACAACAAAAGAACTACACCAATCTCAGCTAAAGTTGATACGACATCTCCAGATTCAAAATGTGGAAGAAATCCTAAACCGTAATAGCCAATGATAATTCCAATAACCAACTCACCTATTACTGCAGGTTGATTAATTCTTCTCATTAATTCTGCACCAAACTTGGCAGCTACTAATATAATCGCAATTTCTAAAAACTTTTCAATAATTGTTTCCATGATGTTTTATTTTAAATGAGCACAGATTAAATGATAATGAATTAAAAAATGGAAAATAATAAACAAAAAACATCCCTATGGATTAAACAAAGAAAAAAATATATAATTTATAACTGAAATGGGAAAAACGTTATTTGAAAAAATATGGGACAGACACCTCGTTGCGTCTCTAGACGAGAGTACAAACTTGGTATTTATCGACTTACATCTTGTTCATGAAGTCACGTCACCTCAAGCATTTGATAGCTTAAGGCTAGCTGGTAGAAAAGTTAAACATCCTGAAATGACTCTTGCAACAATCGACCATGGTGTCCCAACTTCAAATAGACTATTAGGAATCAAAGATCCATTATCTAAAATCCAAATTGAAGCTCTAGAAAATAATTGTGAAGAATTTGGAGTTACATTATTTGGTATTAACGATCCACGACAAGGAATTGTACATGTTATTGGACCAGAACAAGGCATTACCCAACCAGGAATGACCATTGTATGCGGCGATAGTCATACAGCAACTCATGGGGCGTTCGGTGCATTAGCTTTTGGTATAGGAACTTCAGAAGTAGAACATGTTCTAGCTACACAAACATTGGCAATGGAAAAACCAAAAACAATGAAAGTTGAAGTTGTGGGAAATGTATCTGAGGGTATAGGGCCAAAAGATATAATCTTAGGAATCATTAAAAAAATTGGTACTGGTGGAGGTGCTGGTCATGTTATTGAATATATAGGCGATGTTATTCAAAATATGAGTATGGAAAACAGAATGACTATCTGCAATATGTCAATTGAGGGAGGTGCTAGAGCAGGTATGATTGCGCCAGATGAAGTAACTTTCAATTACTTAAAAGAGAAAAATTATGCTCCTAAAGATTCTGACTGGGATGATGCTATTGATGAATGGAAAAATTTACACTCTGATAAAGATGCTGTATTTGATAAAGTTGTAACAATAAACGCCGATGAACTTGAACCATCTATATCTTGGGGAACAAATCCTTCACAGGTAATTTTTGTAAATGATACTATTCCCCATCCAAATGATTTTGATGATGAATCTGAGAAAGAAGCAGCATCAAGGGCTTTGGAATATATGGATTTAAAACCCGGAGAAAAAATTAGTGAAATCCAATTAGATAGAGTTTTTATAGGAAGCTGTACCAATGGAAGAATTGAAGATTTAAGAGAAGCTGCAGAAGTAGTAAAAGGAAAAAAAGTTTCAAAAACAATTGGCGCAATGGTTGTTCCTGGCTCAACTCTTGTTAAAAAACAAGCAGAAAAAGAAGGGCTGGACAAAATCTTTATTGAAGCAGGTTTTGATTGGAGAGAAGCAGGTTGCTCAATGTGTTTAGGAATGAATCCAGATATTTTAAGCCCCGGTGAAAGGTGCGCTTCTACATCAAATAGAAACTATGAAGGTAGGCAGGGTGCCGGAGGCCGCACTCACTTAGTAAGTCCAAAAATGGCAGCTGCTGCAGCTTTAAATGGAAAATTTGTTGATATTAGGGACTTGTAATTGAAGAAATTAAGCACTATTAACTCAACCATGCTTCCACTTAACATGTCTAATGTTGATACTGATCAAATAATGCCCAAACAATTTCTAAAGCGTGTTGAGCGATCAGGTTATGGTGAGTTCTTATTTTATGACTGGAAGAAAGATCCAGAATTTCCCCTTAACAATAAAGCATACAAAGGGTCTAGAGTTTTAGTGGCAGGAGATAATTTTGGAACTGGTTCTTCAAGAGAACATGCACCTTGGGGCTTGCAAGACTGGGGGTTCGATGCAATAATTTCAACTAAATTTGCTGATATTTTTAGACTAAATTCCATCAACATCGGCCTTGTACCAATAGAGACAAATCAAAAAACAGTAGACACACTTTTTGCAAAAATTGAATCTAATCCAAGTACTAACATCATAATTTCTATAGAGAATAAAACAGTTAAATGTGAGGAGATAGAATTTTCATTTGATTTAGATGATTTTTCTCAAAAAAGAATTCTTGAAGGTTTGGATAAAATTGATATAACATTGGGATACACAGACCAGATAGATAACTTTAGTAAATCAAGAAAAAAATGGATGCCTAAACTAACTTAGACAAAGTCAAGCTTAAACTATCTGCAACCTCTTCCGATAATAAAAGTCCATTGTGTATTTGCAGTGACGGTCTTAAGCTTTCATTATTTTTGTATTTATCAAACCAATTTTCAATCAAGAGATTGTCAACATATTTTTGTAAATTTGTTGATAGCTCAATAGAAGATGTTCGTGGGACTGCTCCTGGTAAGTTTGCAATTGCAGAGACAATTACGCCGTTTCTTATTTCAAAAGGTTCACTATGTGTATTAGGCTTAACACCCTCAACACAACCACCTTGGTCAATAGCAACATCAATAATGACTGTTCCTTTTTCCATTGCATTAATATCTTCTTCTGTTACAACAACTGGTGGCTTTCTGCCAGGCAATAGAACAGCAGCAATTACCAAATCAGCTGATCTAATTGCATTTACAGCTTCTTCAGTTCCACCAACTAATGTCGAAATATTTTCACCGTATTTATTTTTTAAATCTTTCAAAGTATCCTCATTTACATCAATCGCAATTACCGAAGCACCAATTTGAATAGATTTTTGTATTGAAGCTCTACCAACTTCTCCGCAACCTATAACTGTGACTATTGAACTTTTTTCTTCTGAAATTGCAGAAAGAAGTACCCCTTTACCTTGAGATGAATATTCTAAAAATTGCATACCTTTCTGAACTGCTAAGTTACCCGCAATTTTTGACATTGGAATCAACAGAGGATATTCTTTTCCTTCCATTATCATTTCAGTTGCAATACCAGTTAACTTTTTATCAAGTAGTGCCTTTGTTAAAGATAAATTTGATGATAAATGAAGGTAGCCAAACAATACATGAGATGAATTTAGAAATTCCAGTTCTTGAGGTTGAGGCTCTTTAACTTTACATATAATTTCAGAAATTTCATAAAGCTCTTCAGCAGAATATATTATTTTTGCTCCAGCATCCTCGTAATCTTGATCAGTAAATCCAGACCCTAATCCTGCTTGTGTTTCAACAAAAATATCTGCTAGACCAGTAAATTGGGCAATGTGTTGAGGTATTAATGCAATTCTTCCTTCGTCTTGTTTTACCTCTCTAGGAATCCCAAGCTTTTTAATCATTTGCAGGAATTGTTTCCTGTAAGTGTTTATCTAAATATTTCATGAATGGAGTTCCACCTGTACCAACAATATTAGAATTTGAATTATTTGTTAAGGACTGTTCGTAGATATAAATTCTCGCATACTCTAAGTGCTTGTCTCTGAAGATATGCACTTCTTTTATCAATTCATTTATTAATGTAACTGATTTTTCATTTAGATCTAATTTAGTTCTTTCATTTCTTGACCATTGATCTAAGCCATTAAGCAGCTCCCTATGCTCTTTTGGCATATACAATCTCATCTCATCAAGATACTCTCTTAAAGGATCATTGGAATGAGTGATTCCTAAAAGAGCATCCAAAGCAGGAACAATTGAACTTTGGGCGCCTGTTTCCCCCCTAAAAAGCTGTGGTTTTCCACCATATTCATCTACGCCTTCGTAAATTACACCGTCAGGTGTTCCTGGATTATTTTTCCAGCCAAATATATAAGGCCTGACTCGATTGTAATAAATAAATGGATCACATTTTTCTGGCATTCTATTCATAATCGCATTTATCTTTTTGATACTATCTAATGCTTTCTGTAAATATGATTGATCTAAGTTTTTTTCAAGAAAGTAGGATTTCAAATTTGATAATATTTCTTTTGCTTCATACTCAATGGCAACATGAATCATGATAAACCAGTCTTCATCTACTCCTCCTAGAAAATTTTGCATAATCACAATATTTTCTAAATCAAAAGGCTTTGTGTCATCAAGCATTTTCCAATTATTTAAGGCGTATGACGCATAGGACAGGATAGGTGGTCTTTCTAATTTTTCAGATATAGCAAACCACGTTACGGCAAGCTCCGCAGGGATTGTATTTTCAACGTGTTTTTTTCCCCACATATATGCGTGACCTATGTAGGAATACAGTAGCATGGCTCTTTCCAGTTCACTGATATTTAAATTGTTGATATCTTTATTTCGCTCTAATTGTCCTACTCTTTCAACAATTTGTTCATTTGCAAGCACTTTTGGTAATTCCCTCGCAAGGTTTTCTACATCATCAAAGCTTGCTGGTAGCTTTTCACATATTTGGTTTGGTATAAAACCACTATCTAATATTTCTTGATGCATTGTCCCCCTTCAAGATTTACAAAATTATAGCTTCTACATTACAATGGTAAACTATTCTTTGAAAAGATGAAAAGTAAATTTTTTGTAATACTTGGAAATCAGCTATTTAATCCAAAGATTCTAAAGAAAAATGGCTGTAGTGAAGTTTTTATGGCTGAAGATTTTGGTCTTTGTACATATTTTAAACATCATAAATTAAAGCTTTATTTATTTCTTGCTGGCATGCGTGAATACAGAGATGAACTGCAAAATGAATCAATCTTTGTAAATTATTTTGAACTTTCAAGTCGTAAAAAAGAAGAGAGTTATGTTGACTCACTAATTAGGTTTCTAAAAAAGAAAAAACTATCTGAAATTAATATTTTTGAAATAGAAGATAAAGGTTTTGAAGAAGAGTTTCTTAAGGCATTAAAGGCTGCAAATGTAACAGTAAATATCATTAAATCACCGATGTTTATATTTGAAAGGAATGAATTTGTTTCTATGGCAAAAGGAAAAAAAGTATACAGGATGTCTTCCTTTTATCAAAAAGCTAGAAAAAATTTAGATATTTTAATGGATGAAAATCAAAAACCTATTGGTGGAAAATGGTCTTTTGACGAGGAGAATAGAAAAAAAATACCAAAAAATGTTGAGCCTCCTGAAATGATTACTTTTAAAGAGTCAAAATATGATGAAGAAATTAAAAGACTTATTGTTAACAATTTTAATGATCATCCAGGAAATTTAGAAAATGTTTGGTTTCCTGTAAACAGAGCTGGCGCTGAAAAACAGCTTGATAATTTTCTTAAAGTTCGTTTTGAAAACTTTGGAATTTACGAAGACGCAATGCTGGAAGATAAAAATTTTCTTTTTCACAGCTGCATAAGCCCCTTTTTAAACATAGGTCTTTTAACGCCTGATAAAGTAATAAAAAAAGCTTTACAACATGCTAAAAAAAATAATGTACCAATGAACTCACTAGAAGGGTTTGTAAGACAAGTAATAGGCTGGAGAGAATTTATTAGGGGAATCTATCATGAAGAAGGTGCCTTGCAATTTAAAAGTAACTACTGGAAGCATTCAAAAAAGCTAACTTCATCGTGGTATGACGGAACAACTGGCATTGATCCACTGGATGATTGTATAAAAACTACACTTAAAGATGGTTACATACACCATATTCCACGGTTAATGGTTATAAGCAATATCATGAATTTATGTGGAGTAGATCCTAAGGAAATCAATAAATGGTTTATGGAAATGTATATAGACTCTTCTGATTGGGTTATGGTTCCGAATGTTTTTGGGATGGCTACATATGCTGATGGAGGAATGATGTCAACAAAACCATATACATGTGGTTCAAACTATATCTTGAAAATGAGTAATTATAAAAAAGGTGACTGGTGTGAAACACTTGATGGTTTATATTGGAAATTTACAGAAAAGAATAGGAAGTTTTATGAAAATAATCCCAGACTTGCATTACTTACAAGATCTCTTGATCGTCTTAATCCTGAAAGAAAAAATCACATTTTTAAAAAAGCTGAAGATTTTATAAATCAAAATACTATGTAAATATTTTTTATTTGTTTAAATAATTGCGAAATAAAATTGGTTCATCGGTTATAACGCCATCGCATCCAATTTCTAAACAAGTCTTAAAATTATCTATTGAATTTACAGTCCATACATGTAGTTGAAGATTATTTAATTTACAAAAATCCACCAGTTTTTTTGAATAAACTTGTATCCCTCTCCACTTAAAAGGAGCTTGGAGTGCTTGAACCTTAAAATTTCTTTTTTGTAAAGGTAAAAATCGTGCAATAGCATTTTCTCGAAAAGTTCCGGAGGTTAATATTTCTCCCTTGCTTACATTTAAAAATTCGTCTAATCTTTTCGGGCTAAATGATGAAACTAATACTCTTTCTTTTGCATTTAAAGAGTTTATTATTTCAACAACCTTTTTTGCCATTCCCGTTTGCTTTAAATCAAGATTAAATTTTAACTTTTCACTCATCTTTAAGGCATCAACTAACCTAACAAAATTAGTTGTTTTATCATTTTGTTGACTTTTTTGATAAAACTTATACCCAGCATTAATTTTTGAAATTTCACTCCAATTAAAGTCCTGGACTTTTCCAGATACATTTGTCGTTCTGTCGAAAGTTTCATCATGATGAAGAAAAATTTCACCATCTTTAGACATACGTAAGTCAGTTTCAAAATGTGAAAATCCTTCTTTAATTGCTACCTCAACACCATGAAGTGTATTCTCAGGTACTATATTTGACCCTCCACGATGAGGAATAATCAGTGGTTTATCACCATCAAAATATGATTTATTATCCAGAAACTCCACCTGTAAAATTAAAGTTTTTTAAATGTAGGGCTGGTACTTTTAACATACCTTCTCCAAATTCTGAATCTGCATATCTCGACCTATCCCCAATAGATAGAACATTTCCAGGTGCAAGTGAAGCCATAAAACTTTGTGTAAATCTTAATCTACCAACAGGTTTAACTATCTTTCCATTTTCAATCAAAAAAGATCCATTTCGATTTAACCCAGTTACAACTTGGGTGATTGGATCTAAAACCCTGCAGTACCAAAACTCATTTATGTAAATACCCTTTTTAACGCTTTTTATCATTTCTTCTTGTGAAGCATTACCCTCTGAAAGTTTAATATTTGTACCTATTCCACCAAAATTTTCTCCCCAACCAAACAATTCATGAAAAGTGTTTTCAGAACTTAATTCCTTAGCAGTTCGCCTAGTATGAAAATAAGATTTTGAAATTCCATCTTTAACAACTTCTAGGTTTTTTTTCTTTGAGCCGGAAGCATCAATCTTAAACCCAATTGATTCATTATCTTCTGGAGTGTCGAGAATGTTTATTTGGCTATCAAACTGTTTTTCATCAATATTTATTGGACTCATGCCATCAATTTTACTTTTTGCATTAAAACCATAAACTCCGAGAAAAACCAATATAGTGCTTACTGCTTCGTGACCAAGAATTACTTCATAATTTCCTGGTTCAATGTCTTCTGGATTTTCACTGTCTTTTGCTAGTTTTGCAGCTTCGCTACCAGCATGTTGAGCTTCTATATCTGACAATATTATTCCTCCCCTATGAGAAGACCCAGCTGATGATTGTGTTCTAAAAATTCCATCAATAAACGCACTGCTAGATGAATCCGAAGAATTTAACCCATTAGTATTCCATACAAAATAATTATTTATATAGCTAGAGCAGTATCCTGCTGCGTTCATTTGCTTTCCCTCAGAAACAAATTCTTGAACCTTATTAGCCCTTTCATCAGGTGATGATTCAACCAGTTTGGAAAGGGCATTATAGGATTGGGAGGCATCAGGAAGGCCGGCCCAACCTTTGTCTATTGGGCTTTTACTTAAAGAGTCCATAGCTTTAGAAACAAATTCTTTAGGATTTTTTAATGCTGTTAAATTAGTTGACATAGTTACAGTTTTAGAATCATTGTGTAATGTTAAAAATACATCGGCAGATTCTTCATCCACATTTTGATGAATTTGAGAATTAGCAAACCTAGTTAGTGCACTTTTTGAGTGCATCATTTTTAATTCACATTCTGTATCAGAAGGAATGTTTTTTTCAATATCTTGAAGTAGGTCTTCCCAAATTTTCATCCACGAACTCCAATACGCGTATTTTTAAATCTTGCTGGAGAAGCTGGGTGTCCAGTGTGTCCAATTTGGCTTGGTTGCCCTTTGCCACAGTTTGGAGTTCCCCAAAATACCCATTCTTCCTCACCTGACAACATATCCATATTTCCCCAAAACTCAGGTGTAATTCCCGTATAGGTCGGATTCTTTACCATATCAATTATTTTTCCATTTTTAACTAACCAACCAACTTCACATCCAAATTGAAAATTTAGTCTTAAGTCATCTATGGACCAAGAACGGTTAGTTTCCATGTAGATTCCCTCATCTGTAGCTTCTATAATTTCATCTAACGATGAGTCACCTGGAAGCAGGCCTACATTAGTCATCCTTACCATGGGCAATCTTCCAAAACCATCTGCACGAACCATACCACCCGGTGGTACTCCTGCAACAGCAGCACTATCTCTACCTGACAAGACTCCGGTCCAAATTCCTTCTTTTACAATATCAACTCTTTGGGCAGGAGTTCCTTCGTCATCGTATTTAAATGTTGCAAGTGCTCCAGGAAGTGTGGCGTCAGCAACTATATTCATTAATTCTGAACCATATTTGTGCTTATTTAATTTTTTAAGATCCAAATGAGAGGTTCCAGCATAAGCTGCTTCCCAACCTAAAATTCTGTCAAGCTCAATAGCATGCCCTACAGATTCATGAATTTGTAAAGCAAGCTGACTACCCTCAAGTATCAAGTCCATCGTTCCTTGGGGACATTGAGGAGCTACCAAAAGCCTTTGGGATTCCTCAGCTAATCTGTCTAAATGACTTTCGAATTCAAAACTTTTTATTATTTCCCAACCACCAGTTCTATATTCACCAAAAGATTGCGGGTATGACCTTATTTGGGTTTCGCCATCGCCTACTGATAATGAAGATATTCCTCCTCCGGATTCAATAATATTTTGATATATTTTGTGGCCCTGACTTGAAGCAAACCACTTTTCTGTATCCCAAAAATCTAATCTTCCAAAAGCTCTAGAGCTACCGAGTTTTTTCATCTTTTCAGTAGATGAAATTAAAAGATCTATTTGTTCAGAACTGGAGACTAAAAAAGGATTTTCTTCGTGTGGAGTCGTATAGGTATCTTCAACTACAGGTACATCGGCAAATGGTAATTCTTCTCCAGCAACCTTTGCAGATGCTTTTGCTATTTCGAAAGATTTCTTTCCAGCTTGTTTTAGAGATTCATTTGATAAATCATATGTAGAGTAAAAGCCCCAAGAAGAACCTACTAATGCTCTTACGCCAATACCGATTTTTTCATTTTCATTTAGATTTTCAATTTCGCCATTCTTTGCAGCGATATTTCTAGACTTAGAAATCAGAATACGAGCATCAGCATATTTTGCACCACTGCTTATTGCTGAATCAATACATAGGTTAATTTCTGAAAACATTTTTAATTCATTTTACACAAATATAAGTTACATTGTTTGTAATCTTGTAGTGTGAAACATATAACAGTTTTTGGTTCATCTAGATGCGTCGAAGATGACCAAGAATATATATTTGCAGAGAGTGTTGGAAGCATGCTTGGGAAACTAGGGCACAATGTTGCTACTGGAGGGTACCAAGGAACAATGGAAGCAATTTCAAAAGGTGCTAGTAAACATAACGTAGACGTAATTGGTATCACTGTTCCTTCATTGTTTTCCAATATGAGTAAAGATAATTTTGAAGTTAATACAAACGAGTACATTAATAAAGAAATTAAAACAGAAAGTTTGTCGAATAGAATCCATTACTTACTTGAAAATTCTAAAGCTATTGTTGTTCTTCCTGGGAAAATAGGAACACTTACTGAGCTTATTGTTGCATGGAATACAAATTACTTATACAACATAAGTAAAGATAAGGACGTTATACCAATTTTTTTAAAAAAAGGGTACTGGAAAGAAATTATTGACAATATGCCTAGGGATATGGAGCTAAATAATAATTTTTTCGAATATTATAGAAATGTTGAGGAGTTAAAAAAATTTATAGAAAAATTAGACTAAATCTTGTTCTCTAATCCCAAATGATGGATGGCGAAGTCTACAAAGAGCAAGTTTTTCTAATTGTCTAATTCTTTCACGAGTTAGATCAAATTCTTCACCTATTTCTTCAAGAGTTCTTGGAACACCATCATAGAATCCATATCTTAATGCTAATATTCTTCCCTCTCTCTCAGGAAGTCTACTTATGCTATCTCTTAAACTCTCTGCAACATCAAGGTCTTGGACAATTAATGATGGATCACTTGCGTCTTCATCTTGAATGAAGTCCCCGAGCTGTGCTCCGTCTTCTCCAACAGGTTGCTCTAGAGAAACTGTATCAGCAACACTTAAAGCTAGTTCTACCTTATCAACACCTACACCTGCCTCTTTAGCAATTTCTTGCGGTTTTGGGTCTCTACCTAGTTCAGCCTTGAGTTGTGCTTGTGCTGCACGAACTGCTGCCATAGTATCATGAAGGTGTACAGGAATTCTTACTGTTCTTGACTTATCAGCAATGGCTCTTGTTATGGCTTGCCTAATCCACCAAGTTGCATAAGTTGAAAATTTAAATCCCTTACGCCAATCGAACTTTTCAACGGCACGTATTAAACCAAGGTTTCCTTCCTGGATTAAATCTAGAAAATCTATACCTGAGGTGTTTGCGTATCTTCTTGCATTAGCAACAACGAGTCTTAGATTTGCTGTTAGGAATGCATCTTTGGCCTCGGCGCCTTTTTTTCTATCTCTTTTTAATCTGATTTCACCTTTTTTATCTTTAAATTGTTTCTTTTGAAGTTTTATAGAAGCTTTTTCGCCAGATTCAATTTTCTGAGCTAATTCAACTTCTTGTTCTGCAGTTAATAGATCAAAATTTCCAATTGCGGTAAGGTACTGACTAACTAAATCAGTAGTGAGCTTTCCTTTATCATCAGCTAATTTTTTTGTTAAGGATTTTGCCTTTTCACGTGCTGCCTTCTCCTGTTCTGGAGTTAAAGTCGTATCTTCATTCGAAAAATCAGCTTCTTTAGCCTCTGGCTTTGGTTTAGAAGGTATTGTTTTGGTAACCATTAGTAATTTTGACCCTCAAGCTTTCTATTCAGTTACAAAGGTGAATAATATACAGACAATTAATTTAAAGCGAATTAATAAATAAATTATTTTTTACAAGATCAATGCTTACATATATATACGAAATCCACAAAAAGTCAGCAATTGCAAGGTGTAATATGCTTAATGGGAGAATAATATTTGATAAAACATTTAAAAATCCAAGAAATACCGCTACAAATATAAGTGTTTGAAGTGGTTTTACACGTATATTATATTTTTTATTAATTCGCACTGAATAAACATAAAGAACTAAAGATAAAGCAGAAGACACTATTGGATGTAAAATTCTTAATCTTGTTAATATTTCAGATGTCCTATCAAAATCAGCTAAAAAACCCTCTATAAATGATGCACTTGGAAACAAAACATCCGCTAATGCAGCAATAGATCCTGTGGCACCACTTAGTAAAAATAGGCTTGAAATAAATATAAAGTTTTTATTAAACATTGAAATTAATTCTTCAATATTTTCGTCCAAAATTTTATACAATATTGCATAACACCCAAGCAAACCAAAAGTGTTTACCAAATGAATTGGTACAGCAATTATTCTTGGTAGTGAACTATTAAGACCAACCCATTCAAAAATCACTATTACGGCACCTATTAATGCTTCAAAAATTACAAAAAATGTAAGATAATTTGTTACAGTTCTTACCAAAGAATTTTTTTGAAATTTACGTGTCTTTGCAAAAATTATTAAAGTAACAATTAATAAAACGCCACTTACAGAGCGGTGTGAGAATTCAATTAACTCTGAAGTATCTGACAAAGCAGGTATTATTCTTCCCTTGCATGTTGGCCATGTTGCTCCACAACCATCTCCTGACCCCGTAGCTCTTACAAATGCGCCTGCCAAAATAGATAAAATAGATAAATAAAGTCCAGCTTTTGCATAAAAGTTAACCTTCATAATAAGTTATCTAAAAATACTCTGAGTGAATCCCAAAATAAGGAGAAAGAGTTGTAAATTACTATACCAAGAACTGCGAGCAGAGCAGCTGTTTTAAGATTACGAGTGAAATAAAAACCAATTTGTTTTTGATCATATATATATGGGTCTTCTTCAGAAAATTCAAGGAGATTTGTAATTTGTATTGGCTTTGTAAGATATTCTTCTAAAATATCTTCCGTTACCTCTGGAACATCCATGGATTCGTAATCAAAATCATTAATGGTTGTCTCTTTTTTTTGGAAGCTATTTCGAAGTTTATCAATTTTAGTTTGTTTGATTTGCACATCATCATTTTTTATTGAGAATAGGCTCTCTTCAGTTAATAATGAACCGACTTCTTTTAATTGTTCTGTTGAGAATCCGTCGAGTGTATCGGTTATTTCGGTACCTAACAATCCCTCAAGAGCATTAATAATTTTTTTGTCTGTGGGAAAACTTATTCCAGCTTCCCATTGCTTAACATCTTTTACTTTTACACCTGTAAAAGAAGCAATCTGCTTATTACTCAATCCTCTATCAGCTTTAAGTCTTTTAAATTCTACTTGAAAATTATTCATTACTTTAATTCTATTCAATATAATTTTTTTTATATAACTAGTCTTAAGTACGGAGGTGAATGAGCGCCTGGTGGGCTCCACAGTCTTCAAAACTGTTGAAAGGTGTAAAAGTCTTTGGCAGGTTCGATTCCTGTCCACCTCCGCTACTTTATAAGATATATATGTTTAATATTAGAAAATGGCAGAAGAAAAAAGCTTACTAGACGAAGTGCAGGAAGCACCTGCTGGATTCAAGGTCTCACCTGGATGGAGAGTTGGCCACCTTAAAGAAGAGACAATTACTAAATCAGGGCTTCTTGTACCAGCTGGTAGTGAAAAAACTTCAGAGGCTCTTCCTCTCATTGATGTTGATACAGGACAGCAGTTTTGGGCTGTAGCTAGTGGTGCATGGAAATTTATATGGCCACCGACTGGGAAAGTAGTTCTAGCTGTAAGAGAATCACAAATTATTGCTGAAGAAGAGCTTTCAAAATCATCTGAAAATGGCCAATTACCTATAATGAAATAATTGAATCAAAGAAATAATCCTAACCAATCAGACAGAAGACTTTTAACGGTATCCGACAGAGATATCTTTGTCACTACTCAAAAAGCATTACTAATTGGAATAGTTTTAAAAAATGAAATAAGAGCTGACAAGGAAGAGTCTCTTAAAGAGCTAGTAAATTTAGTCAAAACTGCTGGATCAAGTCCTACAATAATTCAGACTAAAAGAGTTGAAAAAATTGATCCTAAAACTTTTATTGGAAAAGGTTCAATAAAAGAGCTGGTGGATATCTCAAATGCAAATGATATTGATGTGGTTTTGTTTGATTGCGAACTAACTCCAAATCAACAAAAAGAATTGAGAGCTTTGTTTAAATGTGATGTAGTGGACAGGACTGGACTTATACTTGATATATTCGCACTTCATGCTCAGTCGAAGGAAGCTAGTTTACAAGTTGAATTAGCTTTATCAATTTACTTAAAACCACGTTTAGCTGGCTTGGGTAAAACTTTAAATCAGCAGGGCGGTGGTATAGGAACAAGAGGGCCTGGTGAAACAAAGCTTGAAACAGACAGTAGATTAATTGACAACAGAATTAATAAATTAAAAAGGGAAATTAAAAAAGTTAGTAAACAAAGAGAAGTGCAATCTGGCTTTAGAAAGAAAAATAATACACCACTTGTTTCAATTGTTGGTTATACGAATGCAGGAAAATCTACAATGCTGGAAAAAATTACATCTTCTAAAACATACGTGGCTAATGAGCTATTCGCAACTGTTGATTCTTTGCAAAGAGAATTAAAAATTGATGGAATAAATGAGCACATAATACTCTCAGATACAGTTGGATTTATTCAAAATCTTCCAACTACATTGATCGAATCTTTTAAGTCAACACTTACAGTCGTTAAAGAAGCAAATTTATTAATTCATGTTGTTGACGCAGCATCTGCAATACCCGAAATGCACATAAATACTGTACATGAAATATTGGACCAGATTGAAGCGGATGTTCCCGAAATATTAGTTTTTAATAAAATAGATAGAATTGACAAGGCATCTTTAAATTATTTAACAGAAAAATATACAGATGCATTATTTGTATCATCAACAAAGGGCACTAACATTGAAAAATTAATTTCTCAGATTACAACAAACGTCTTTGGTAATCTAAATGAAGTTTCGCTTATAATATCGCCTAAGGACTTGGATCAGTTACACAAGTATTCTTCTATCGTGAGTGTCCAAAATGTTGAAGAGGGATTAGAAGTAACTGTAGAAATTAGAAATTATTACCTAGAAAATCTGCTTCAAAAAGATGTTGTTAAACTTTTATCATGACTAAATCTATTGGTTTAATTGGTATTGGAGTAATGGGTAGTAATATTGCTCTTAATTTTTCTGAAAAAGGAACATCTGTTCACGTATTTAATAAATCTGAAGATAAAATTAATTCTCTTATAGAGAAAGACTCTTATGGGAACATTTCTGGCTCTACTGACCTCGAGAATTTTATAGAATCTTTACGAAAACCAAGAAAAATTCTTATGTTAGTTCCATCTGGTAAACCAACATTCGATATGGCAAAAAAAGTAAGTAGATATCTCGAACCAAACGACGTATTGATTGACGGGGGTAATGCATATTATCTTGACAGCAACAGACTAGGAGATCTGTGTGCTGAGAAAGAGATAGATTTTATAGGAATGGGTGTTTCGGGAGGAGAAGAGGGTGCAAGAAATGGCCCGGCCTTAATGATTGGTTCAAAGAAATCAATTAATAGTGAATTAAAAGATTCTTTATCTTCAATAGCTGCTATTTATAAAAACTCACCAAGTATTGGGTTTTATAAAGGTTATGGAACTGGCCATTTTATTAAAATGCTTCATAACGGTATTGAGTATGCTGAAATGCAAATTATTACTGAGGCTTACCATATTTTAAAAAAAGCAAACTATACCAATATTGAGATAAGTGATTTTTTCAACGAATTTTCTACACAAAACAGATCTTCATACTTAATTGAAATAACTTCAGAAATTTTATTAAAGAAAAACGATTCAGGCTATTTAGTTGATCAAATAAAATCTAATGCAAATCATAAAGGAACAGGCAAACTAACAGTCCAGACATCACTTAACTATGGTTTTCCATTACCAAGTGTCTTTGAGGCATTCAATGCAAGAGTAGAGAGTAACTATGAAAACTTCTGGTCAAAAAATATTGATGGACAGTTAATAGATATTTCTTCAAAATCTTTAAACAACGCAATATATTTTGCAAGACTAGCAACAATGATTCAAGGTCTGCTCTTTATCCAGCATGTGAGTAACAAAGAACAATTAGATATAGATTTGAAAGAGGTCTTGCAAAATTGGTCAGCTGGTTGCATTATTAGATCTGACCTTTTAAATGAATTAGGTAATGCAAAATTGCTAAACCCTATTACTACGACCTCTTCTATTCAAGATTTATTGCAGAATAATCTCAGTGATGCAAAAGAAGTAATTAAATCTTGTATTAATAGTGGCATCTCAATTCCTGTTATAAATTCTTCATACAATTGGTTTGTAGGAACATCAAGTACATTTAATCCCTCTGCTTTAATTCAATCTCAAAGAGATTATTTCGGTGCACATCAAGTGCAATTTAAAAATTCTGACGAATTTATCCACTTGGACTGGGATTGATTTAAATTCTTACTAATATCTTTAAATGAATGAAAACATTAGGCTACCAAAAATAGCAATACCTCATAGATACGAAATCAATCTAGATATTCACTTAGAAGAATTTAGCTACGCAGGCAAAGAAATTGTTTTTTTGGAAATAGTTGATGAAACAAAAGAATTACAGCTTCACTCATTAGGAATTGATATAGAAAATGCTTTTATAGAAAATGACTCAGGTGAACATATTGAGGCTTCAATTAATTACTTACCTGAAGAAGAGAAAGTTTCACTTATTTTCGAAGATAAAGTTACTCAAGGAGATTGGCAACTTTATCTTGATTTCAAGGCGACGATAGTAGATGAATTAAGAGGGTTTTACAGGAGTAGCTTTAAAGACTCAGAGAATAAAGATGTTTGGATTGCGACTACTCAATTCGAACCAACAGCAGCAAGAATGGCATTTCCTTGTTGGGATGAGCCAGAATTTAAATCTATATTTTCCATAGCTTTAACCACAGACAGTGATTTGATAAGAATTAGTAATGAAAAAGTGTTGAATGAATCAACTGAAAACAATAGAACTACAACTAAGTTTGTTGACTCTATGAGAATGTCAACATACCTTGTGGCTTTTGTTGTTGGTAAATTAGAAGTTTCTAAAATAGGGTCCTCAAAAACAACTGACGTAGGAATAGTGCATAGGCCAGGTTTTTCTGACCAAACTAATTTTGCTGGCACAGCTGCAATAAAAATTCTGGATTTCTTTGAGGAGTACTACGGGATAAATTATCCAGGATCAAAATTAGATCTTATAGCAATACCTGATTTTGCTATGGGTGCAATGGAAAATGTTGGAGCCGTAACTTTTCGAGAAACGCTACTTCTTATTGATGTAGAAAAAGCAACAAGAGCAGAATTATCAAGATCTGTTGAAGTAATTGCTCACGAATTAGCTCATATGTGGTTCGGGGACTTGGTAACCATGAACTGGTGGGATGGTATTTGGCTAAATGAAGCATTTGCAAGTTTAATGGAAGTTATAGCTTCTGAAGCTACTTACCCCGAGTTTAAATTGTGGAATCAGATGAACCTGGACAGGTCAAGAGGGTTTGGAGTTGATTCATTAAAGTCTTCAAGGCCAGTTGAGTTCGAAGTAAAAACTCCAGAAGAAGCGGAAGAAATGTTTGATGTATTAACCTATCAAAAAGGTTCTACCGTACTGAGGATGTTTGAAACATTTATAGGTGAGGAAACTTTTAAGGATGGTGTGAGAAAATATCTAAAAAAATACGAATATAAAAATACACACTCTTCTGACCTTTGGAACGAACTTACAAGTGCAAGTTCTTATAACCTTAATGAAATTCTTCCTACATGGATACAACAAGAAGGGTATCCAATTATAAATATCGAAAAAGAAGGTTCCAGTTTTAAAATATCTCAAAAGAAATATTTGATTGATGGAAGCACTGACAGCTCTCTTTGGAGCGTGCCATTAAATATTAGATACTTAGACAGCGATAAAGTTAATAAGTTAATTATGGATTCTGATTCAATCACGATTGAAAATGATGGTGCAATTCCTTTTGTAAATAATGGTGGGTGGTCATTTTTCCACTCATCATATAGTGAAGATATCTTTGAAGAAATATTATTAAATTTTGAAAAACTTGACTTAAACGAAAAATATAGAATTTTAGAAGATTCGTGGATGTCATTGCGAATAGGTGAGTTGAAGCTATCACTTTTTATCAAACTTTTAAACTTATACACAGTTGAAAAAGATGTAAATATTTGGTCTTTAATAAGTAGCATCTTTTCTGCCTTTGCAAAAATTGGAGAAAATGATAGTTTTAAAAATTATGTTAAAGAATTCAGCTATCCGTTAATAGAAGCTCTAGGAAAAGAGTACCAAGATAAATTTGATCAAGAAGAATCCCAGTTAAGATCGTTGCTGTGTGGGACTTATGCAAAGATAACTGAAGATTCAAAATTTATTGAATTTTTTGCAAATCAGTTTATTTCAAATGAATATGAAGAATACGCTGATGGTAATTACTTTAATTTGGTGTTATCAATTGCTGGAATGAATCAAGAGTGTTCCTCAGAAATATATATTGAAAAGTTTAAAAATTCATCATCACCACAAATAGAAGCAAGATACAGAGGGGTCATCGGTACATTAAGCGACCCTGGTACTCCAAAAAATGTAATTGGAGCAATTTTGGATCAAACAATCAGAGGAGCAGATGCACCTTATATAATCGCTACTTTACTTTCAAATACTAAGAATGCTTCTAATGGATTTATAGAAATAAAAAATAATTGGAGCGCCTTGCTCGAATTAATGCCTGGATGGACAGCATCACGAATACTCGATTCTCTGCCATCAATATATGACGAGTTACTAAGTGAAGAAATTAAATCTTTTGTTAGTGAAAATCCACTTCCATCAGCCGAAAAAATAACAAAGCAAAATATTGAGCGATTGGATGCGAATATAAAATTTAAAAACACAATAAAGGATGAGTTTATTAATACTAAATTTGAACTGTAAGGAGAATAAATATGAAACCAAGAATAGCTGTATTTTTACAACCACAACATGCTGAGTACGATCAAATAAGGGCTGCTGCAATCGAGTCTGAAAAAATAGGTGCAGATGTAATTTATAATTGGGATCATTTTTACCCCCTATACAAAGAAGATGGAACCCAGTGGGCCGAAGGAGAAAGACGTGAAGGTAAACATTTTGAATGCTGGACAATGCTTTCAAGTTGGGCAGAGGTAACTAACTCTGTCGAGATAGGTCCTTTAGTAACATGTAACTCTTATAGAAATCCAGAACTACTTGCTGATATGGCTAGAACTGTTGACCATATATCAGATGGTAGATTAATTTTTGGAATAGGTTCAGGCTGGTTTGAACAAGACTATGAAGAGTATGGTTACGAATTTGGCACTGCAATATGGAGATTAAAAGAATTAGAAAAATCACTCGAAAGAATTGTTAACAGAATGGGAAAACTCAATCCTCAACCTAAACGAAAAATCCCTATTCTTATCGGTGGTGGTGGAGAAAAAGTTACTTTAAGATTAGTGGCTCAGTATGCAGATATATGGCATGGATTTGCAACAAAAACTGATGAAAGAAGTGGGATTGAAACAGTCGCACACAAAAATAATGTACTTAATGACTGGTGTGACAAAGTAGGAAGAGATCCAAATGAAATCAAAAGATCAATTGGAATTGATATAAAAAGAATAGATTTGGCAGATGATTTGCTAGAAGCTGGTGCAACTGAAATTACGCTCGCTGTGAATGGGCCAGGATACGACCTCACACAAGTAAAAAAGTGGATTGCATGGAGAGATTCTAAATAGAAAATTGAAATCATGGACATAATCATTCTTCTTGTTGGGTTTTCGATTGGATTAGTCTTACTAGTAAAGGGAGCTGATGAAATGGTTAGCTCTGCAGTCCAAATAGCTTTAAAATTCAAACTTCCGAGTTCGATTATTGGTGCAACATTTATTGGGTTTGGCACTTCTGCTCCTGAACTTTTTGCAAGTACCGGGGCTGCGCTGAAGGGTGACCTGGATCTTGGTATTGGCAACATAGTAGGTTCCAATATTGCTAATTCTTTACTTGTAGTAGCTGTTTTATATTTAGCATTACCTAAAGATTTTTCACAAAAAATAAAATTAAATCAAATCAGTCCAGTATGGATGGCAATACTCACAACAGTTTTTGTTTCTACTTATGTAATTACCAATGAGTTTCCTTTTTTACTTGGAGCAGTTTTACTAATTCTTGTGATCTATGTCATTTATAAAATGATTAGCACTGAGAGTGTCGATGAAGGAGAGCTACTTGGGGAAGAAAAAAATTACATATGGTTAAGAGGCGGATTATCACTTCTCGCTACTCTCTATGGCAGCCAATTAGTTGTAGACAATGCTGTTGCAATTGCTGAGCTATTTGGAGTGTCTTCACTAATTATTGGATCAACAATTATTGCTATTGGCACTAGCCTGCCAGAGGTTGCTGGAACAATTTCAGCAGCAAAGATGCGTAAACCTGATATAGTTTTTGGAAATATTTTTGGTTCAAACTTATTTAATATCGGACTTGTCGGAGCAACAGCAATAATGATAAGTCCCGGTGAAATTAGCTCTGTAATTGATTATCAGCTTTTTATTATGTATTTTGTTTCTTTTGTTGTGATTTTTCTTTCAAGAAATATAATAAAAAGAAATTCCTTACTCGGATATTTATTTATTGTTGCTTATATTCTGTTTCTTGTTAGTTTGTTTTAATATTTTTATTACTTAAAAAAATAAATAAACCAATTACTGCCAACATCAGTCCACCAATTTGATTCCAAGTAAAACTCCCAATTGTTGAATCACCCATTCCAAATCTTAACGTATCAAGAACAGCTCTTTGTGACCCATACCATACAGCCCAAAGCCCAATCCAAGAGCCTCTACCAAAAGTAAAATGAGACTGAAGATTTCTAAAGATATAAAAAATCAACAATGCAAGAAGTAAATCGTACATGGCTACGTGGTGATAAGTTCCACATGTTGTTAAAGGCTCAAAGCACTCAAGAGAATTATGTTGGGGCGCAACATCGTAACCTGGTTTAATTTCGTAACCAAGAAAAAAATCTGTTGCTCTTCCCAAATGCTCTACAATTGCTAAATCACCAATTCTTCCAATAACTGTTCCCAGTATTAATCCTGTGGCAGCATAATCTCCATATTGTTTGAAATCTTTCTTGTTAAGGATTGAAATTTTTAAGTATGCAGCGATTATTCCACCGGCCATGCCACCCATAATTGAATAGCTGCCAGCAAGAGTGAAGATCTCATCAAATCCATAGTTTGGGTTTGCATACCATTGAGCAGGAATTGTAAAAAATCTAGCTCCAATTATCGCACCAAAAATAGCCCAGGTAAGTGCTTCAGAAAATAATTCACTATCAGCACCATCTTCTTCTGACAACTTTAAGGCATGATTTGCACCAAAATAAAAACCTATCGCAGCAAAAACTCCATGCAAGGAAAGTGAAATTGGACCAACTTGAGTTATTGGTATTGGCGGATAAGTAATCGAAAATAAAAGTTCTTGCATATTTAGATACTACTCAAGGTTATGAATATATCTGCGACCATAGATAGAAAAATTACAGCAAGATATGTATTTGAAAATACAAAATATGAAATTGCTTTAATTCGTTTCCTATAAAGCTGGTATGACTTATACATCAAATAAAATCCAAAAATTAGTGACAGCAAAAGATAAACTATTCCTAATTGAAGAATTGGAGCGAGCAACAATGAAGTCAATACAGTTGCACATGAATATACTCCGATAAATATAGAAGTTCTTTTGTAAGATTCTTGAGTTGGAAGCATAGGAAAATTTGCATCTTTATAATCATTTAACTTATCAATTGATAAAGCCCAAAAATGAGCTGGAGTCCAAAGAAAAACCAATAAGAACAAAAGCCATGAACCAGTGTCTAAATTTGTACCAGTAGCAGACCACCCTATTAGAACTGGTGCTGCACCTGCAGCTCCACCTATAACTATATTTTGATTTGTTCTTGGTTTTAAAATAAGAGTGTAAATAAAAGAGTAAAAAATATTTGCAGAAAGAGCAATATATGCAGCTAGTTCTGTTGTCTGTGTATATAAAATTAAAAATCCTACTAATCCAAGTGAAATTGAATAAACATAAGCGCTCTTCTTATTAACCTCTCCAGTTACAAGAGGTCTTTTTGCAGTTCTCTCCATAAGTCTGTCAGTTTCAATTTCAAATATTTGATTAAGAACATTTGCACTTATAGCAAGTAACGTTCCACCTAACAAAGTAAAAATTATTAATTTAAGAGGTGGAAAACCATATATAGATACAATCATTGAAGGAACCGTAGTGATTAATAAAAGCTCAACAATTCTTAATTTTGAAAGCCTTATAAATTTAGATATGTTTTTTTTGCTAACAGTGTCCATAACGACATAGTACTTATGATTACACTATATATGGTTTCAGCGCTATCCTTAATAATTGTTGATAATATAAATATGCTTGTGAAAAACATTATTAAGTTAAAGAATTTGAGGTTTTTGGCTTTAATCTTTTTATCCGCTTGTATTGAAAATGCTCCATTAGATTCTTTAAGTCCAGAGGGTCCATATGCAAGGTCAATTGATGAATTATTCTGGTTAACATTTTGGATAGCGGTAGTTATTTTTGTTATTGTACAAGGAGCATTACTTCTCTCTATTTTTGTTTTCAAAGAAAAACCAGATAGCCCTGAACCGAAACAGATACATGGAAACACTAAATTAGAAATTCTTTGGACAATCATTCCAGTAATCATTTTGGCAGTCATTGCAGTACCTACTGTAAGAACGATCTTTGACTTGGCAAATGAACCAGAAGATGCACTAAAAATTGAAGTAATTGGTCATCAATGGTGGTTCGAATATAAGTACCCAGACTATGGAATAACTACAGCAAATATTCTAGTAATACCAGCGGATAGGCCCATTAGGCTAGAAATGTGGTCTAATGATGTTCTTCATAATTACTGGGTTCCTAAATTGAATGGAAAAAGATATCTTGTCCCGGGACAAACTACCTATTTAAATCTACATGCTGATTCTCCGGATGAGTTTTGGGCACAATGTGGTGAATACTGTGGTTTAAGCCACTCTAAAATGCGGGGTCGAGTGCTTTCGCTTTCCGAAAATGATTTTCAATTATGGGTAAAAGATCAACAACGAAATGCAGTAAAACTCGAGGACAACTCTTTAGCTGCAGAAGGTCAACAAGTTTATCTAAATGCTGGATGTACTCAATGCCATGTTATCGATGGTGTTTGGGATGTACAAGGTGATAGAATTGCTCCAAACTTAACTCATTTTGCTATCAGAAATGTTTTTGCTGGTGCCGCTCTATATAACAACAGAGAAAATCTCAGTAAATGGCTTGCAAATCCTGCGGAAATAAAACCTGGTACATTTATGCCTAATCTAGAATTGACTGAAGCGGAAATAAATGCTTTAATTGCGTATTTAGGAACACTTAAATGACAAAAATAATAGAGCCAAAGAGACAAAGTAGTATTTTTAGAAGGCCCTCTTCTGAAACTGGTATATGGAGCTGGATTACTACAGTTGATCATAAAAAAATTGGGATAATGTATGGGTATGCAGCTTTTTTCTTTCTTTTGATTGGTGGACTTGAAGCACTAGTTCTTAGAATTCAGCTTTCACAACCAGATAATAATTTCTTAACAGCGGCAGAGTACAATGCAATGTTCACAATGCATGGAACCACAATGATTTTCTTGGCAATTATGCCAATTAGTGCTGCCTTTTTTAACTACCTTCTTCCACTACAAATTGGAGCGCGTGATGTTGCGTTTCCAAGACTTAATGCTCTTTCATTTTGGATATTTATATTTGGTGGAGCATTCTTATACTCTACATTTATATTTGGAACTGCTGGAGCTCCAGAAGGTGGTTATTTAGCTGAAGAAGTGGGATGGTTAGGCTCGGCACCAAACGGTGGTTGGTTTGGTTATCAACCTAATGCTGGAATGAAATACTCGCCAGGTACTGCAATGGATTATTGGGCAATAGGTTTGCAGATACTTGGGATTGCATCGTTAATTTCTGCATTTAACTTTATTACAACAATTATCAATATGAGAACAGAAGGTATGAGATTCATGAGAATGCCAGTATTTACTTGGATGACTTTTGCGGTTTCTTTTTTGCTCGCTTTTTCTCTACCAATAATTGCAATAGCACTTTTCTATGTAACATTTGATAGAAAATTTGGAACGACTTTTTTCTTAACAGAGGGAGGGGGCGATCCTATTCTATGGCAGCATTTATTCTGGCTATTTGGCCACCCAGAAGTTTACATATTAATCCTACCTGCATTTGGAATAGTCTCAGAAGTACTTCCAACCTTTTCAAGAAAGCCTCTTTTTGGTTATGCTGCAATAGTTTTTGCAGGCTTTGGAATTGCTTTTATAGGCTTTGGAGTCTGGGCTCATCATATGTTTGCTTCAGCAATTAGTCCAGTCGCTCAAGCTGGTTTTGGTTTGTCAACAATGGTTATAGCAGTCCCAACGGGTGTAAAAATATTTAATTGGCTTGGAACAATATGGGGTGGAAAGCTAAAGCTGAACACTCCAATGTTATTTTCTTTGGGATTTATTGGTATGTTTTTAATTGGTGGCTTGAGTGGGGTAACACACTCCATAGTTCCAGCTGATACACAACAAACAGATACTTATTATGTTGTTGCTCACTTTCACTATGTTTTATTTGGTGGTGCTTTATTTGGAATTTTTTCAGGACTTTATTACTGGTTCCCAAAAGTCTGGGGGAAGATGTACAACGAGTCACTTGGTAAGATTCACTTCTGGTTAATGATGATTGGGTTTAACCTGACTTTTGGTCCAATGCATTGGCTTGGATTACAAGGGCAAGTAAGGCGTACCTGGGTATATGCAGAGGAAACAAACTTGCAATTCTGGAATATAGTTGTAACGGTTGGTGCTTTTATAATTGCATTATCAATAATTGTATTTATGATTAATTGGATTTTTTCCAAGAGAAATGGTGAAAAAGCTCCATTTGATCCGTGGGATGCAAGAACAATTGAATGGACTATTCCTTCACCTACACCGGTATGGAACTTTTCAAAAGCGCCCATTGTCAAATCTCTCGATGACTTTTGGCATACAAAGTACTCAGAAGACGAAGAAGGTAGAGCTGTTAAGCGTGCAGAAGCTGATCAAATTTTACTTGATCTTGAAGAAGAAGGTCTAAATCCAAGCGAACATATAGAATTACCTAGCCCTTCATATTTCCCAATTGTTCTGGCCTCAGGCCTCCCATTTCTAGGGTATGCGGTTATATATAAATCAATACCCTTGGCACTTATAGGTTCTATATTGTTGCTCATTGGAGGTTTTGGTTGGGGTACGGAGCCACTCGAAGAAGAAGCTTTTGAAGACTCTCATGAGTGACTCCCATGCTTATCCACATGAACCTACAGGTGTAGAAACTAGAAAGCTTGGTATGTGGGTATTTTTATCCACAGAAATTTTATTTTTTGGCACTTTAATTACCACATTTATGATATTTAAAGGGAGTGATTTTCCTGGAATGAAATTAACTGATGTCTACGATATTCCATTTACTTCTATTAGTTCATTTATATTATTGATGAGTTCATTAACGATGGTGTTGGCTCATAATGCTCTAGAAGTAAACGATCAAGAAAAGACTAGAGTATGGCTTCTAGCAACAGCAATGCTAGGAGCGGTATTTCTAGCAGGACAAATATATGAATTTACTGAGTTTTATCATAAAGGTTTTGAACTTAGTACTAATATTTACAGTTCTTCTTTTTATGTTTTAACAGGTTTTCACGGATTGCATGTATTTATTGGTGTAGTACTGCTTTTAGCACTTTGGGGTATTGGCCAAAGGCAAAAAGGATTAACGCTTGAGGGTGGAATGAATTTAGAGTTTGTTGCTCTTTACTGGCATTTTGTTGACATTGTCTGGATTGTTCTGTTCACAGTAGTTTATTTGATTTGATATGTCTGATAGTCATATAGAACACCCGACTCCTCAAAAATATGTTCAAATAGCAATTGTTCTTGGTGTTTTAACAGCTATAGAAATTGCTTTGTACTATACAGAAGATATTGTTGGAGTTTTTACTGATCCACTCCTTATATTTCTAGCAGTAGGTAAATTCATAATTGTAGTTGGCTGGTTTATGCATCTGCGGTATGAAAATAAAACAATAAACAGATTCTTTATTGGAGGAATGATTCTGGCTTTAATACTTTTCACTATTGTGATGGTAGAAAGAGCCTCAGCGAATTATTTTTAGGTTGTAAATGCAAAATTTAACATGGCATCCTCACTATGACGTATGGGCTTTAGTTATAACCCTTATTATTTTCTTTGAATTCACCACTAACAAAAATCATATTAAGCAACCTAAAAGAAAAACTTGGTACTCTGGTCTTTTAATTCTGTGGATATTTACTGATTATCCAATACATGATATTGGAGAAAAGTATCTATTTTCTGTTCACTCAGTAGAGCATCTAGTTCTAGCTTTAGTTTCCCCTCCTCTTTTACTAATGGGTATGCATAAAGAAATGAAAAAACTTATTTCAGTAAAGCTATTTATTAAAGTTTTAAAGATAACCTCTAAACCAGTAGTTGCATTTTTTATGTTCAACTTTGTAATGGTAGGTATGCATTGGTCATCTGTTGTAAATTTGATGGTAACTAACACTCTCGCGCACTTTTTTATTCATTCAATAATGCTTCTAGTCTCTCTAAACATGTGGGTACCAGTAATTGGTTTTAATGAAGAAATCAGGCCTATTAACTCAGCAGCAAAAATTGGTTACTTATTTCTTCAATCTTTGCTACCAACAATACCTGCTAGTTTTTTAGCATTTGGAACTGAACCGCTTTACTCCGCTTATGTAATTAGTGATAATATATTCAGCATATCAGTAATCAATGATCAAACATTAGCAGGATTGATTTTAAAACTTGGTGGTGGGATAATTTTATGGATATCTATCTTAGTAATTTGGATGAGATGGTATCAAGATGAAAAAACGTTTGATGATGTAGTTAGAAACAACTCCATTGACTAGAATAATAGAGATTTATTATGGACGAAAAACTAGTAGAACAGGTTAGTTCAGCCACTGGTATTCCACAAATGCTTGTTTCAAGAACAGCACAGGCTAGAGCTGCAGTATCTGGAGTGTCTGTAGACGATGTATTAAGAAGTTGGAGTGGTGGTGAAGCAATACAGAGTTCTCCCAGCGCAACAACAGAAGTGGAGGCTGTATCCCCTGTTGCTGATGAAGAAGTAGCTGTTAATTCAACTGAAGTAGAAGAAGAGCAAGTAGAAGAAGTTGAAATTGAAAATATCGTAGAGCCGATCCAAACTACAGTCTTGATAAAAGAAGACCTACCTCCGCCCGTAAATATAAGTGAAAAAATATTAAAGTCTTTTAAATTTGGATTAGGGTTTGGAATTGTTGCTGGTTTTGTTCAAGGACTACTATCCAGCTCATATCTTTATGATGGGTTAATACTTGAAGCAGAAACTCAAAAGCTGATTGCTGAATACAATGCTCTATCTTTTGTATTAATTATTTCACTATCGACAAGTTTTTTAGGAATACTTAATTCATTGAATATAAAAAAATTTCTAGATTCAAACTATAAAGGATTTGGCATACTAACTTCCGATAGAGAATCTATATTTACTGGTGGTGGATTAGGTCTAGTCTTTGGGTCCTCAACAGCATTTTTTATAATTAATAGCATTGGAGAAACTATTGAACCAATCTTACCTGAAGATCCTGTAATTAACTTAATAGCAGTTGGTGGAGCTTTTTGGAGAATAGTAATATTATCAACACTTGTTCAAGCAATCATATCCACAATAACTATGCTTCTTGGTGTTCCTAAAGGTTTACAAGATTATGAAGATACTGAAGCTCAAAAAATACGACAGAGAATTGTTGGTTCAATTGTAATTCCTTTAGGTTCGATTATTGTTGGTGGTTTAATTGCAGTGGCTATTGCTCAAGTTTTCCTTAACTTTCATGAATATGCACCTCTTTTTGCATTAATCATCTCAGCAGCAATTTTATTATTTGCAAGTGTAATGAGTGCAGCGCCTAAGATAAAAATTACAAGAAGCGAAGTTTTAATTGCATCTGCAGGTGTGTTGACTCTAATAGTTATTATTGCTAGTGTGGCTGCAAGCCAACACTAAATTTATGAATAGAGCTTTTAACACTAAAGAGGCCGTTGAAAAATACTTAGAGTCAGATAGGTGGTCTTATATAAAAAGAGATTACTCTTCACATAGTATTTGTTCCTTAAGGCCTTCATTAAAAGTAGAGCATACTTTATCTGAAATAGGATCTAGGTCTCTTTTAGGCCTACTAGAAAGAAAAAATGAATGGGTTTCTGGATTAGGAGCTGCAACAGCACAGCAGGCCCTTCAAATGTTTCATCTTGATTATGAAATTATTTATGTAAGTGGTTGGCAGGTTGCGGCAGAAAGTAATACAGGTGTAAATACCTATCCGGATCTTTCTCTTTATCCATCAAATAGTACTCCAAATTTTGTTGAAAAAATAAACAACACTTTATTAAAAAGAATGGCAGATTTAAATAAAGATAAGCTACCACCAATAATTGCCGACGGGGAATCAGGTTTTGGAGGTATTTATAATGTTTACGAGCTTACTAATCAATTTATAAATGCCGGTGCATCAGCAATTCATTTTGAAGATCAACTAGCTTCAGAAAAAAAATGTGGGCATGTTGGTGGAAAAGTAATTATTCCAACACACGAATATATTAAAAAAATAAATTCATCAAGATTAGCATCTGATGTTTTGGGCGTTCCAATAATTATTATTGCAAGAACTGACGCATTAAATGCCAAATTAATGACTTCAGATTATGATGATAGGGATCGAAAATATCTTAGTAAAAATAGAACATCTGATGGTTATTTCCTAATTGAAAAAAATCATGAATTGGCTATTTCAAAATCTTTAAGTTACTCCGAATATGCAGATGTAATTTGGTGTGAAACAAATACACCAGATTTGGGTTTTGCAAAAGAGTTTGCTGATGAAATCAAAAGATCATTTCCAAATAAAATACTTGCTTACAATTGTTCTCCATCATTTAATTGGTTAGATAAATTTACTAAAAAAGAAGTTGAGAATTTTCAAAATAATCTCAACGATTTTGGTTATAAATTACAATTCGTTTCTATTGCAGGATTTCATTCATTAGCTAGTTCTATGTACGATTTAGCCAATAAATATAAGGGTGGAAATATGAGTGCAATAATTGAACTTCAAGAATTTGAAAAAAAACTATCTAAAGAAGGCTACACGGGAATCAGACATCAACAAGAAGTAGGTGGAAATTATTATGAAAAGATTGGTGAAGCTTTACTCGGAGAGAGTTCTGAATTACTTTCAAAAAAAGACTCTACAGAGAATACACAATTTTAATAGAATATAAAAATGACATATTTTAAAAACAAAACAGTAATCATGAGCGGAGGTTCTCGTGGTGTTGGTCTAGAAATTGCAAAAGTGCTCGGTAAAGATGGAGCAAATATTGCGATACTTGCAAAAACAACAGAACCTCACCCTACTCTTCCAGGTACAATCTTTACTGCTGCAGATGAGATTGAAGAAATAGGGGGTAATGCACTTCCGATTGTCTGTGATATAAGATTTGAGGAACAGGTAGAAGCGGCAGTAGAAGAAACAGTAAATAAATTTGGAGGCATAGATGTCTGTATCAATAATGCAAGCGCAATCCATCTTACTGACACAGTAAATACTCCCATGAAAAGATATGATTTGATGCATAATATCAACGTACGTGGAACCTTTATGCTAAGTCAAAAATGCATACCTCATTTAATAAATGGGGAAAACCCGCATATTTTAACCCTTTCACCACCACTAGATATAGCAAGAAAGTGGTTTGGTATGACACTTGCCTATACAACCGCAAAGTACGGAATGTCATTAGTTGCACACGGCCTAGCTGAAGAACTTGGAAGACACAATATAGCGTCAAATTGCCTTTGGCCAAGAACTTCACTTGATACTGCGGCTGTTAGAAATGTAATTGGCGCTGAATTAGTAAAAGGATCTAGAAAACCATCTATATATGCGGATGCTGCTTATGCAGTATTAAAAAGAGATTCTTCAAGCTGTACTGGTAACTTCTTTTTAGACCAAGATGTTCTAAAAGAAGAAGGAATTACAGATTTTGACCAATATGCTGTTGATCCTGATGCAACATTAGTTTCAGATTTTTTTGTTGATGATAATCCTGAGGATTGGATACAAGCTTAATTACCCAGAAAATCAATAATACTTTCCCAACCTTTGGAAATGCCTTTATAAAATTCTGTGTATTGACAGTTTGAGCATGTAATAGCTAAAAATTTACGATTTTGAATATTCATAAAACGAGACCAAGTTTTGCCTGTCATTGTGACAATATCTTCAGAAAAACTGGTAGATTGACACTTAGGGCATACCCATTGTTTTTTTTGAGAAGGATATCTTTCTTCTTCCACAGTTAAAGAATAATATAAAAATCTTAAAATTACTTTTAAATGGACTGCTAAATAATAGAGAGGTAAGCTTTGGTATGTCAATATTTTTTAAAGTTTTGTGCTTTTTAATGGTTTTTTTCTTATTTGGATGTGGGTCTGAAGAAGCTTCAAGCATTGATCCACAAATTGTAAGAGTAGTTGATGATGAATTTTCCCCCAGAGTTCTATATGTTGACCCAGGAACAACTGTAATTTGGGAATCTGATGGAGCAAATAACCACAATGTAATTGCAAGTGATGGCTCGTGGCAAGCAATTTCATCAGACTATTTTGAATATGGAATTATCACTAAAGGTGATCAATATGAACACACTTTTAATGAGCCAGGTATATACGAATATTACTGTCCATATCATGGAACTAATAACAAAGGGATGGTTGGGACAATTGTTGTAGGCGATATAGATTATGCAGAAACAGTCGAGGAAGTTTCGATAACTTTGACAAACAATGTTCTTAAAGTTGGAAAAAATGAACCATACGAAAAAATACAAGATGCAGTGGATAATGCAAATACAGGAGATTTAGTACTTATAGGCCCTGGTGTTTATAACGAAAGTATTACAGTGACTACGTCATACATAACCCTTCGTGGCACTGATAGAAACAAAGTAATTATTGACGGTGAGTTTATGAGTGAAAATGGAATACAGATTTACGAAACTGATGGTGTGACTGTTGAAAACCTATCTGTAAGAAACTTTACTTTAAATGGTGTTTATTGGAATACATCAAAGGGATTTAAAGGCTCATACTTAACTGTTTACAATAATGGAGATTATGGGGTTTACGCGTTTAATTCTACCGATGGAATATTTGATAATGTTTACGCATCTGGACATCCTGACAGTGGAATCTATATAGGACAATGCTATCCATGTAATTCTTTAATATTTGATAATGTTGTAGAGGGAAATGCGCTTGGTTACTCAGGAACCAATGCAGGAGGTCATTTATACCTCTATAACAATATTTGGAGAGATAATATGTCGGGCATAGTGCCAAATACTCTTGACTCTGAGCTAAACCCTCCAGGACGAGAAACTACAATTGTTGGAAATTTAGTTGTAAATAATAACAATTATGGAGCTCCAACAAATAGATTTGGTGTTGTTGCAAAGGGAATGGGAATAGTTGTTCCTGGAAGAGTGGGCGACATCATAGAGAAAAATTTAGTTGTTAACCATGACCGTTATGGCATAGTTGCTAGTCCTATGTTGGATGCAAATTTATATTTTTCACAGCACGTGAGTATAAAAGATAATGTCGTTTTAGATTCTGGATATACTGATTTAGCACTTGCCGGCCCGTGGGGTCCTGGAAATTGTTTTGAAGGAAATATTTACCAAACAAGTACTCCACCACTCTTAGAACAGCTTCATAATTGCTCATCAGTAAACTCTTCAAACTTGATTTCAAGGTTTCCATTACAGGGTGACCCTTCTGGCTTGATGATGCTTGCTGGGTTTTTTGCAGACGCACAAACAACTGATCTTGACAAAGATAAATATAAAGAATATCCATGGCCAAAAGAACAAAAAAATATGCAGTTTACAAATATTAACGAACCATCACCTGCAATAGATTTATTTTATGTGCCTGATTTAGACTCAATTCAGGTACCAACAAACTTGCTTAATGAGGATTTGGAAAATTACTACAATTCTGAAAAGGAGATAATTATGAGCGGAGTGCCTATTTCAAGCCCTACAATATGGCAGTTATTGTTCCAACTTTACGGATATTTAATGCCGTTTGTGTTGTATGCTGCTTGGGCTGCTTTGGCAATAAAAGATATTGACTCTAACCAGAGAGTTAATGGGAGTATGAAGTATGTTTGGTTAGGTGTTGTTTACCTTGTACCATTTTTTGGTGTTTTGGTATATCATCTTGCTGGGCCTAGCGCAATCTCTCGTAGCATGAAACTTGCAGCAATAGTTGGAGGTTTGTTTAGTTATATCGCAATTTTAGTTGCAGGTGCAGTAATTAGCGGACTTGTATAATTTACAAATTTATTAATTCATGACTTTTAAAAATGTTCTTTGCTTTGGGACTTTAAATCCAGACTTAATTTACTTTGTTGATGAATTGCCAAATAAAGGTGACGATATTCGAAGTTCAAAATCAATTATAAGAGCAGGGGGGACTGCAATAAATTGCTCGGAGTTAATATCTAGTTGGAATAAATCTGTTCATGTAAGAGGTAACAGTATTGGCAATGATCCTATGGGAAAATATCTGGTTGAATACATGAAAAAAAATAACATAAATTATGAGAATTTAATCATTAATGAATTAACGACTCCAACATGTTCAATTTTTGTAGATTCTTCAGGTGAAAGAACAATTGTTTCTTCGGGATATCAAAATCTTGAATGGTCTAATTTAGAAAATTTAGATGATTTTGATTCTTTAATTTTAGACAGATACTCTATTAGATTTATAAAAAATGAGATTAGCTCTGTTAAAAAAAGGAGCAATTTATTTGTATGTCAAACAGGATATGAATATCCCATTGAATACAATTTAGATTTTTTAATTGTCAGTAAAGATGAGATAAGTGTTGATGAAGCTAATAACTTAATCGATTCAAAAATTGTAAAGTACATTTTATTAACTTCTTCTAACTTACCTGCAAGACTAATTAGTTTAGATGGAACTATTGAGATAGTTCCTCCTGATTTTAAAACTATTAATTCAAATGGCGCCGGTGATGCAACCGCAGCATATATTGCGGCATTTGGCATCAATGATTTAATCTCTAATATTAAAAAAGCATGTGCGGCAGGAGCTATAGTAGCTGGCACAAATGAAAAGCCCACAATTGACAAAATTGATGAAATAGCAGAGCTTGTAGACGTAAACCCTCGATAGCAATTTATACTTTTCAAAAAAAGATAGTAATATAGTTATCTATGGCGGTACCGTATAAAGCTCCAGTTAAAGATATTGTCTTCGGTTATGAAGTTATAGATTCTTATAACGTATTAAACAAAATTTCAGCATTTAGTGATTTCTCTGAAGACATTGTTGTTCCAACTATGGAAGAGTGTGCAAAATTTTCTGAGGAGGTTCTTGCTCCAATTAATGCCATAGGAGATCAACAAGGTGCAACAATTGAAGATGGTGTTGTAACAATGCCTGAAGAGTTTGTTGATGCATACAAAAAGTTTGCTGAAGCAGGTTGGGCATCAATATCTTTACCCTCTGAAATTGGAGGAGGAGGAATGCCGATAACTCTATCGGGTGGAACTTTAGAAATTCTAAGCACAGCCAATTTAGCTTTTGGTCTTGCACCTGGTTTGAGTGCCGGAGCGATTTCTGCAATAAATTTTCATGGAAGCCAAGAACAAAAAGATAAATTTTTACCAAAACTTGTTTCCGGCGAATGGACTGGAACAATGAACTTAAGCGAACCTCAATCTGGTTCAGATCTTGGAACAATTACAACAAAAGCAGAACCGCAGGAAGATGGAACATATAAAATTACAGGAACAAAAGTTTGG